>JBAWAV010000221.1:0-3661 GCA_049589475.1 Mycobacterium sp.
GCTCGGCATCGGTGGCAACGGCGGCAATGCCGGGCTTGGCGCGACCCCCGGCACGGCCGGCGTCGGCGGCACTGGCGGGCTGGGGTCCGGAAATAATGGGTTGGCGTAGACGCGGAGTAGTACCGCCCCGGGGCCGGGCGAAACTGCAGTGGCGCGTTACTGAACTCGCCCTACCTCAACGCGAGTGACTATTCCAATTGTGCTTTGCACGCCCGGTTTTCAACTGTTTCAACATCGGCGGTTCGAGGGGTGTCAGATGTCGATTAGGGAGTTACATCGGGTAAGCGTCGGCCTGCTAGTCACCGTGGGTCTGTGTGGTTTGACCTCGACGCTGAAGCCGGCGGCCGCACTCGCCGACACCGCGGATTCTCCGCTCGGTGACGGTACGGCGTTGATTTTTGGTCCAACCCTTGTCCCGACACCACCCTCGCAGTACGTGGGTGCCGCCGACACGTTGTATCTGCAGCAACTCGGCTTCACCGGTACCGGCCAGTCTTCGTACATTCCCGATGGGTCGTCTGCGCTGGACCCCAACAGCCTCCCGTACGGCACGTCGGTGGGTCAGGACCAGCCGATCATGGTCTCCGACATCGAAAGCCAAATATCCGGCGGAAAGGTGAGCCCCGAGAATCCAGTCGTGGTTTTCGGCTACTCGCAGAGTTCAGAGGCTTCCTCGCTGATCATGCAGCAGCTGCACGCCGATGGCGTCCCGAGTGACGATGTGCACTTCGTGCTGGTCGGCGATCTCCTTAATCCCAACGGCGGCTTCATCAATACCTTCGACTTTCCGGCCGGTAACACCTCGGCTTTCACTTCGCTGGACGTCCCGTTTGAACCCGCGACACCATCTGACCTCTATCCGACCGACATCTACACCCTCGAATACGACGGTTTCGCCGACTTCCCGCACTACACGACGAACCTGCTGTCGGACCTCAACGCCACGCTGGGATTCTTTTTGGAGCACTTCACGTACCTAGATCTCACCCCCGAACAGATCAACAACGCGATTCTGTTGCCGGGGTCCGAGGCGGTCACCGGGCAAGGGCTGACCGACTACTACATGATCCCGAACGACAACCTGCCGATACTGGAGCCGCTGCTGCTGATCCCGAAAATCGGACAGCCGCTCTACGACCTGCTTGAACCCGATACCCAGATCCTGGTGAACGAGGGCTACGGCAGTATCACCGAGGGCTGGAACCAGGGGCCGGCGAATGAACCCACTACCTTCGGGCTATCCCCCGACATCAACCACACGCAACTCGCCGACGCACTCAGTAACGGCTGGCACCAGGGCGTCACCGACGCCCTCAACGATTTGCAGCACCCCGTCAGTTACCAAGACCAAGTTGCGCCACTTGTGCCGTTCGAGAACTCGTTGTATACGATCGGCGTCGCCCCCCAGGACCCGTCGTTTAGTGACGTCATCGATGGTTTGCTCAAGCTCGTCGGCTTCCCGGTTTCCGACGTGACGCTCAGCTCGTCACCGACAGACATCATGAGCGACATCAGCAGCACGCTCTCGTACGACGTTTCCTCGCTCACCCCCCTGGCCGACGCAATTAAGGACCTGCTCACCAGTCTCCCCGCGTGGGACGCGAACATTGTCACGGATCAGCTGGAGGCCGGTAACTTCCTTGCCTCGATCCTCGATCCGACGTCTGCCGACACGGCATTGGTTCCATACGACCTCATAGCCGGCGCCGAGGTCCCGCTGTTCGCGGCCTTGGGCACCTTCGTCAACCTCGCGGACCTGTTCTCTTAACCGCACCCGCGAGCGCAGCGGCGACGTAGCTCAGCGGACCGAGTCCACCGCGGCCAGAATGTCGGGCACCTCGCTGCGGGTCGTGTAGTTGGGGTGCACGTCGATCCAGCGGATCACTCCGGTGGCATCGACGACCACCGTCGTGGGCATCGGCAGCGTCAGGCCGCCATCAGCGTTGTGCTCAGCCAGATCCAGTCCCAGCTTCTGTTGTGCTGCAACGGCTTCAGCGGAGGGCGCGGTCAGAATGCCCAGCGCAGAAGCGAGTTGGTTGCCGGGGTCGGACACCACCGTGTAGGTCAACTCGTTGGTTTCAGCGGCGGTCAGCGACCCATCGGGCTTCTGCGGGCTGACCGCGATCATCGCGTAGCCCCGCTCCTCGAGCGCGGGCGCCAATTCGGCTTGGTAGGTGCGTAACGCGATGTTGCAGTACGGGCACCACGCCCCCCGATAGAACACCACCACTGCGGGCCGACCGGCGCGCGCCTGCGCCAACGAAGTGGCGGCGCCGTGGATGTCGAGCAGGTCGCCGTCGGGCATCACTGCACCCGGTCCGCTGACGGCCGTGGGCACACCCGCGGCGTCCAGTCTGACTTGTTCGGCGGTGAAAGCACCCACGACTTCTGCCGGCATTGCGGCGGCGGCTCCCGTCACGAACGCCTGTGTCTGCTCTTCGATGCTGGGTGTCTGAGTCGTCATGGGACCGCCTTCACGCGCAAATTGGATTGATCACTCCACAAAACCATCGGCTTTTTGGAATGTCAACTCCAAAATCGGTAGACTCGGTCGATGGTCACCCCTAAAGGGCGCGCCACCCGGGACCGGATCGTCGCCGCCGCCGCCAGCCTGATGAACGCCCGCGGGGTCGCCGGCACGAGCACCGAAGACGTCCAGGCCGCCGCGGATGTCAGCGCATCGCAGATTTATCACTACTTCGGCGACAAACGGTCCCTTACCCGCGCCGTCATCGAGTACCAGACGGACACCATTGTCGGGATCCAAGAAACCCTGCTCATGTGCCTCGACGATGTGGACGCATTGCGCGCCTGGGCCGAGCTGATCGTCGCCTTTCAGCGGAATGGCGGTTACCGCGGCGGCTGCCCTCTGGGCACGCTGGCCAGCGAACTCGCCGAAAGCGACGCCGATGCACGCGAAGACCTGGCAGCGGGCTACCGGCGCTGGCAAAGAGCGATCCGCACCGGCCTAGGCGCCATGGCGGAGCGCGGCGAGTTCCTACCCGGCACCAATATCGACAGCCTGGCAACAGCACTGCTGACCACCCTGCAGGGGGGCCTTCTCCTCACCAAGACACTGCGCGACCCCGAACCGCTGGAAACCGCACTGAACACCACGATCGACCACATCGAATCGTTCACGACCGCAAAACCGCAATGACGGGTCCGGCGCGCCCGGACATGTGCGTTGTCAACGCTTTTGGGTAGGCACGGGCCATGGCTGCTTTTCCAGCGTCCGACGCTGCGATTGCGGCAATGGTTCCGGTGGAGCGACGCGAGCTGATAACTCGGCTGGAAAAACCTTTGGACGATCTGGTCTCGCCCGCGGCGAATCGGCATTGCCTGGCTGAAACGATGCGGCTGGCCCGCGCGGACTGCCACGATAGAATCCGTGCGCGCGTTCGCCTGCCCCGTCTGCCGTGGCTTCGTCTCATTCGAATCGCGGCGCTGCCCGAATTGCTTGGCAGAATTTGGATTTCATGTCCCGAGCCGCACTATGGTCGCGACCTCGTCGGGCGCCGCTGTTATCGACGGCCAGATCTGGATTGTGTGCACAAAGGGAGCCAGCCTCGGCTGTAACTGGTTGGTGCCTCAAGAACAGGAGCTTGGCGGTCAGCAGGGACGATGTCTGGCGGATTCCTTGATCCGCCGCGAGCCCGAC
>JBAWAV010000222.1:0-8311 GCA_049589475.1 Mycobacterium sp.
GCGGCTGGGCACCACGCTGCAGGTGCGAGAGACGATGTGGCCGACCGATCGGGTCGCCTTCGACGACTACTGGAAGCGGTCGCTGGACGGCCTGCGCATCGACCCTGCGGTCCGCGAACACCTGCACGGTGTCGCGGCGATGAAATTCCTGCCCCAACCTTTGCGCGCGCTGGCCGGACCGTTCAACCTGTTCGCGACGACGGGATTTCTGCCCCCGGAATTCCGCGCGCTGATGCGCTTGGGGTGGTCAGAATCCCAGCAGCGACGCTTTGAGTGGTTGCTGGCCGCTTTGCGGCTGGCCGACCGCCTGATTCCACACCAGGCGTGGATTTTTGGCTATCGGCTTTACCTGTGGGACATGCGGTTCCGCGCCAGCCGGGGCCGGCGAATCGTCTAGCGGTCAGAAAGTCGTGGTGACCAGGACGATGGCGATCATGCTCAGCATGGCCATCCAGAACCACGGCTGCAGGTAGATGCGCTGGTTGCTCTCCTCGAGCTTGGGCGCCGGTGAAGTGGTGCGCTCGGGCGTCAGTTGAGAAGTCATGTACCAAGTCTGACTAATTAGGCAGACGAAGTAAATGTGGCGCTCGCCACGTCGACGCCTGGATGCGACGTAGGTCACACTGTGGGGATGGCATTCCCGGGACTCAACCATGTCGCGATCACCGTGCGAGACATCGCGGTCAGCGGCCCCTGGTACCGCAGGATGTTCGACGCAGATCCGGTGGTCGACGAGCACACCGCCGCGGGATTCCGTCACCTGGTGTGGATTCTCGACGGCGGCACCTTGTTCGGAATCCACCAGCACGAGCTTCCGGCGCCCGACGAGCGCTTCAGTGAATTCCGGGTTGGCCTGGACCATGTCGGCTTCGGCTGCGCCACCCGCGGAGACTTGGAAACCTGGATGGCCCGGCTCAACGAGCTCGGCGTTCAGCACGGTGGAATCGTCGACGCGCCCTACGGCTCGGGCCTGAGCTTTCGCGACCCGGACGGCATTGCGCTCGAGCTGTTCGCTCCCCCGGGCTGACCGATCCAAAGCGTCACAACGCGACCCCTGAGCCCGTCGCAATGTGTCAGCATGACGGGGTGAGCGCTCGCCACATTGCTCGTGTCCTGGTTGCCGTGGCGCTGACCACCTTGGTGGCGCCGGTCGATGGCGCCCCGGCATCCGCAGCTCCCTGCCCCGACGTCGAGGTGACGTTCGCCCGGGCGCCTGACGAGCCGCCCGGTGTCGGCGTGGTCGGACAGCAGTTCATCGATTCACTGCGTCCGCAGATCGGGGGTCGGTCTTTCGCGATCTATCCGGTCAACTACCCGGCCTCCGACGACTACGTCCCATCGGCAAACGCCGGCGCGGTCGACGCGAACGCTCATATCGAGTCGATGGCCGCCACCTGCCCCAACACCAAGTTGGTGCTCGGCGGACACTCTCTGGGCGCAGTCGTGATAGATCTGATCACCATCGCCCAGGCTCCGGTGTCGGGCTTCGTCCCCGTGTCGCTGCCGCAGGATGTCGCCGATCACGTCGCCGCTCTTGCCTTCTTCGGGAATCCTTCGGACAGATATCTGGGTGCGCCGGTCAGCACGCTCAGCCCGTGGTACGGCGCGAAGTCCATCGATTTGTGTGCGACCGGCGACCCGGTCTGCACTTCAGGCGCACTGTTTACGGTGCCGACGCATGAAGAGATGACCTCGGCGACACACCTTTCCTATTCGCATTCCGGAATGCCGGCCCAGGCGGCGACTTTCGTCGCAAGCCACCTTTAGCCTGGGGTCATGCGCGCAGTCGTCATCACCAAGCACGGCCCGCCCTCGGTGCTCAAGGTGCAGGAACGTCCCGATCCCCCACCGCCTGCGGCCGGTCAGGTGCGTATTTCGGTCCATGCGGCCGGAGTCAACTTCGCCGATCATCTCGCCCGCGTCGGGCTCTACCCCGACGCCCCCAAGGTGCCCAGCGTGGTCGGCTACGAGGTGGCCGGAACCGTCGAGGCCGTCGGCGACGGCGTCGATCCCGCACGGCTGGGACAGCGGGTGCTGGCCGGAACCCGCTTCGGCGGCTACGCCGAGATTGTCAACGCCGGCGAGAACGACACCGTCGCGCTCCCCGACTCGATGAGCTTTGAGCAGGGCGCCGCTATCCCGGTCAACTACGCGACGGCCTGGGCGGCGTTGCATGGCTATGGCTCGCTGCAAGGGGGCGAGCGGGTGCTGGTACACGCCGCCGCCGGCGGCGTCGGCATCGCGGCGGTGCAGTTGGCCAAGGCCGCCGGCGCGGTCGTGCACGGCACCGCATCGCCAGGCAAACACGGGCAGCTCACCGCGCTCGGCATCGACCAGGCCATCGACTATCGCCGCAATGGATGGTGGAAAGGCTTGAGCCCCTACGACATCGTGCTCGACGCCCTAGGCGGCACGTCACTGCGGCGGTCGATGGACCTGCTGCGCCCGGGCGGACGGCTTGTCGCCTATGGCTTTTCGGCGATGCAACAGGGCGAGAAGCGGTCCCTGCGACGCGTGGCGCCGCAGGTGCTGGCGATGCTGCGCGGGTTCAACCTGATCAAACAGATGGAGGACTCTAAAACCGTCATAGGCCTGAACATGCTGCGACTGTGGGACGACCGCGGCACCCTCGAGCCCTGGATCGGACCACTGTCGACGGCGTTGTCGGACGGCACCGCGGCGCCAGTCGTGCATGCGGCGGTGCCGTTCGCCGATGCGCCGGAAGCACACCGAATCCTGGCTGCGCGCGAGAACATTGGGAAGGTCGTGCTAGTTCCCTGAGCCCGACCCGCAGCGACTATGCGGGGTGCAGCGCGAATACCGGGTGGTCGGCGGGGTCCGGCAGTTTCGCGAAGTAGCCCTCGACCACCTTTCCGGCCTTGACCTTGTACGCGTCCAGGATGGTCCGCCTGTCCTGCACGGGCGTCTCTGCGGCGACGTAGTGGACCGTGCCAGTCTTCGACGCGATGCTCACCGCGGGGTTTGCCCGCGCATTCTTCACCCACTGGGACTCGCCGCGGGTGGACACCAGATACCTGACTCCGTCGACCTCAACCGTGACAACAGGGATCTTCTGGGTTTCCTTGGTACCGCGTTTGGTCAGGGTCAGCGTTTCGACATTGCTCATCCCGGTCGCCATCGCAATCGGGTTGAAGATCTTGGCGGTGAACCAGGGGGGCTTGAGATAGGCCATAAACACCAGTTTGATCCATGGCCATCCGACTGTCCCGTGTTCAACCGAACTCCGGTGGCGGCACGCTGGGCGACGCGAAGCAGAACGCCACCGGTAGCATCCGATCGGCCAGATCCAGGTATGACGCTGACCTGCATAAGCATCGGTGGGCGCGGACGGTATCGAACCGCCGACGGTGAGGATTGACAATGGTGCTGCGGCCCAAGGCACAAAACCGGCTCATGACGATCGGTATCCGCCGGTGAGCGGGACGCTGCGCGAGGCCGTGCTGGGTGCGTGGGAACTGGTGTCGTTTGTCGCGCGCGACGCAGCCACCGGCGAGGACCGCCATCCTCTCGGCACGGCACCGATTGGCCTCATTCTCTATACCGTCGACGGCCACAAGTCGGCTCAGCTCGCCGACTCGGGCATGAAGGGCTACATCTCCTACGGAGGACGCTTTTCGGTCGACGAGGAAACCTCGACGCTGCGGCACCACGTCACCATGTCGATGATGCCGGAGTTGTTGACGCAGGTGCAGTTTCGGCATGCCGGCATCCACGGCGAGATCCTGACCCTGTCGGCGACAAGGACCGACGACGCAGGCATGACAACGCACAGTCGATTGCAGTGGAAACGGTCAGCGCCGACGCCTAATCACCCACCGGCGTCGACGGCGTGAATACGACCGGCATCTTCTCCAGACCAGTGACGAAGTTCGCCGGTCGCAGCGGCAGCGGTTCCCCGGACGCCAGTCGCATGTCGGGAAGCCGTTGCAGCAACTTCTGATTCATCATCGACAGCTCCAGGCGCGCCAGCTGATTGCCGAGGCAGAAGTGGGTTCCGAAGCCAAATGCCATGTGGTTGTTGGGATACCGGTCGATCCTGAAGCTCTCCGGATCGCCGAACACCGTTTCGTCGAAATTCGCCGATTCGAACAGCAGGATTATCTTTTCGCGTTGATGATCTCGTGGTCAGCCAGCGTCTCGCATCCACCTGTATGCGGACCGCGAGTCATCCGCATAAAAAGCGCCGTCGGTCAGATCAACGTCTGGCCGACGGTCTGTCTGCGGATCAACAGTCGAATGCACGTCATCGATCCGCATCGTCAAAGGTGATGACACCCCGAATATTGCGGCCCTCCAACATATCCGAATAACCCTCGTTGATCTGTTCGAGGCTGTAGCGGCGAGTCACCATGTCATCGAGGTTCAGCCTGCCGGAGCTGTACATCGCCAACAGTAAGGGAATGTCGTGCTGGGGGTTGCCGCCTCCGAAAATGGTGCCTTGCAACCTCTTCTGCAGCAGCGCGAACAATGACAGGTTCAACGTCGCGGCGGTCTCCACGACGCTGCCCATCGCCGTGATGACACAGGTCCCGCCCTTTGCAGTGACGGACACGTATTTGTCGAGGTCCGCTCCGTCGACCCGACCGACGGTCACGATCACCTTGCGCGCCATTCGGCCGACGGTGATCTCGGCGATCGCCATGAGCGCAGTGTCGATGTCGGCGTAGGCGCGGGTGGCGCCGAATTTGAGCGCTTGTTCGCGTTTCCATTCCACCGGATCGACAACGAAGATCCGATGCGCGCCGCAACTCATTGCACCCAGCAGCGCGGCGGTGCCGACGCCGCCAAGACCGACGACGACCACATCGTCACCGGGCCGAACTTCGGCGGCGCGCGTCGCCGACCCGAACCCTGTTGTCACACCGCAGCTGACGAGCGCCGCGATGTCAAAAGGTATGTCGGGGTCAATCTTCACCAGCGAGGTCTGGTGGACCACGATGTACGGCGCGAAGGTGCCGAGTAACGCGTACGGATACACATTCTGGCCCTTGGCCTGAACTCGAAATGTCCCATCGGAGACGGCGGTTCCGGCCATCAGTCCCATGCCGAGGTCGCATAAATTGGTCTCGCCCGCGCGGCAGGACGGGCAGGTACCGCATGACGGAATGAACGACGCTGCAACATGGTCACCCACTGAGAGTCCCTCGACACCGTCGCCGACCTCGACAACGACGCCGGCACCTTCGTGACCTCCGAGCATGGGAAACGATGCCATCGGAATGTCGCCGTTGACCACATGGTGGTCGGAGTGACACAGCCCCGCGGCTTCCATTCGCACCTTCACCTCGCCTTTGCGAGGCTCACCGATAACGATCTCCTCAACCGACCATGGCTGATTGAAATCCCAGACCAGCGCGCCTTTGGTCTTCACCGACCTGCCTCCTGTGCCGCTCTCGTTGAGATCTCGATATCTGTTGACCTGAAGCCACCCGCACTCGGTTTGGTTGTACTGCAACATGTTTCATACAAGATCCCCGCGACGGACCACGCCGCCGCAGGGCGCGAGGGTGCGCCTCATCGGCGCTATCCAGCATTCTGGTTTGATTTACTGTTGCACCGACAGTAAATCAGCTCCGCGAGCGTCTCGCCTGCGAATGCCGCGATCGTCTTGCTACTTAATCGCTCGCCCCAACAAAATGCGGATTGGCGGCGGCCGTAGTCACGCCGGTACCGATCGGCCCGTGAACGTCAAACATACTGGCGCTGCCTGTCGCGATTCCGGCGTCGCTGTAGTGCGTCAAAGCCGCCAGGCCGATGTAAGGGCCGTCCGGCAGCCGGCAAAGCGTCATCGTGTAGTCGGCGTTGATGAATCCCAGTCCCGCCTCGGAGAAACCAGTCAGGGATGCGGTGACGTCGACTGCCATGGCTGCGCACACAAAGGGTGTCGGTTCCTCGTCGTCGACCAGTGCGTGAATATGCCGAAGCCACGCAAACCTCGGGCCCGGGTACTGCCAGGGGTTACCCCCGTCGTTGGCGTCGCGACCGAAAGGTGTGATGAAAAGCGGCGCAGCATCATCGAACTGGGCCGGCTCCGCAGGCAACGGCGGCATGACGATGTCGGTCGTCCAGGGCAGCACAGCGGGTTGCGCGCTGCGGCGAAGGAAAAGCGTTGAGGCGCGGGCGACCAGCTCTCCGCCCTGTGTCATGGTCGCGTCGACCGCCTGCATGCGCCGGCCCGATCTGACCACGTTCGACTGAACCTCGACGGGCTCTCCGGCCACCCGGCGCAGGATGTCGACCGTGAAGCGCGCAGGAACCAAGTCCGAATCGGCCCGCTCGGCCTCGACGCTCCTCGCCAACAGGCCTCCCACCACATGCCCACCCAGGGTGGGGCCCCACCCGCCGTGGGCGATCTGGTTGGGAACGAAGGCGTCGTTGTCGGAAGTGAAGAAGGGCGTCGGCGCGATAGCGGGCATTGCAACATCTTCCTCGGCGGTGGCGTCGGACGGCACCGCGGCGCCGGTCGTGCATGCGGTGGTGCCGTTCGCCGATGCGCCGGAAGCACACCGAATCCTGGCTGCGCGCGAGAACGTTGGGAAGGTCGTGCTGGTTCCCTGAGCCGAGGTCACCAAAGAAACGTCGGCAGTTGTCTGCAGACGGTCGTGGCCCACACCTGCTTGTCCACGTCGGTGAACGTGGCCAACCTGACGGGAGATCCGCAGTCGCTGAACCAATCGCTGGTCATGCTCGCGTAGATCGGCCAACCGTCCGCATGAGCCAACTTGACCAACCCACGCCAACCGCCGTAATCACCGGCCGTGATATCCGCTCCCGCGGTGTGACAGATCTCGTTCAAGGTCACGGTTTGTAGTGCAGACGAATCGACCCCGACCAGGTCGGCGAACGCGGGATTCACGAACAGAATCTCGTCGTCAGCGTCGGTCAGCAGGACGGGCACGACAAGCCGCGAAAGGACCACCAGCGCCGGCATCAAAGTCAGGGTGGTCGTGGGCGAGGAGCGTTGCCCATCAGACCGGCGGCGTTCTAACGGCCCGAAACCAGTCGGCACGGCAGCCTTGGGTGGGCGCGCGGGCTCGTGGGCCTCAGGCTCGCTGACACACACATCGCGAAATGTTTCCGGCTCTAACGTCTGCGCGAATAGGGCCGAAAGACCCTTGCCGGATGGGGGTGAATCCCGCTGCGGCAGAACGCCCTCGGCCGCTCAGACGTGCGGCTATTCGGCCCTAGGAGATTAGCTAGCGCTATTAAATTATTCATTTTGTGAACCAGTCGGGCGTGTTGTGACGGTGGACTCCTGGCCGTCGCGAAGCTGCACCTGATAGCTGGTCACGGTTGTCCCGCGGCGAGTTCGGCCCGCGACGCTCATAGGCCGCGCTCGATATCGAGTGTTGCTTTTTCGGCGAGCTGGTAGATGCGGCGGCCGATTTGAATCCCGATACCCATCAAAATCAACGCTAGCGGGATGTTTCCGCACAGGCCGGTGATGATCGACGTCGGTCGGTCGTGCGGCGAAGCGGTCATGATGTCGAACCACACGTCGACCAGCAGCAGCACGCCGGTGGCGAACGCGGCGATGCTGAGCAGGTGGGAACGTAAAAACCCCAGAATGGCTGTGGCGGCAAGGAATACCACGAGTCCTACGTCGAACCCGACCCATGCTCCGCGCCAGTGATAGGCCTCGTAGTGAGTGGGCAGCACCAGTTCCAGGTACAGAACCCAGGGGATCAGAAATATCGCCGCAGCCGACGCAACGATAGGCCGGAAGTACTTGTCAACAATTTTGGTGATGTCCACTTAGCCTCCGATCGAGATCGCGGATGTTGTTGATGTCTCGGCGCATCCCACGGCGTTGGTCAGTGTTGGTCAAGCCAGGATGCCAGCGACCGGCCGGCTTCCAGTACGTGGCTTTCGGCGACCGAACGGGCGCGCTCGGCGTCGTGATCGGCGATTGCCTCGATCAGTTCGTCGTGCTCATCGAGGGAGTGCTTTTCGTGTTCGGGGAAGAGGGTTAGGAAGTTGGTAGGGACCATGCGGGCGGCTTGGGTAAGTTGCGCGAGCAGCCGCCGGGAATGAGCCGCGCGGTGAATCTCCTGGTGGAAGCGCCAGTTGGCTTCGCCGATGCTGTCGTCACCCGACCGCGCGGCGACCTCGGCGGCGAGCTCGCGTAGTGAAGCGAGCTCCTCTGGATTTACGCGCTGCGCGGCCCAGGCAGCGGCCTGTCCGGTCAGGACACCCAGAATGGTGAAGCTGTCGATCACGTCCTTGGAGCTGATGCCGATGACGGTGATTCCGCTGCGCGGCGCAACATGCACCAGGCCTTCGAAGGACA
>JBAWAV010000223.1:0-1652 GCA_049589475.1 Mycobacterium sp.
CAGGACTCGTTCCGCGGCCGCGGCCTGCTCCGGGCCATCTTCCTGACGCCGTACGCGCTGCCGGCCTACACGTCGGTCATCACCTGGGCGTTCATGTTCCAGTACAACAACGGCCTGATCAACTACGTGCTGCACAACGAGCTCGGGATCACCAGCAGCCCAACCTTCTGGCTGCTCGGCGACAACAGCTTCATCGCGCTGGTGACGGTGTCGGTCTGGCGGAACTGGCCGTTCGCGTTCCTGGTGGTCATGGCGGGGCTGCAGTCCATCCCGCGCGAGCTCTACGAGGCCGCCGCCATCGACGGGGCCGGAGTCAGGCAGCAGATCCGGCTCATCACGATGCCGTCGTTGCGGCCGGTCAACCAGGTGCTCGTCCTGGTGCTGTTCCTGTGGACCTTCAACGACTTCACGACGCCGTACGTGCTGTTCGGCAACGGCGCGCCGCCGCCGGCCGACGTCATCTCGATTCATATCTACGATGCGTCGTTCCTCACCTGGAACTTCGGGGAAGGCTCGGCGATGTCGGTCCTGCTGCTGCTGTTCCTGCTGGTGGTTTCCGGCGGCTACCTGCTGTTCACGTCGAGGCGTCGCGATGCGTAGCCTCGGCCGGAAGGCGGCGGCCAGGCGAGCGCCGATGGCGCCGCCGCGGAGCTTCATCTGGACCCGCCGGATCGTGCTCACCGCGGCGACGATCTTCGCCCTGCTGCCCCTCTACGTGATGGTCAGCAGCTCACTGAAGCCGCTGCAGGACGTGACCGGCACGTTCCGCTGGATCCCATCGCCGATCACGTTCAGCTCGTACATCCAGATGTGGCAGACCGTCCCGCTCGCGCAGTACTTCGAGAACTCGCTGATCGTGTGCAGCTGCGCCGCCGCGTTGTCGGTCCTGGTCGCCACGTTCGCCGCGTACGCGGTCAGCCGCTACCGATTCCGCGGTCGCCGGGTGTTCACGCTGGTGGTGCTGTCCACCCAGATGTTCCCCGGGATCTTGTTCCTGCTCCCGCTGTTCCTGATCTTCGTATCGATCGGGAACGCGACCGGGATCACGCTGCTCGGCTCGCGGACCGGGCTTATCATCACCTACCTGACGTTCTCGCTGCCGTTTTCCATCTGGCTGCTGGTCGGCTACTTCGACTCGATTCCGCGCGGCCTCGACGAAGCGGCCTGGGTGGATGGCTGCGGACCGCTTCGCGCGTTGTTTCGCGTGGTGATCCCGGCGGCCATTCCCGGCATCATCACGGTGGCGATCTACGCGTTCATGACGGCGTGGGGCGAAGTGCTGTTCGCATCCGTGATGACGAACGACACCACCCGGACGCTGGCCGTCGGGCTGCGGGACTACTCCACCCAGAACGACGTCTACTGGAACCAGATCAGGGCCGCCTCGATCGTGGTGAGCATTCCCGTGGTCGCCGGATTCCTGCTCATGCAGCGTTTCCTCGTCACCGGCCTCACGGCGGGATCCGTCAAATGACGCGAGCGGGGCGGCTCCGGTGGCTTGCCTCCGAGGAGCGCGCACGGCGCTACGTTACGCTCGGTTGTGACGTACTTTGGTTTCAAGTTTGGAATTTAGGTGGCGATGCAGCATCGACGGCGCGGCACGGTGCTGGACCTTCGCCGCGAGAACAGGGCTGTCGTACTCTCGTCGCTGT
>JBAWAV010000224.1:0-18309 GCA_049589475.1 Mycobacterium sp.
GCCGTGGACCGTCGCCACGCCATGCGTCGGGCCTGTGCGGCCGGGGCGCTGGCGACCCTGACACCCGGCGCCGGAGACTGCGCGCCGTACGCCGACGCCATCGACGACGCGACATTGCCGGGCTGACGACGATGTCGCCGTCGGGTGCCGCCGTCGTGGCGCTGTCGTTGATGGCGGTGTTCGGTCTGCTCGGGTTCGGCTGGCGCGCTTGGCTACAGCATCGACGGACCGGCTCGACGGGTATCCGCGGTGCCCGCGGTCGCATCGGGTCGGTGGAACGAGTCGCCGGCGCGGGGTTCGCCGCTGCGCTGGCGGTCACGGTGCTCGGGCCGGCGTTGCAGTTCGCGTCGGCCGTTGCGCCCCTGAGAGTTCTGCAGGCCGGGTGGATTCACCTGGTGGGCATCGTGTTGGCGACGCTGGGCATTGCGCTGACGGTCTGGGCGCAGCTCGAAATGGGCGACTCCTGGCGCGTCGGTGTGGATGCCGACGAGACGACCGAGCTCGTGCGGGGCCGGGTGTTCAGTTGGGTACGTAACCCCATCTACTCGGCGATGCTCGTCTTCGAATGCGGGATCGCCTTGGTCGCAGCCAACGTGGTGACGATCGCCGGTCTGGCCCTTACGACCGCCGCCCTCGAACTGCAGGTGCGCCGCGTCGAGGAGCCGTACCTGCTGGCCAAGCACGGCGGGGTCTACCGGGACTACACGGGCAGCGTCGGCCGGTTCATCCCCGGTGTCGGGTTGATCCGTTAGGACAACACCGTTGCGAGGTCAGCGATGAGCGCGGAGTACTCGTCGTTGGTGAGCGGCGTTGCACCGGAATCGGCGAGCACGGTCACCGCCGCATCGAGGTCAGGCAGGACCGTCACGAAGTTACCGCCGAAGCCGATCGCGGAGAACGTGCCGTCCACAATTCCGGCGCGGCTCAACTCCTCCGACGGGCCCGCTATCCACCAGCAATAACCGTACGTTCCCACGAGTCCGGCCGGCTGGTTGGTCCGCGAGAGTGGGCTGGTGCTCCGCGCGATCCACTCGGGTGACAGCAACCGCCGGCCATTGCACACGCCGTTGTCGAGATACAGCCGTCCGAGCTTGCCGAGGTCCCGGGCCGAAAGATGGAATTTGTAGTTCGGGTAACGGATTGTGCCACCCAGGATGTCGGCCCGATACCGGTACGAACCGTGCCGATAGACGTCCCAATCGGACATGCCCAACGGGTCGGCCAGATCATGGTCGAATGCGACGAACACGCTGCGGCCGGTGATGCGTTCGTAGATGTTGCCCAGCACGTTGAAGTCCCAGTTGCTGTAGCACCAGAAGCTGCCCGGAGGGTGCGACCCTCGCGCCGGGCGTCCGAGCCTACCCCCATCGTCGACCGGCAGGTGTACGCCGGACCGTGCGGCGAGAAGGTCGTGAATCGTCGCGGATTTCTCCCGGTCGGTCAGGCCGGGCCCGTCGTCGATTCCCAACTCCCCCAACGTCGTATCGAGATCGAGGTCACCCCGGTCATAGGCCTGGCCAACGAGCGTACTCATGATCGACTTGCGTATCGAGTGAATGTCGATCGGGCGAGCGACGTCGCCCGCCTCGAGGATCGTCCGTCCTGCGTGGGTTATCTGCGCGGCGCTGACGTTGGATCGCCGCAGCCGCAACTCGATCTCGGCCAGCGACATCACCGTGAACGGCGGTGCTCGGGCTCGCGACGCACGTCGTGGGCGATCGCCAGACCGTCGCCGGTGTGGAGTTCGTCGGCGGTCTGATCGATCAGCACGCGACTGCGGTTGGGCGACAGCAGAATCGACACGTGGTGATGCGGCGATCCGGCCACGAATGCGAGGCGGTTGACGCGAAGCAGCGCCGAACCGATCGCCGTGTTGAGCAGGCGCGCGTTGCGCGGGCCCGCAATCTCGGCGGTGATCTCATGCTGCATCCGATCAACCCCGATGTCGGAACCGGACAATAACTCGTACAACGGATGACGTCGTAGCGCGGATGCGGTCAACGTGGCGGCGAGATCGGCCGGCAACCAGGCTTCGGTGACCATCAGCGGCTCGCGAGTTCGGCGTTCGCGGCGCACCCGCAGGATGTGCAGCAGCTCGCCGGCGCCGCCGAGCGCCTCGCCGATCGGGGTTGGCGGCGTGCGGATGTCGTGCTCCAGCACCTCGATGGAGGTCTGGAACTGCGTCTGTCGCAGACCGTCCATGTAGGAACCGACCGGCGGCGTCTCCTCGGAACGGACAGGTTGACGGACGAACGATCCGACGCCCTGTCGCCGTTCGATGTAGCCCTGCTCGGCAAGGTCGGCCAGAGCGCGGCGCACCGTGATGCGAGACACCCCGAACTGCTCGCACAGGACCTGTTCGGTAGGCAGCGCGTCGCCGGGAGCCACCGCGCCGCGAGCGATCTCGTCGTGCAGCACCAGAAACAGCTGACGATGCAGCGGCACTCCGGCGCCGCCGGCCACCGGTCCCACTGCGCCACCGGTCTGCTGCATGAGCACCAATGTTTTCACACCCCTCTTGCCCGAGTCGACGATATTTGTTATGACTATATAACAACAGGATAACACCGCAACCTTTCCACGGAGGAGCTCCGATGACCGCGACCACGGTCGAGCGGCAGGACGCGACCGATCCGGACGGCCCGACCGGACAGCTGGCTTCCTGGGTTACCGGGCTCGGCCTCAGCGACATTCCGGAGACGGTGGTCGAACGGGCCAAACACCTACTGCTCGACGGCCTGGGCTGCGGCCTGATCGGAGCGCAACTGCCCTGGTCGCGGGTTGCCACCGACGCCGTCCTCGCGCTGGAGAACCACGGCGACACCGCTGTGATCGGCACCGGCAAATCCACCAGCGGACCCGCGGCCGCCGTGCTGAACGGCACGTTCATCCAAGGCTTCGAACTCGACGACTTCCACCCGATCGCACCTGTGCACAGCTGTTCGCTGGTCATTCCCGCGCTGCTGTCGACGGCGACCGCGCAGTCGCGAACCGTGACGGGTGCCGACTTCCTGCTCGCGGCGATCGTCGGACTCGAGGTCGGGCCGAGGGTCGGTTACACCTTGCACGGATCACAGATGCTTGACCGCGGCTGGCACTCGGGACCGGTCTTCGGCACACATTCGGCGGCCATGGCGTCCGGCAAACTGCGTGGGCTGTCACCGGCTCAGCTGGAAGATGCCCTGGGCCTGGCCGGTACCCAGTCGGCAGGGTTGATGGCCGCCCAGTACGAGGCGATGAGCAAGCGGATGCATCACGGGTTCGCCGCGCGCAACGGCTTCTACGCCGCCGGGCTGGCGGCGGCGAACTACACCGGCATCAAGCGGGTGTTCGAACGCGAATACGGGGGATTCCTCAGCGTTTTCGGCGAGGGACACGACCCCGACGCGTCACTGCTGACCGACCAACTGGGTGAGCGTTGGGAAACGTCCATCATCATGGTCAAGTCGTACGCCGTGATGGGCGGTCTGCACGGAGCCGTCGACGCCGCTCGAAAGCTGCGGGATTCGGTCGCCGCCGAGGATATCTCGAAGATCGACATCACCGTCGGCGAGACCGTTTACAAGCACGGCTGGTGGAAACCCGAGCGGCCGTTGACCGCCATCGGCGCCCAGATGAACATCGGCTACGCCACCGCGGCCACACTGCTCGACGGAAACGCCCTGCCCGAACAATTCACGCCCGCCCGACTGGACGCTGACGACATCTGGTCGCTGATCGACGTCACCGACGTACACCTGGACGAATCGCTGGCCGACGCTCCCCTCGCGGAGCGATTCCGCACCGACCTCGCGGTCACCACCCGCGACGGCGCCGTGCACCAGGTTCGCGTCGTCGCGCCGCATGGCGCGCCGTGGGATCCGGTGACCGACGACGAGCTCGTCGCCAAATTCCATGCGCTGACCGATCGCGTGACCGACCGGGACCGCGCCACCGCCATCGAGCGAGCAGTCGTCGACCTCCAAGACCTCGACGACATCGGCAACCTGATCGATCTGTTGGCCCCGCCGGTTGCCGGCGCACTGGACTGAAAGGACGACACATGCCCACCACGGCTGCCCGACAGAACTTGCGGGCGTTACTCGATCGCCGCGAACTCATCGTCGCACCAGGCGTTTTCGACGGGATCACCGCGCACCTGGTCAAGCGCACCGGTCAGTCGGCCGCCTATATGACCGGCGCAGGTGTGGCAGCGTCCGGCTTCGGGCTGCCGGACATCGGGCTGGTCACCGCGACCGAGATGGCCGAACGTGCCCGCATGCTCGTCGGTGTCCTCGGCGACATCCCGCTGATCGCCGACGCGGACACCGGCTACGGCGCCGCGATCAATGTGGTGCGCACCGTTGCGCTCTACGAGCAGGCCGGCGTCGCGGCAATCCAATTGGAAGATCAGGTCTTTCCCAAACGCTGCGGTCATCTGTCCGACAAACACGTCATCCACGCCGCGGAGTTCGAACAGACATTGGCCGCCGCGCTCGATGCGCGCACCGGTGACGGCATGCTCGTCGTAGCGCGGACCGACGCGCGGGCTCCGCTGGGATTGGACGCCGCGATCGAGCGGGCGAATCGGTACGCCCAGGCCGGTGCGGACGTGATCTTCGTCGAGGCGCCGCAGTCGATCGAGGAGATCGAGCGGATCGCCCGCGAGGTGCAGGCTCCGCTGCTGATCAATCTGGTCCTCGGGGGCATGACGCCGTTGGAGTCGGCGACACGGCTGCAGGAACTGGGCTACGCCATCGCCATTCATCCGAGCAATCCACTCGCCCGCGCGGTTCTCGGAGTGCTGGAAGGCTTGTGTGAACTCAACGGCGGGAACGTCGCCGACCATCTACCTACTCGGCCCGCCGAGTTCTTCAACCTCGTCGGCATGGCGGAATGGCTCGCCCTGGACGCCAAATACGCACGGCTGGAGCAGAACTCATGAGCATGACCATCATCGAGAAGATCTTCGCCCGCAAGGCGGGCCTGGACCGGGTGTCGCCCGGCGAGACCGTCGTGGTGGATGTCGACATGACCGTGCTGATCGATCTGCAGTTCGCGACGATGTGGATGGAGCCGCTTCGCATCCACGACCCCGACAAGCTGGCGATCGTGATGGACCACGCGGTGCCGGCGCCGACCATCAAGGACGCCGCCGGCGGGCCGCACGCTCGCAAGTTCGCCGCGCAGTTCGGCATCGAGCGCTTCTACGACGTCGGCCGGCACGGGATCTGCCACGAGGTGATCGCCGAGAACGGATTGGCCCGCCCCGGAGAAGTCCTGGCCTGCACCGACTCTCACACCTGTGCGGCCGGGGCTTACAACACCGCCGCCCGTGGGCTGGGCCCCGCCGAGGTGTATTCGATCATGTGTACCGGCAGGACCTGGTTCCAGGTTGCGCCGACCATCCGCTACGAGTTCGACGGCGTCAAACCCGACGCGGTCAGCGGCAAGGACATCTTTCTGCACATAGCCAACGAGTACGGCGACGCCGCGAACCTCAACCTGGAATTCGGCGGCCCCGGATTGGCCGGCATCCCGATGCATGACCGTCGCACGATCGCCACGCAGGGTGCGGAGGTGTCGGCCGACTTCAGCACGTTCGAGCCGGATCAGGTGTTGACGTCGTTCCTCGACGACCGCGGCGTCACCGGATATCATTCTGCGGCGGCGGATTCCGATGCGGTGTATCAGGAGGTGCGACGGGTGGACCTGGCCGCGCTGGAACCCTACGTCGCGCGTCCGGGCACGGTGAGCCGCAACGGCCTGCCCGTTTCGCAGATCGAGAGGCAGAAGATCGATCAGGCTTTCATCGGGTCATGCGCGAACGGGCAACTGGAAGACCTCGAGATCGCCGCAGAGATCCTGCGCGGCAACACTGTTGCGCCGGGCGTCCGGCTGCTCGTGACACCCGCATCCCAGGCGGTCTACCGCGAGGCGATGCGGCGCGGGTATCTGCAGGACATCGCCGACGCCGGTGCGGTGATCACCAACTCGACCTGCGGCGCCTGCTTCGGCTACCACATGGGCGTCGTCGGACCCGGCGAGGTGTGTCTGACGTCGAGCACCCGGAACTTCACCGGGCGGATGGGCAGCACCGAAGCCCAGATCTTCATGGCCTCGCCGGCGACCGTCGCCGCTTCGGCGCTCACCGGCTACATCACCGACGCAAGGAGCGTGACCGCATGACGCTGGCCATCACCGGCAAGGTGTGGGTGTTCGGCGACGACCTGAACACCGATGGCATGTATCCGGCATTCGCGATGAAGATGGATCCACCTGAGGCGGCCAGGCATGTCTTCTACGAGGTGCGCCCCGGCTGGACCGATGAGGTGTCACCAGGCGACATTGTGTTGGCGGGCAAGAACTTCGGGGTGGGGTCGTCTCGTCCGGTCGCTGCGTTGTTCTCCGAACTGGGTGTGGCCGGACTCGTTGCCGAAGAATTCAACTCGCTGTTCTTCCGCAATGCCGTCAACGCGGGGTTGCCCGCCTTGACGCTTCCGGATGCGACCACTCTGTTCAGCGAAGGCGACACCGGCACCTTCGACCTGAGTTCCGGCGAGTGGCGCAACGAGACGACCGGGGCGTCGGGGTCGGTGCCGAAGTTGCCCGACCTGATTCTCGACATCATCTCCAGCGGAGGCGTGTTGCCGAGGCTGGCGGCGCAGGGTTATCTGCCCGCAGAACTTGGCGAGGTACTGCGGTCCAGCACGGTGGCGATCCGCGGCGCGGGCAGCGGCGCATGATCGGCAAGCTACTGCGCCGTGTCCCGGTCGCCGGAGAACGTCGAAGCCCTTTCACGGGGCCGGATTTCGCCGCTCCATTCGCGGTGACCGTCACCAGCACCGCATTCGCCGAGGGCGCGGCGATACCGAAAACCAGCGCCGGCAAGGGCGTCGGCGACAACACGTCACCGCAACTGAGCTGGACCGGTGTGCCGCCGGGCACCCGACAGTTGGTGCTCATCATCGACGACGTCGACGTACCGCTGCCGCGGCCCATCGTGCACAACGTTGCGGTGATCGAGCCGACCATCACGCACGTCGATACCGGTGCATTGCAGCCGGGCACCGCCGGAATGCGTTTGATCCGAGCGGATTTGCGTCAATATGGATACGCGGGCCCACGCCCGATTCCCGACCACGGGCCACATCGCTACCGGTTTCAACTGTTCGCGTTGGATGTGCCGATCGCGCAGACTGTGACCAAAGTCAAGGCGCTCCGCAAGCAGATGGCCGGACATGTACTGGCCCGCGGCGTGCTGACCGGAACGTATGACCGCTAGTCCTCCGGAACTTCGCGCTCGATCTCGTCGAGCCAGGCCTTCGCCGACATGTCCGACGGGGCGCGCCAGTCTCCGCGCGGCGACAGCGCGCCGCCGGGCGACACCTTGGGTCCGTTGGGTAACGCGGAGCGCTTGAACTGGCTGAATGAGTAGAACCGCTGCACGAAGATGTGCAGCCAGTGCCGAATCTCCTTGAGCGAGTAGGAAGGTCGCTTGTTCGCCGGGAACCCCGGCGGCCAGTTGCCGCGCTCGGCGTCGCTCCACGCGTGCCACGCCAAGAACGCGACCTTCGAGGGCCGGAACCCGTAGCGCAGCACGTGGAACAGCGAAAAGTCCTGCAGGGCGAACGGCCCGACTTTCGCTTCGCTGCTCTGCAACTCCTCTTCCTCGCCGCTGGGGACCAGCTCGGGGGTGATCTCGGTTTCGAGCACCGACTGCAGCACCTGCGTGACGTCCGATTCGAACTCACCGGAGGCAATCACCCAGCGGATCAGATGCTGGATCAGAGTTTTCGGCACGCCGGCGTTGACGTTGTAGTGCGACATCTGGTCGCCCACACCGTAGGTGGACCAGCCGAGTCCAAGCTCGGACAGGTCACCGGTGCCCAGCACGATGCCGCCGCGCTGATTGGCCAACCGGAAAAGGTAGTCCGTGCGCAGCCCGGCCTGGACGTTCTCGAACGTGACGTCGTAGACCTTCTCGCCGCTGGAGAACGGGTGACCCATCTCCTTGAGCATCAGCTTGGCGGTTTCGGTGATGTCGATCTCGGCGAACGTCACCCCCAGGGCGCGGCAGAGTTCGACCGCATTGCGTTTGGTGTGCTCGCCGGTGGCAAACCCCGGCAGGGTGAACGCGAGAATGTCGCTGCGCGGTCGGCCTTCCCGGTCCATCGCACGTGCCGCGACGATCAGCGCGTGCGTCGAGTCCAGTCCACCGGAGACGCCGATGACGGCCTTCGGAAAGTCCAACGCGCGCAACCGTTGTTCGAGCCCGGCGACCTGAATGCTGTACGCCTCGTAGCAGTCCTGCTGCAGCCGTTGCGGATCGGCGGGCACGAACGGGAAACGCTCGATGTGCCGGTGCAGCCCGATGTCACCGGTCGGCGGGTCCAATGGGAACTCGATGCGCCGAAACGATTCCGGCGAATCCCGGTGGTGACGCCGATTGTCGTCGAAGGTGCCCATCCGCAGCCGTTCGGCGCGAAGCAGTTCGAGGTCGACGTCGGCGACGCTGCGCCGCTCGCCTTTCGGAAAACGTTCGGATTCGGCGAGCAGGACACCGTTCTCCCAGATCATCGTTTGGCCGTCCCACGCCAGGTCGGTCGTCGACTCGCCCTCCCCCGCAGCGGCATACACGTAGGCGGCAAGGCAGCGCAGCGATGCCGAGCGGGCCAGCAGCGCCCGGTCGTCGGCGCGGCCGATCGTGATCGGGCTGCCGGAAAGATTGGCGAGCACCGTCGCGCCGGCCAGCGCCGCCTCGGCGCTGGGCGGAATCGGCACGAACATGTCCTCGCAGATTTCGACGTGCAGGACGAAGCCGGGTAGGTCGGACGCCGCGAACAGCAGGTCCGCGCCGAACGGCACCTCGGCTCCGGCGACCCGGATGGTGCCGTGTTCGTCGTCGCCCGGCGCGATCTGGCGACGCTCGTAAAACTCGCGGTAGGTCGGCAGGTACGACTTGGGCACCACTCCGAGCACCACACCGCGGTGGATGACGACGGCGGTGTTGTAGATGCGGTGCCGGAAGCGCAGCGGGGCGCCGACCACCAGCACCGGCAGCAGATCGGCGGATGCGGTGACGACGCCGACCAGTGCGTCCTCGACAGCGTCCAGCAGCACGTCCTGCAGCAGGATGTCCTCGATCGAGTACCCCGACAACGTCAACTCCGGGAAAATCGCCAGCCCGACACCGTCGTCGCGGCACTGCCGGGCCAACCGCAACACCGACTCAGCATTGGCCGCCGGATCACCGATCGACGCATGGTGCGTGCACGCAGCGACCCGGGCAAAGCCCTGGCTGTAGGCGTTATAGAAGTCCATTGCCCCTCTATTCTCGCCCAGCACGCGTCAATCCAGGAACTTTCACGTCTCGGCAGTGATGTGCCGCCAGACCCAACTGGACAGGAATGACCGGTTTCCTGGACATCTCGCCTGCTGAACGGCCAATATTGCACGTACATTGATTAGCCTCGACAAGGAGCAGTCATGACCATCGGACGATGTTTCGCCACCACTGCGCTGTTCACCGGTCTCGCGACCGCGCTCGCGGCTCCCGCCTGGAGCGATTTCAACGGGCACTACACATTCACCGAAACAGACGCGGCCGGTACTGCTGCCAGCAGCGACTGGTACGTCACCCCCTGCGGCGACGGCTGCGCTGCGGTCGCTCTCACCCCTGGTGGACCGACGAAGCAGGCACATCTCGTCAACGGGCAATGGGTCCTGGACAGTACCGACAGCCTGGAGTGCTCGGACGGTAGCCACGCCCCCGACGCCACCACGGCCCACTTCAGTTGGGATCCCAACACTCTTACCGGGACCGTCGTTTCCACCGACGTCAAACCCGTCTGCGGCCAGCAAGCGGGCCATCAGGAGACGAACAACATGAAACTGGTCCTGGTGCCCTGACGCTCCGTTGACCGCGACCGGGGCGTCCGCCGGTCCGTACTCTCGAATGGGTGACAGCTGCGCACGCGGAATCCCCCGAACTGGTCGCGTTGCTGACCGGCCGCCGCGTCGCGGTGCTCACCGGCGCCGGTATTTCCACCGACTCTGGCATTCCCGACTACCGCGGTCCCGATTCGCCGCCGAGTAATCCGATGACGATCCGCCAGTTCACCTCCGACCCGGTGTACCGGCAGCGTTACTGGGCGCGCAACCACGTCGGTTGGCGGCACATGGACGGCACCCGGCCCAACGCCGGACACCGGGCGGTGGCAGCACTCGAGCACGCCGGTGCAGCCATCGGCGTGATCACCCAGAACGTGGATCTGCTGCACACCAAGGCCGGCAGCCGGAATGTGATCAACCTGCACGGCACGTACGCGCGAGTGGTCTGCCTGAGCTGTGGTCGGTCCATGAGTCGCGCTGCGCTGGCCGAACAACTCGACGCGCTCAACCCGGGATTCACCGAACGGGTCGAGGCGGTCGGCGGGCTGGCGGTGGCCCCGGACGCTGATGCTGTGATCGCCGACACCGCGTCGTTTCACTACCTCGACTGCCCGGCGTGCGGTGGCATGCTCAAGCCCGACATCGTGTATTTCGGCGAGAGCGTTCCTAAATCCGTTGTCCAACAGGCTTTTTTGCTTGTCGAGGACGCCGACGCGTTACTGGTTGCCGGTTCGTCGTTGACGGTGTTTTCCGGCTACCGGTTTGTCCGGCACGCTGCGGCGCTGGGCATCCCCGTCGCCATCGTCAATCGCGGACCTACTCGCGGTGACGACTTGGCCACCGTCAAGGTCGACGGCGGCTGCTCGGAAATGCTGACGTTGCTCGCCGAGGAGCTATCCCACGTCTCGGCCCGCTAGAAGGTGCACGGCATGCTGCGGATGCCGTGGATGAAGTTGCCTGGTACGTAAACCGGTTCGCCCGCCTGAATGTCCGGCAGCCGATGCAGTAGCTCACCGAAGATCGCCCGCAGCTGCGCCCTGGCCAAGTTCGCACCCAGGCAGAAGTGCACTCCGCCGCCACCGAAACCGACATGCGGGTTGGGGCTGCGGCTCAGATCGAGGCGCTCAGGATGCTCGAACACCTCGGTGTCGAAGTTTCCCGAGGAATAGAACATCACGACCTTTTCGCCGGCACGGATGGCCTTGCCGCCGAGCTCCGCATCCTTTGCGGCGGTGCGACGGAACGTCATCACGGGTGTCGCCCAGCGGATGAACTCCTCGACAGCTCCGCCGATGCGGTTGTCGAAATCCTCTAGCAGCCAGGCGCGCTGGTCGGGATAGTCGGTCAGGGCCTTCAACGCATGGCTGGTGGTCTGGCGGGTGGTGTCGTTGCCGGCGACCGTCAGCAACACGAAGAAGGCGGCGACGTCAGCGTCGGCCAGCCGGTCACCGTCCACCTGCGCGTTGACCAGCGCGCTCAGCAGGTCGTCACCGGGGTTCGCGCGTCGCTCCGCAGCCAACCCGAAGGCCACCTGGTGGATGTACATCTGCGATTCGAAGAGCACTTCCAACGGCTGGCGGCCGTTGAGGTAGATCGGATCGGCCCACGAGACCATCGCGTCGGCGGCATGCGCCACTTTCTGCCGCTCTTCCTCGGGAATCCCGACCATGTCCGAGAGC
This sequence comes from Mycobacterium sp., assembly GCA_049589475.1. Taxonomy (GTDB): domain Bacteria; phylum Actinomycetota; class Actinomycetes; order Mycobacteriales; family Mycobacteriaceae; genus Mycobacterium. The sequence goes on from JBAWAV010000224.1 coordinate 11,553, forward strand.
GTGCGGATAGGCAGCTCCTTGGCACAGCGCTCGACGAAATCCACACCGCTACCCGCGTCTTTGAGCTCCTCGACGATGGACTTGGCGTTCGCCTGGATCGAATCCCCGATGCGCCTGACCTGCCGCGGGGTGAACGCTGCGCTGACGAGTTTGCGCAAGAACGTGTGCCGTGGCGGGTCCATCGCCAGGAACGACTGCGACGCCTCGAGCAATTCCTCGGGCACGTTCTCGAAAAGAACACCTTTGCCGGACAGGAACGTCTCGCTGTCACGGCTCATCGCGACGATGTCGTCGCGGCGAGTGACCGCCCAGTAGCCCGGATCGTCGGGGTCGGACATCAGCGAGTCTTCGACGGGCGGATGCCAGCTCACCGGCCGCTGCGCTCGCAACTCGGCGAACGCGTCTTCCCGCTCCTGCGCGCTGGCCGACCAGAACGCGCGGGACGACAGGTCGATGGGGTCGTAAGCACGAGGGGTGGCGGCCGTCGCTGTCATGGTGAATCCTCCGTCGGGCTATGACGCCGATCACATATCAGAACACCGACGACACTAAATCTAGACATAGTGTCTAGTCAAGATGTCATACTCTCGGCCATGCCGTCAGTCACCCGTAAGCCGCATGCCAGGCGGCAGGAGCGCCGCGAGCAGATCGAGCGCCGCTTACTCGATGCCACCGAGCGTCTGATGCGCGACGGCGCGAGCTTCACCGAACTCAGCGTCGACCGGCTGGCAGGCGAGGCCGGCATGTCGCGGGCGAACTTCTACATCTACTTCGAAGACAAGGGTGACCTGTTGCGGCGGTTGGCCGGCCGGGTGTTCGGCGACTTGGCCGACAGCGCCGAACTCTGGTGGAGCGTGGCCTGGCGTCACGATCCCGACGACGTCCGCGCCGCCATGGCCGGCATCATCGCCGGCTACCGGCGGCATCAACCCGTCCTCGTCGCCCTCAACGAGATGTCGGGTTACGACCCGCTGGTGGCCGCGACCTACCGCGAGTTGCTGACCGCGATTTCCGGTCGACTCACCCAGGTCATCGAGGACGGCCAGGCCGACGGCTCGATTCGCCGCGCGCTGCCCGCGGCGACCACGGCCAGCGTGCTGACCTGGATGGTCGAGCGGGCATGCCAGCAGAACCTTCCGGGCCGACCGCCCGAATACGATGCCGAGCTGACCGCTACCTTGGCCGAAATTGCCTGGGGCGCACTCTATTTGATGCCGATCACGAAAGGCTAGATAGCGACCAGGTCGTCGGCATGTACGGCGGGCCTGCGCAGTTCGGCGGGCAGCTCCGACGTCGACCGGCCGATCATCGTCGTCAACTCGGCGGCGTCGTACGCGACCACGCCGCGGGCCACCACGGCCGCGTCCGGACCGGTCAGGTCGACCACATCACCGCCGTGGAAGCGACCGGACAGCGCGGTGATTCCCGCGGGCAGCAACGAACGGCGTTGACCCAGAACGGCGCTCACCGCGCCGTCATCCAGGGCGAGCGAACCGGCCGACTCCGCCGCATAACGCACCCAGAACCGGCGCGCCGACATGCGATTGGGCTGCGCGGCGAACACCGTGCCCACCGACGCATCCGCCAGCGCCGTCGCGGCGTTCGACGCGGCAGCCAGCAGCACCGGCACCCCGGCGTCGGCGGCCAGCAGCGCCGACGACATCTTCGAGGCCATCCCACCGGTTCCGAGGCTGCTGCCCCGTCCCGCGGTCACGCCGTCGAGGTCGTCCGGCCCGGAAACCTCAGGAATGAAACGTGTTTCGGCGACTTTGCGTGGGTCGGCGTCGTAGAGACCGTCGATGTCGCTCAGCAGGATCAGTGCGTCGGCGCCGACGAGATGCGCCACCAACGCCGACAGTCGGTCGTTGTCGCCGAATCGGATCTCGTTGGTGGCCACCGTGTCGTTCTCGTTGACGATCCCGACCGCATGCAGGGCGCGCAGCCGGTCCAGCGTGCGCTGGGCGTTGGTGTGCTGCACCCGCATCGAGATGTCGTGCGCGGTCAACAACACCTGCCCGACGCTGCGCTGGTAACGGGCGAACGCGGTGCTCCACGCATTAACCAGCGCGACCTGTCCGACGCTGGCCGCGGCCTGCTTGGTGGCCAGATCCGTGGGTCGCTTGCTCAGCCCCAGCGGCTCGATGCCGGCCGCGATGGCACCCGAGGACACGATGACGACATCGGAACCCGCCTTCATCCGCGCCTCGATCGCGTCGACGAGGCCGGCCAGTCGGCTGGCGTCGAACATACCGGTCGGGGTGGTCAACGCCGTGGTGCCGACCTTGACCACAACGCTGCGAGCAGTCCGAATCGCTTCGCGAGCAGAACTATTCATCGCTACCCTGCTCGCGGCGTTGCTTCCGTGCCGCCTTACGTTCGTCGGCTCCGACACGGTCGGTGTTCTCCAGGCGCGCGTCGGTGCCTCGTCGCGTCATCACGGCGTCGATACCGGACGGCGTCTGCGGCTCCCAGTCGAAGGTGACGTCGCCGATGGTGACCGCGCACCCGGGCCGTGCGCCGAGCCGTACCAGTTCGTCCTCGACGCCGAGGCGGGCCAGTCGGTCGCCGAGATAGCCGACCGCCTCGTCGTTGTCGAATGCGGTCTGGGCGATCCAGCGTTCGGGCCGCCGACCGCGGACCACGAATCCACCCTGGCCGTCGGATTGCACAGTGAAACCCGACTCGTCGACGGGCACCGGGCGGATCACCGGCCGTCGCGGCACGATGACCGGCTGGGATGCCTGGTACTCAGCGACCATGTTCGCAAGTCCGAAGATCAACGGCTGCAGCCCTTCTCGGGCGACAGTCGACACCATGAACACCGGCCAGCCGCGCTCGGCGATCTCGTCGTGGACGAACTCCGCCAATTCGCGGGCCTCGGGCACGTCGATCTTGTTGAGCACCACCGCGCGTGGCCGCTCGACCAGGTCACCCAACGCCGAATCGCCTTGCAGCGTCGGCGTGTAGGCGGCCAGCTCGGCCTCCAGCGCGTCGATGTCGGAGATCGGATCGCGGCCCGGCTCGAGGGTGGCGCAGTCGATGACATGCACCAGCACCGCGCATCGCTCGATGTGCCGCAGGAAGTCCAGGCCCAGACCGCGGCCCTGCGACGCCCCGGGGATCAGGCCCGGCACGTCGGCGACGGTGAACGTCCGCTCCCCCGCCGACACCACCCCGAGATTGGGGGCCAGCGTGGTGAACGGGTAGTCGGCGATCTTCGGCTTGGCGGCCGAAATCGCGGACACCAGCGAGGATTTGCCGGCCGACGGGAATCCGATCAAGCCGATGTCGGCGACGGTTTTGAGCTCGAGAGTGAGGTCGCGGGCTTCGCCTTTCTCGCCGAGCAGTGCGAACCCGGGTGCCTTGCGGGCGCGCGACGCCAGTGCGGCGTTGCCAAGCCCGCCGCGACCTCCGGCGGCGGCTTCGAATCGGGTCCCGATACCGACCAGGTCGGCGAGCATCCGGCCGTCCTCGTCGAGCACGACAGTGCCGTCGGGAACCTTGATCTCCAGATCGGCGCCCGCTGCGCCGTCCCGGTTGCTGCCCATGCCCTGCTTGCCCGACGGGGCGTCGACGTGGGGACGGAAGTGAAAGTCGAGCAGGGTGTGCACTTGCGGGTCGACGACCAGCACGATGCTGCCGCCGCGGCCGCCATTGCCGCCGTCGGGTCCACCGAGCGGCTTGAACTTCTCGCGGTGGACCGAGGCGCAGCCGTTACCGCCGGAGCCTGCCCTCGTATGGATGACGACGCGATCGACAAACCGAGGCATCGGGATTCCTCTTACTCCTCAGGCGTGCAACCACGCCTGCGGCGCTCAGTCGTTCGAAGGCGCGGCCGAGACGATGTTGACCGTCTTGCGTCCGCGCTTGACGCCGAACTCGACGGCGCCGGCTGCCTTGGCGAACAACGTATCGTCGCCGCCGCGACCCACGTTGACGCCGGGGTGGAAGTGCGTGCCGCGCTGGCGGACGATGATCTCGCCGGCCTTGACGACCTGGCCGCCGAACCGCTTGACGCCCAGTCGCTGAGAGTTCGAGTCGCGGCCGTTACGTGAGCTGGAAGCGCCCTTTTTGTGTGCCATGTGTGTGGTCCTCCGCTACTTGATGCCGGTGACCTTCAGGACCGTCAGCTGCTGACGGTGACCCTGACGCTTGTGATAGCCGGTCTTGTTCTTGAACTTGTGGATACGAATCTTGGGGCCCTTGGTGTGCTCGAGCACCTCGCCGGTCACCGCGACCTTGGCCAGCGCGGCGGCATCGGCGGTGACGGTGGCGCCGTCGACGACCAATGCGACCGGCAGCGTCACCTTCGCGCCCGGCTCCGAGTCGAGCTTCTCGACCTTGACGACGTCACCGACGGCAACTTTGTACTGCTTACCGCCGGTTTTGACGATTGCGTAGGTCGCCATGGTTTCGTCTACCTCATCTTCTGGTTCTACTGGTTCGTGCAGGTCTCGCGGGCGCCACGCAGCCTGAGCGTGCGCGGGCTGGTGTGGGGGTATCGGCCAAAGCCCGGTGGACGGGCCTGTCGACAACTGGTCAAGGGTACGTGACCAGCGACTAAAGGGTCAAACCGGCCTGTCAGTCCGCCGTGCGACGGTGCAGGCCGCCCGCGGCCTGCCGAGGAGCAGGGCCATCAGCATCAGTGCATCGGCGGGCCGGCCGGTCTGGCCGCGGCCCGACGGCGTCGCGGACGCTCCGCGGTCACCGCGGCGATTCGGTGCTCGTGGTCCGTCGGATCCGAGTCGTCGTCTAGATCGTCATCGTCGTCATCGGCCTCGTCGTCATCGTCGGTGTCGTCGTCATCGTCATCGTCGGCCTCGTCGGCGTCGTCCAGGTCGTCCTCATCGTCGAGGTCCTCATCGTCGTCCAGGTCGACCTCGTCGGTGTCGTCGTCCTCGTCGTCGCTGTCGGCATCGTCGCTGTCTTCGTCGTCGAAGTCGTCATCGTCGAGATCCTCTTCGGCGGCTTCGCGTGCGACCTGCTCCTGCGTCTGGGCATCGGCCTCGGCCGCGGCCCGTTCACGAAGCGTCTCGTCGACGTCCTCGGCGTGCGCAGACCCGTCGGTGTCCTCGAAGTCGTCATCCTCATGGCGACCGTTGGCCGCTGCCATCGCCTTGAACATCGGATGCTCGCCGGGCAGATGGGCGGGCACCGAGGCCACCGGCTGCTCCTCGGTCTTGCCCTTCTTCGAGCGCCGCCCACGCCTGCCGCCGGACTCGGATTTACGACCTGCGGACGGCGCGGAGTCGACCGGGTCGGCGTGCAGCATGATGCCGCGACCGCTGCAGTGCGGACATGTCGTGGAGAAGGCTTCGACCAGTCCGGTGCCGAGCTTCTTGCGGGTCAACTGCACCAAACCCAGCGAAGTCACCTCGGACACCTGGTGGCGGGTGCGGTCGCGGGCCAGCGCCTCGGTCAGCCGGCGCAGCACCAGGTCGCGGTTGGACTCCAGGACCATGTCGATGAAGTCGATGACGATGATCCCGCCGATGTCGCGCAGCCGCAGTTGACGCACGGTCTCCTCGGCGGCCTCGAGATTGTTCTTGGTGACCGTCTGCTCGAGGTTGCCGCCGGACCCGGTGAACTTGCCGGTGTTGACGTCGACGATCGTCATCGCCTCGGTCCGGTCGATGACCAACGTGCCACCGGATGGCAACCAGACCTTGCGGTCCATCGCCTTGGCCAGCTGCTCGTCGATGCGGTGCACCGCGAACACGTCCGGTGCCGCGACGCCCTCGGCGGAATCCGCGGGCTCGTATTTGTTCAGCTTCGAAATAAGCTCGGGCGCAACCGAACTCACGTACTCGTTGATGGTGGCCCAGGCGTCGTCGCCGGAGACGATCAGCTGGCCGAAGTCTTCGTTGAACAGATCGCGGATGACCTTGACCAAGACGTCAGGCTCTTCGTAGAGCGCCACCGCGGCACCGGCCGCCTTCTCTTTGGTCTCCTGCGCGAGCTTGGCGATCTCCGTCCACCGCTCCTGCAGCCGGTTGACGTCGGTGCGGATGTCTTCTTCCTTCACGCCTTCCGAGGCGGTGCGGATGATCACGCCGGCGTCCGACGGCACGACTTCGCGCAGGATTTCCTTGAGCCGCTGGCGTTCGGTGTCGGGCAGTTTGCGGCTGATGCCGGTCGACGACGCTCCCGGCACGTACACGAGGTAGCGGCCGGCGAGCGACACCTGGGTGGTCAACCGGGCGCCCTTGTGTCCGACCGGGTCCTTGCTGACCTGCACCACAACGTAGTCGCCGGACTTGAGGGCCTGCTCGATCTTGCGGTTGGAACCACCCAGGCCGGCGGCCTCCCAGTTCACCTCGCCGGCGTAGAGCACGCCGTTTCGGCCGCGACCGATGTCGACGAAGGCCGCCTCCATCGAGGGCAGCACGTTCTGCACGATGCCCAAATAGATGTTGCCGACCAGCGACGCCGAGGCCGCGCTGGTCACGAAGTGCTCCACGACGATGCCGTCCTCCAGGACGGCGATCTGGGTATATCGGCTGCCGGGATGCGGCGGCTCGCTGCGGACCGTGTCACGCACCACCATCACCCGTTCGACGGCTTCGCGGCGGGCCAGGAATTCGGCTTCGGTGAGCACCGGCGGACGACGCCGTCCCGCGTCACGGCCGTCGCGGCGGCGTTGCCGTTTGGCTTCCAGGCGGGTGGAGCCGTCGATGCCCTGGATCTCGGAGTTGCCGGAGTCGGACTTCTTGCCGGCCCGCGGTGCCCGCTCGTGCACCACGGTGTTCGGCGGGTC
>JBAWAV010000225.1:0-15980 GCA_049589475.1 Mycobacterium sp.
AGCGGAAGTGAAAATACATCGCGCCCTTGGTCAAATGCGCATCGGACAGAATGTCATCGAGGCCGACGGCGTAGTAGGGACGCTGGGCGAATTGGTGGGCGGCGGCTCGCAGAATCTGGTCGCGAGTCGTATCGGACCGCTTGTCTGTGGGCTCGGTCATCGGTGGCATCTCTATCTGGGTTAGATCGTGCTCGAGGTGAGGGCCTGGCTGTCGGCCAGGAAGGGCATGGGCATCCAGCGGGACGACAGCAGCGACTCCATGGCGTTGCCGGGCAGCGGGCGCGACAGCAGGTATCCCTGTGCCCGGTGGCAGCCGTGCCGCATCAGCGTCAGTGCCGCCGCCGGGGTTTCGACTCCCTCGGCTACCAGCTGCAGGTCGAATGCTTCGGCAAGACCGATGATCGCGCGGACGATCGCCAGATCGCGGCTGCTGGTGCCCAGATCGCGAACGAACGACGTGTCGATTTTGAGGGTGTCGACCGGCAGCGATTTGAGGTGCGACAGAACGGCGTAGCCCGTGCCGAAGTCGTCGATGGCGATTTGGACGCCGACTTCTTTCAGCGCTTCAAGAGTTTTGCGCGTGGTTTCGATGTCGCGGACCACGGCACGTTCGGTGATTTCCAGACATATCGAGCTGCCGTCTATGCCGAATTCGTCGATGGTCTCGGCCACGTCGCTGACGAAACCTCGGCTGACCAACTGGCCGGGGGACACATTGATGCGCAGGGTGATGTCCTGGCCGACGCCGTGCGAGCGCCACCGGCTGAATTCCGCGATGGCCTTGCGCATCACCCATTTGCCCAAATCCCCACCCAAATTGGCGGATTCGGCGACGCCGATGAACGACTCCGGCAGCAGCAGGCCCCACGTCGGATGGCGCCACCGGACGAGTGCTTCGGTGGCGACGATCGCGCCCGTCCACAGGTCGACCTCGGGCAGATAGTGCAGGAGCAGCGCGTCGTTGTCGATCTCGCCGCTCAGGTGAAGTTCGATGTCGTTGCGGAACAGGCGTTGCAGCGACATGTCGTCGCTGGACACTGCGACGCTGTTGCCTCCGGCGCGCTTGGCCGACAGGACGGCCTCGTCCGCGCGATGAAGGACGTCGGTGGTGGTGTCGCGTCCCGGCATGCCCACCGCGACACCCACGCTGATCGTTCGGGTGATCATGTGGCCGCCCAGCGTCATCCGATCACGCAGTGCGGTGCACAACTCTTCGCCGCTCTTCTCCGCCATTTCAATCGACATCGATCGATCGGGGACAACGACGAACTCGTCGCCGCCGAGTCGTGCGGTCATGCTTTTGGCGCCGGCTTTCAATCGAAGTTGTTCGGCGAATGTCCGGATGAACCAGTCGCCGGCGGTGTGGCCGAGGTAGTCATTGATCGACTTGAGGCGATCGAGGTCGAGGTACAGCACCGGGACCGGGCCGGGTCGACCCGGCGCGAGTCGTTCGGACAGATGGGCGATCAGCGCGCGGCGGTTGTGCAGACCGGTCAGATCATCGTGCTCGGCGAGGTTGCGAAGTTTCTCTTCAGCGGTGATGCGGGCAAGAAGCTGCGCAAGCAGGGATGCGACGGTCTGGATGGTGTTCAGCTCGTCGGTGCGCCACTTCTTGCGCCGGAACTTCATGCAGGTCAGTTGGCCGGTGGTGACGCCCCCGGAGATCAGTGGCGCCGCGGCTGCCGACGGCGAGGTGATCTTGGAGGCGTCGTAGCCCCATCGTTCCTGCGCGCCCGCGACCCATCGCGCGTAGTTGGACGGTTCCGGTCGAATCACCGTCAATGTCTTGCCGTGCTCGCACAGCGCAAGAATTGGGTCGGCGCTGCTGAAGTGGGCAACGGCCGCCCAATCCGGGACCGAGCGGTCGCGCGGTGGCGGCCACACCGCGACCAACTTGGAAACCCTGACTTTATGGTCGTTGTGGCGCAGGAACGCGGCATCGATATCGAGATGCTCGACGAGGTCGGCGAGGATTTGTTCGTTCACCTCGGCAACCGTCGACGCCGTCGTCTCCATCAGCTGGGTGGCGACGCGGGCGACCAGGTTGCGCGGCAAGGTCTCCTCCGATGTTGAGGCGTAGCTGGGTTGCCGCGTCTGAAGGGTGGCTTTGCAGTATAAGGCGTCTGTCTAATTCGGTATCGGAACTGAAGCGCAGCAGTTCGCGAAGTATATACGGCGCCCGATGCGCAATGCCCCGCTACGCGAGATGGCGGCGACCGCCCGCAATGTGCCGCGGATCGGGACATTTCCGTCGCTGAATTCGAGTCCGGACTGGTAGATAAATGGCTTGATTTAACTCGAACGCGGGTGTTCACTGGGGCGGTGACCGCAGCCAGAGTCCTGCGCAACGATCGATCGACGGGCACACGGGAAGCGATCTTGTTCGCTGCGGAGCGGTTGTTCGCCGAGCGAGGCATGTACGCGGTGTCGAACCGGCAGATCAGCGAAGCGGCGGGCCAGGGCAACAACGCCGCAGCCTGCTACCACTTCGGCAGCCGAACGGACCTGCTACGCGCCATCGAGAGCAAACACCGGGTGCCCATCGAGAATCTGCGTGCACAGATGCTGGCCGGCATCGAGGGCTCGACGGAATTGCGGGACTGGGTAGGTACCTTGGTGCGCCCGCTCACCGACCATCTCACCGCCTTGGGCAACCCGAGCTGGTATGCGCGGTTCGCTGCGCAGGCGATGGCTGACCCCGCCTATCGGCAGGTGGTCACCAAGGATGCTCTCGGGTCCCCGCTGCTCGTGCAGGCGATCGACGGCATCAACCGCTGCCTGCCCGATTTGGCGAAGCGAGTGCGCTTCGAGCGGATGGTGATGGCCCGAAATCTGCTGATGCACACCTGCGCCGAGCACGAAGGTGAGCTGGCCGAGCACGGGCCGCGGGCGCGGTCGAGCTGGCCGATCGCCGCCGAGGGACTGATCGACGCGATCGTCGGGCTGTGGCGGGCACCGGTGCACCCCGTCGTCGTGAGCGCCTCGTCGAAGGAGCGATATGTCTGACACGCTGACGGGTCGAACGGATGAGGCTACGGACGGCATCCCGCACTATCCGATGGCCCGGGCGGCGCGATGCCCGCTGGCGCCTGCACCGGTCGCACTGGAGCTCAATGCCGCGACACAGCTGAGCAGAGTGCGGATTTGGGACGGCAGCACCCCGTGGCTGATCACTGGCTACTACGCGATCCGTTCGCTGTTCTCCGATTCGCGTGCCAGCGTCGACGATCGCAAGCCGGGCTATCCGCACTGGAATGAAGGCATGTTGGCGACGGTCGACAAGCGCCCGCGCTCGGTGTTCACCGCAGATGCCGAGGAGCACACCAGATTTCGGCGCATGCTGTCCAAGCCGTTCACGTTCAGGCGGGTCGAAGGCTTGCGTCCGGCCGTCCAGAAGATCACCGACGACCACATCGACTCGATACTGGCCGGCCCGCAGCCGGCGGATCTTGTTGAAGCGCTCGCGCTGCCGGTGCCGTCGTTGGTGATCAGTCAGTTGTTGGGCGTGCCGTATTCGGACGCCGAGTTCTTCCAGGAGCAGGCCTCCCGGGGGATGGGCCGGTACGCTACCGCCGAGGAGTCGGCCGAAGGTGCCACCGCGCTGGCGCGCTACATCGCCAAACTGATCCGCGCCAAAATGGAGAACCCCACCGAAGACTTGGTAGGCGACCTCGCCGAGCGCGTCGACGCCGAAGAGCTCAGCGTCCGCGAGGCGGCGCAGCTGGCCACCGGCGTGCTGATCGCCGGACACGAGACCACCGCGAACATGATCAGCCTGGCGATCGTCGCGTTGTTGGAGCATCCCGATCAGCTGGCACTCCTGCGCGACACCGACGACCCGAAGGAAATCGCCACCGCTGTCGAAGAATTGATGCGTTACCTGAGCATCATCCAGACCGGGCAGCGACGGGTGGCGGTCGAGGACATCGACGTCGCGGGCAAGGTGATCAAGGCAGGCGAGGGCATCATCCTCGACGTCCCGCCGGCCAATTGGGACCCTCGCCGTTACCCCCACCCGGATCAGCTGGACCTGCGACGCGAAGACAATCCGCACGTCGGCTTCGGCTACGGGCGGCACCAATGCGTCGGACAACAGTTGGCCCGGATGGAGTTGCAGATTGTGCTGCACACGCTGCTGCGCCGCATCCCGACGCTGCGGCTGGCCGAACCGGTGGAACAGCTGCCGTTCAAGCACGACGCCTTGGCCTACGGGATTTACGAACTGCCTGTGACGTGGTGAGTAGCCGGTAGTAATTCCGTCTCGGATACCGCAGCTGTCCAAAGAGCTAATCTGCAAATATCTGGCTGATTCGAAACTGATTGGTGCGCTGGAAAAATGACCAAAGCTACTGTGCTCTATCCACCCGGCGGCTTCGGTGCGCCGAAGAATCGCCGCGGCCACGCCGGCGGAGACGTCGGCCTACCGGCGGGCACCGAGGTTTTCTCGGCTGACACCCACATCTCGCTGGCGGCCGACATCTTCTACGAGCGCCTCCCCGATGACCTCAAGGACAGCGCGCCGCGAATCTGGTACGAAGACGGCGCCTACCAGATCGGCCACCAGGGCCAGTCGTTCCTGCCGGACGTGTTCAGCGCCGTACTGATGCAGTACGACGATCTGGCGGGCGCGGCCACCAACAACATCGAAGCCCGGGTACGCGAACTGCACGAAGACGGGGTCGACCGAGAACTGGCCTTCCCCAACGCGCTACTGGCCATGTTCGGTTTCCCGGACAAGCCGCTACGCGAACGCGTCTTCCGCATCTACAACGAGTACATCGCCGATCTACAGGAACGGTCGAACGGCCACTTCCTCGGTGTGGGGCTGATCAACTGGTGGGATCCAGCCGGCACTCAGCGGACCCTCGCCGAACTGAAATCGCTTGGCCTGAAGACGTTCTTGCTGCCGCTCAACCCGGGCAACGGCGCAGACGGCACCATGATGGATTACGCGTGCGGCGCTATGCGCCCGGTGTGGGAAGCCATCGAGGACTCCGGCCTGCCGGTTACGCACCACATCGGAGAAACGCCGCCCAAGGCGCCCTGTGAAGTCAACAACGTTGCCGTCGCCATGATGGTCAACATCGACGGATTCCGGGAAATGTTCTCCAAGTACATCTTCGGCGGCATCCTCGACCGGCACCCCAGCCTGCGGATCGGCTGGTTCGAGGGCGGGATCGCCTGGATTCCGCCGGCACTTCAAGACGCCGAGCACGTTCTCGCGTCCTATCAGCACATGCTGGATCACCCGTTGGAACACGACATCCGCTACTACTGGGACACCCACATGAGCGCGTCGTTCATCGTCGACCCGCTCGGGCTGAGCCTGATCGAACAGATCGGCGTCGAGAAAGTGATGTGGTCGTCCGACTATCCGCACAATGAAAGCAGTTTCGGCTACTCGGAGCAGTCGCTGGCTGCGGTCGTCGAAGCGGTCGGACCGGAGAACGCCGCCAAGATCGTGAGCGGCAACATCACGAAGTTCCTGGGTGTGTAGATGACGGCCCCTACCAGCGCGCCGAGTTTCGTGATCCCCGACGAGCCCGACCGGGCGCGTATGCATCGCGACACCAGTGCGCGACTCCGCGCGTCGATGGCCGACCACGGCGTCGACGCGCTGATCCTTTTGATGAACGACAACGTCGTGTACGCCACCGGAGCGAGCTGGCCGGTGCTGGATGCGGGGCTGTCGCACGTCGAGCGGCCGGTCGCGATCGTCCTGGCCGGTGACGAACACCCTCATCTGTTCATCCCGTTCCGGGAGGGCACCGCATCGGAGTCGCAGGTGCCCGACGACCACCGACATGATGCGCTGTATCTCGAATTAGACGAGGGCGTCGAACAATTCGCCCGGGTGATCGCCGAACTGATACCGCCGGGCGCGAATGTCGCGGTCGACGAGATCACCGGCGCGATGCGCCGCGCCGCGGACCGGATCTTCCCCGGCGGCCCGCCGTCCGACGCCACGGTCGTGGTCGGCGCCGCCAACCTGGTGAAGACGCCGGACCAGGTCGCCTGCCTCCGCAAGGCCAGCCGCATCACCGAGCGCGCGATGGTCGACGTGCAACGCCAGTTGACGCCCGGCGTGCGCCAGACCGACCTGTCAGCCAAGCTGGTGCGCCGGGCATTCGAATTAGGAGCGACGGCCAACATGCTGGAGGCGATCTGGCAGGTGATGCCGCCGTCACGCGCCGAGGGTGTGTGGACGACGCACGGCGACCTCGCGCTGCCGCTGCTGACCGGCGAACGCGAACTCGCCCGCGGCGACGTGCTGTGGACGGACGTCAGCATCAGTTATGCCGGCTACTGTTCGGATTTCGGCCGCACCTGGATCGTCGGCGACCATCCGTCGGCGCGCCAGCAGGCTCAATACGAACAGTGGCGACAAATCCTGGACGCCGTGCTCAAGGTGACCAAAGCCGCTGCGACATCAGGCGATCTCGCGCGGGCGGCGATCGCCGCCAACGGTGGCCGCAAGCCGTGGCTGCCGCACTTCTACCTTGGCCACGGCATCGGCACATACCCCGCCGAGGCGCCCATGATCGGCACCGATCTGGGTGAGGAGTTCGACGACAACTTCGTCTTCCCAGTCGGCATGACGCTGGTGCTCGAACCGGTGGTGTGGGAAGACGGCACCGGCGGCTACCGCAGCGAGGAGATCGTGGTCATCACCGACGACGGTTGCATCCGGATCACCGACTACCCCTATACGCCCTATGGCGACTGAGATTCTGCCCGACGCACGGGAATTGCGGATGGGTCGTCGGCAACGGGCGCTGGCGCAGATGGAAGCCGACGACATCGACATCCTGGTGCTGGGTCGCCAGGCCAACGTTCGCTATGTGAGCGGAGCGCCCCAGTTGTGGATCGGCGGGACGCGGCCGTTCGGCCCCGTGTGTGTCGTGGTGCGCGCCACCGGCGAGATCTATCTCATGAGCACCGATGACGAAGGAATCCCCGAAGAGATCGGCCACGACCGACTCTACGGCCTGGCCTGGAATCCCATGACGCTGATCGACGTGCTGAAGAACATCGACGGGGCGTCAACCGCTCGCCGGGTTGGAACCGACGCCATTTCACCAACTTTCGCCACACTCCTGCCGATGGCCTTTCCCAATGCCGGCTTCGTCGACGGGGAACGGCCGATGCGAACTGCGCGGCGGGTCAAGACGCCCGACGAGATCGTGGCGATGGGCGCCGCACTTCGGGTCGCTGAAACCGGGATCGCTGCGGCGGTCGCCGAATTGCGGGCCGGGCAGTCCGAGCAGGCGCTGGCGGGCGCGGTGCTGGAGGCGATGGCTGCGGGCGGAGTCAGCACGCCGGCCACCCAGGACGCCGCATGGGTCACTTCGCGGGAGCACCCGTGGCGACGCGCACGCGGCGACGGTGCCGTGCGATCGGACGACTTGATCGTGCTGTCCGCCGGCGCCCTGGCCGGTGGCTACGTGGCAGAGGTAGCCCGAACGTGGCCGGTGGGCGACGGTGCGAACGAGTCGACTCGTCAGCTGTATGGTCGCTCGAACACACTGTGGGACAAGCTGATCACGGCGTGTCAGCCGGGCGCTCGGGCCAGCGATCTGCTCGCCGCCTACGACGATGCCGGCGAGCCGCTGCCGCCGATGGCGGTTGCACACGGGCTGGGGCTCGGTTTCGATCCGCCAGTGGTGTCGCGACAGCTCCCGGCGACCGCCGACGCGGAGCATCTCGACCCAGGCATGGTGCTGGCGCTCACCGGCTACGTCTGGCAGGAAGGTGTCGGCGCGGTTCTTCGCCGCGACACCGTCGCCATCACCGACGACGGCAACGACGTGCTGACCAGCAGCCCGTCATGGCTTTAGCATCTCGTCCAGTAGCGGGCCGAAATGCTTTGTCTCCCAGAGATTGAGCGCATTGCTAAGCATCTGCAACGGCGCGCGGACACTCTCGTCGTCCTTGATGACCGAGTCTTTTCTGGTCAACGTGTGAGCTGCGTCGCCGAAGCGGGAACGAATCAAGGCGGGAACGTCGAGCAGCCAGGCCACCGCCATCGTGCCGACGTAGAGCATGATCTGGTCGTGCAGCGCGTGCACGCTGAGACCCGGCCCGCCGCAACGGTGAACCTCTGCGACGAACAGTTCGAGCAGCTGATCAAGGTGCCCGTCCCACAGGTCGGTCTCAGCGCCCGACATCGCACCCCACAGCGCCATGGCCACATTCATCTGGCCGGCGCATCCCCAATCCATCAGCCCACAGTGCAGCGCGTCGTCGGTGTCTCGCCAGAACCAGGCGTTGTCGACGTTGGCGTTCCAGTGGCACAGCGCGATGTAATCGGGGTCGCGGGCCAGCCGGTCCCAGATTGCCGATTCATACCGTAGGAAACGGGGCGCGTCGGCTCGCAGGCGCGTGATGAATTGCGGTGCGCGGGTATTGGCGGGCAGCAGCCCGGGGCAGGTCTGGGTCAATCGGGCGAGTTGGTCCAGCCGGCGGTTTAACGTGTCGGGGCTGATCGATAACCGTTCGCCAACCGTCGCCGCCTGCATGTCGACGGAAAATCGGTCGACGATCGCGGCGGGTAGCCGCCCGGATCGATGGCTGCCGACCAGTCGGCCCAGCGCCGACACCAGCGACCGGTAATGCTCGACCGGTTCGGGCATCTCGTAGTCCAGGCACTTATGGTACTGAGGCTCGATACCGTTGGCGCCGAGACGGATTCGCTCGGAGATCAAGATCCCTGTTCCGGTGTCGCGGTGATAGTCGGCGAACAACGCGGTCGGCACGGTGATCGGAAATCCGGGTTCACTGGACAAGGCCGCGAAGAGGACTTCGGATTCCATCTGCGTCTTCCCGCGGTCACGGATCGGATCGTCGAAGTCGCGGGAGAACTTGACGAACAAGTCGGTGTGGGCGACTGATGGCGTGTCGTATTCGACGCGGAGCAGGAGCTTGCGGCCGGTGCTGCCACCCGGGACATCGTCGATTTGGCTGATCCGGTCGACGGCGTGATCGGTGCTTAGCGCACCGGAAGCTCGGAATGCATGGGTGAGAAACGTTGTGCCACCAGCACGCAACGCCGTGGGGTCGGCTGGTATCGGCAGGCCGAAATGGTCGCCGGTGACCCACTGCCGGCTCATTACCAGGTCTGCTCGGCGGCTCGGACCAGCATGTGGTTGACGGCGACTCTGCGGTCGCGGGTGACGACATACAGCACGGCGTCGGCGATATCCTCGGGCGCCAACTTGACCATGTCGGCCGTCTGACGGTCGAACGCCGCACGCCGTTCCGGTGGCAGGTGGTCGCTGATCTCGGTGTCGACCGTGCCGGGTCCCACCACGCCGACCCGTACCCGCTTGCCGATCAGTTCCTGTCGGATGCCCTCGCTGAACGCGTTCACCCCGAACTTGGTCAGCGAGTACACGGCGGTGCCCGGGCGGGCGACCCAGCCGGCGGTGGAACTGATCGTGACCAGATCGGCGACTCCGCGCGGTGAGTCCGCCGCCGCGTCGATCAAGTGGGGGATCGCGGCCCGCGTCACGTACAGCACCCCTTGCACGTTGACCCGGACCAGGTCGTCCCAATCCTGCAGTGGCGCTTCGACAGCCGGTGCCATCCGCATCAGCCCGGCATTGTTGACCACGGTGTCCAGCCGCCCCAACTCGTCGACGGCGCGCTGCACCGCTGCGGCGACCTGGTCGGCGTCGGTCACGTCGGCGGGCACCGCCAGCGCACTGGCGCCCGCCGATTCGATGTCGGCTTTGACCTGTTCCAGCCGATCGGCGCGGCGCGCTATCAGGGCGACGGTTGCGCCCTGTGCGGCCAGCGCTCGTGCCGTCGCGGCGCCGATGCCGCTGCTGGCGCCGGTCACCAGCGCCACCGTCCCGGCCAGCTCAGTCATCTGTGCCGCTCTCCCCCGCAAGCGGGAGGTGCCCCCACCTCATCGCTGCGCTCTGCATCGTCGCCGTCGCGGTCATGTCCCCTCCATCGAATGGGCGCGCAAGATCTCGTCACGAACATAGTCGTTGTGCTCACCGAGATCGGGGGCGCCGCGTGCGATCTCAGCCTCGGTAACCGACATCCGCCACGGCGCGGCGAGCACCGGGCGTTGACCTTCACGATGGTCGCTGACGAAGCGGTACAGCCCACGGTCCCACAGCAGCGGATCGCTGATCATGTCCAGCGCCGTCGCGCTTTTGCTCGCCGGCACACCGGCGACCCGAAGTTGTTGCGCCAGTTGGCCGGCGTCGTGGTGTCGGGTGAAGTTGGCGATGTCGAGGTCGAGCGGGTCGGTGTGGCTCAACCGGTCCGCCAGGTGCTGATATCTCTCGTCACCGACCAGCGTGGCGGCGCCGAGCACCCCACATAGCTGACGCCACTGCGCATCGTCGGCCACGGCGACGCTGATCCAGTCGCCGCCCGAGCAGGGATAGCAGTTGTGCGGGGCCATGTCGGCATGCCGGTTGCCATCCGGCACCAGCTGCGTGCCGGTCAGCTCCTGTTCGAGCAGGCTGTCGCCGATCATCGAGGACAGCGTCTCCACCGCCGACACGTCGACGAATTGGCCCTCGCCGGTCAGGTCACGGTGCAGCAGGGCCACGACGGCGGCGAAGGCGGCGGCGGCCCCGACGGTCGAATCGCCGTAGCGCATGCTGGTGCCCAGCGGCGGCCCGCCCGGATAGCCGACCAGCGAGGCGACGCCGGCCAAGGCCGCGAAGCACGGCGCATAGCCGGTCTGGTAGCCCAGTGGACCGTCGTTGCCCCACATCTTGATTGAGACCGAAATAACCTCCGGATTAACGGCTTTCAGCTGGTCGTAGCCCAGCCCTAAGCGTTCCATCGCGCCGGGTCGCAGGTTGTTGATGACGATGTCGCTGTGCGAGATCAGGTCGGCGAGGCGGTCCAGATCCGCTTTCGACCTGAGGTCGAGTTCGACACTGAGCACCTCGGGATTGATGGACAGGAAGTACGGGGCGTGGTTGAGGTCGGTTCCGCCGTAGGCGCGCATCTCGTCGGGGTTGGCCGAGCTTTCCACTTTGATCACCTCGGCACCGAGGAACGCCAGCAATTTGCCGGCGTAAGGGCCGGCCCACACTTTGGTGAGCTCGACGACGCGAACGCCTTGCAGTGGGCCGCCGCGTGAGGCCTTGGCCGGTTTGAGTTGTGCCGACGGCACTTTCGCAACTGGGCGCGGCACGTCGAGGCTGCCCAGGATCTCGGCGGTGTGTTGTCCCAACGCGGGTGCGGGGCTGGTGATGCGCGCCGGCGACGCGGTGAGCAGATACGGCACGCCAGGATAGGACGCCGGGCCGAGCACCGGATGCGTGACGTCGTGGAAGAAGCGACGATGCCGGTACTGCGGCGAAATCTTGAGATCGGCAGCACTTCTGACCGGAACCAGGGGGACACCCAATCGCTGGGCCTCCTCGGATGCGGCGTCTTTGGTCAGGCCGCGGACCCACGCGGCGAACCCTTTCCGGAAGTTCGCGACCTTCTCCGCGGTGACCGAGAACTCCAGCCAGCCGTCGTCGAACTCCTCGAGCCAATCGGGCTGACCCATAAGGTGTTTCAGTGCCGACCAATGGTTGGCGCTGGTCATGTACAAGTAGACGAACCCGTCCGCGCAGGGGAAGAACGACGCGGGGCCCTGCTGGTCGTAGTCGTCGCGGGTGTTCTCCGGCGCGACCTCGCCGGCGATGAATCTGCCCAGCACGCAGTCGGCACGCGACGCCAGCACCGCATGTGCCGACACGTCGATGGACTGGCCGTCACCGGTGCGCAGATGCCAGAACAGCGACGAGGCGACGCACAGTGCCGCGTCGAGTCCAGCCTCGTAGTCGGCGAGGAACCGGCCCGGACCCTTCAGCGGCGGCTTGGCGGCATCGGCGTGGCTCGGCGTGTGGTACCCCCAGCCGCTGCTGTGAAAGACGTTGAGGCTCTTAGCGTTGTGCAGCTCCGGCGGCGCCTTAGCGCCGAAGGGGGTGACCGCGCAGAACACCACGCCAGGATGGCGGCCGATGAGGTCGTCGGCTGACAACCCCTCGGCCCACGGCGGCGCATGATCGTCGACGACCGCGTCGGCCGTCGCGATCAGTGTGTGCAGCACGTCGATCTGGTCGGCGCAGGACAAGTCGAGCTCGACCGAACGCTTATTGGTGTTCAGGTAAGCGAACAGTGCGCTGCGCTCCGGGCCGCCACCGTCACCCACAATCGGGGCCATCGCGCGGGTGGCGCTGCCGGCACCCGGGCGTTCGACCTTGATCACCTCGGCGCCGAAGTCTGCGAGAAGCTTGCCGCAGTATTCGCCGGCAACCGATTCGGCGAGCTCGACGATCCTGATACCCGTCAAAGCCGACATGCACGACCCCGAACGTCAGGGCTTGGCACGCCCCGAGCGGCTCAGCCGCCACTCGGGCGGGAAGTTCAAGTCGTTGTCCTTCACGACGTTGTTGAGGCCCTTCTCGAAGGTGCCGCCGGTGAGGTCGACTTCTTCCGCGTCGTTCTTGATCAACGGCAGCATGCCCTCGACCATGCCGGTCAGCAGGCTGCCGAAGTACTCGCCCTTGTGCTGCTTGTACAGCTCGAGGAAGGTCTTCTGCACCGCGACGGTGTCGGTCGGGCGGGACCGCGAGCACGCCAGCGCGTACTTTTCGGTCTCGGCCTCCAGCTTTTCGCGGGGGACCACGCTGTTGATGAAGCCGCACTCGTACATTTCCTTGGCGCTGAAAGGCCGCCCGGTGAACAGCATTTCGGAGAACTTACGCAGGCCCATCGTCTCGGCCCACCACCACAGCCGCGGGCCCCAACCGACGTAGCGGAATGCCGGGTGGCCGAACAGCGCATCGTCGGAGGAGATCACCAAGTCGGCGTCACCGGCCTGGTAGAAGTGCCAGCCGTAGCAGTACCCCTTTGCCTCGACGATGCTGATCTTCCGAAGCTCTTGCAGCGGGCGGTTTCCGGCGCGGGCCTTGGCGTAGAAGTCGGTGACGGTGGACAGGTAGCGGTAGGAGCCGCCTGGCGGGTATTTGACGTCGTCGTCGTTGATCGCCAGCTCATGCAGCAGCGGCATGCCGGGATTCTCGAGCATGGGACGTTGCTCGGGCAGATCACCGCCACTACCGAAATCGTCACCCTCACCGCGGATCACGACGACCTTCACGTCGTCGTCGACGTTGCACTTGTGGATCAGGTCGGCGTAGTTCTGCCGCATGCCCAGGCTGGTGGCGTTCTGGGCTTCGGGACGGTCGAAGGTGATGTAAGCGATCCGGTTCTTCTTGTCCTTCTCGAACTTGATGTACTGCTCGGCTTCCTTCTTCATCTCTTCATAGTCGAACTCAGGCATTAGTGATCTCCCGTCATGATTGTTGATTATTTGAGCAAGCTGCCCGCGTCGACGGGTAGCGAAATGCCTGTGACGTAACGAGATTCATCGCGTGGAAGCCGGCATCGACTCCCAGCCCCGAACTGTCGACGTCGGGCAGAGCGTGGCATCGGCCAGGTCGACGTCCCACTCGGGGAAGCGCTTGAGCAGTTCCTCGAGGGCGATTCGCCCTTCGAGGCGCGCCAGCGCCGAGCCGAGGCAGAAGTGCGTGCCGACGCTGAAAGCCAGGTGCTGGCGAGGCGGACGGTGAATGTTGAACTCGTCGCTGTCCGATCCGAATTGGCGTGGGTCGCGGCAGGCGGCGCCGATCAGCATCATCATGACGCTGCCTTCGGGCACGCTCTGACCATGGAAACTGACGTCTCGCGTGACGTACCGGGCCGCGTGCGGAGCCGGCGGTTCGAAGCGTAGGAGTTCTTCGATGGCTTGCGGTATGAGCGCGGGATTGTCGACCAGTTCGCGGCGTTGGTCCGGGTGTTCGGCGAGAACCTTTCCGGCCCAACCGATCAGCCGGGTGGTGGTCTCGTTGCCTGCGCCGGCGACCACGTTGAGGTAGATCAGCAGTTCGTCACGGGTCAGGCGCCGGGTGGTTCCGGTCTCGTCGATGAACTCGACGTTGAGCAGTTCGGTCATGATGTCGTCAGACGGATGGGTGGCACGCCAATCGATGTACGCGGCGAAGATCTCGCCGGTGGCCAGTCCATGGTCGGCGTTCATCGGTTTGCCGGCCTCGGTGCGCATCTGCGCGTTGGTGTGGTCGCGGATGAATTCCTGATCGTCCTCCGGGATGCCGAGCAGCATGCTGATGACTTTCATCGGCATCTGGGCGCCCAGATCACCGACGAAATCGATGCGTGCCGTTTCGACCAGTGGATCCAGCGACTGGGCGCAGAAGTCACGGATCTGCGTCTCCAGCGCCGCAATTTTGCGCGGGGTGAACATGCGGGCCAGCAACTTGCGGTGGATATCGTGGATCGGCGGATCTTCCATGATCAGCAGGCCGGGCGGGATGTCGAGGTTGGCCTTGATCAACTCCAGGATGATGCCGCGCGCTGAACTGAACGTCCCGTGATCGACCAGACCTTTGTCGACGTCGGCGAACCGGCTCAGCGCGTAGAAGTCGTGCTGAGCGTTGTAGTACAACGGCGCCTCGTCGCGCAGGCGGCCGAACATCGGATAGGGGTCGGCATTGAGGACGACGTCATAGGGGTCGTAGTAGACATCCTGGACATCGTGAGTTTCTGGGCCGGTGTGCACTGTCACGAAAACTTGCCTTTCGCCACAACTTTCCGAGATTCCGACGTGCCGGATACCGGCGTGGGTGTCGTCAGTCTGTCAGCGAGTGCGGCGGTTCGGGCGATTTGTACCTTCTGCTTAATAGAACCGCATTCGTCGGCTTACCGACAACCGATTAACTCTATTGCCGTAGAGGGCTTTATGGGCGGGTATGAGCAAGAACTGGAGGGTTATCGCCGCGGCCGCGATCGCGTACCGGGCTGCAAGGCCGCACCGTCGTGAGTGAGCCGGCCCTGTTGGTCGCTGCCCAGCACGCCGGCGACGATCGCCGATAACACGGCGTCGAGTTGTTCAGGGCTGTCGATGATCCGGTCGCCGTGGACGAACCGGAGCATGAGCCCGTTGATGAAGGTCAGCGTCACATTGCTGAGGTCGTCGACGACGTCGGGATCCAGATCGGCGCCGTGCGGAAGCAGCTGCACCAGGATGTCGTGGTGCATCTTGGTGAATGCGTCGGTGGCACGTTGCAGAGTCGCCGCGATGGCCGGATCCCGGGTGGCCTGAATGGTCAACTCGTAGCGCGCCTTGGTGAGGCTCAGCTGCGGCTCGACCCCGGACTGGATGACGACTTTGGCAAGTGTCGATGCCGACGCCCCGTCGTCGAGGACCGGGCTGTCGGCGACGGCCTGCAGCGCCGCCAGGTCGAGTTCGACCATCCGCTCGGCGATCGCGTGCAGCAACGCCGAGCGGGTGCGGAAGTAGAACGACGTCGTGCCGTCGGGCACGCCGGCACGGCCGTCGACTTTCAGGTGGCTCAGGCCCTTGGCGCCGTCGTCGGCAAGCAGCTGGATCGCCGCGTCGCACAGTTCGCGGCGGCGCTGGTCCGGATTGGGTTTGCGTCGTTTTTGTATGCGGGCAGTGTAGCGGCCGTCCACCCGCGGATTTGATCTCAAAGCTGATCCCGGCGGTGAGCTAGGTTTTAGTCCTACGTCAGGCTACTCTATATTCGTAGTGTAAGCCAAGAATTGCGCAACCGTCGAACGGACAACACGTGGCCGCTCCCGCCAGCCCGCTCCCAGCACTTCACCGCCCCGCTCGTCTGCCCCGCGCCGCGTCGGCGCGCGTGGCAGACGAGGACTTCAGCTGGTACCAGTTTCAGGTAGTGGCCGCCGATGTTGCTGACGCGGTGATGTCGATCGGCGGGCTGATCTTCGATCGGGCGATGGCGGGATGGGACGTGTCCGTGGTTGTCGACGCGGACGGTGAACGCGACATCGATGACCGGCCCGTCCGGATCCTGGGCGCCCGGGTCACGGTCGTGCCGCCCGGGCCGCAGCGCGCAGCCGTGCTGCGGGCGCCGCAGTTGCTCGCGGTCGCGGGCGACGTGATCGTG
>JBAWAV010000226.1:0-11655 GCA_049589475.1 Mycobacterium sp.
CTGGGGCTGATTTCCGCGATCCGGGCATGCAGATCCCAGTTCGTCTGTATGAACGTTGTGCTGTCGGCGGCAGTAGCAGCGACCTTCATCTGATCCAGTTTCGCGCGTAGCGCGGCAACGTCATGGGCCGACGCGTGCTCGATGGCGTCTTCGATCAACAGCGGATCCAGTGCGTTGCGCAGCCGCACCGCCTCGGCCACCGACGCTGCATCGTCGCTAAGGGACAGCATCGAGTTACCGAGGCGCACCATCGGCGATTGACGGCTCGCGAACAAACCGCCGCCTGGGCCGGACCGCACCGTGATCAGTCCGCGCGCCTGAACTATCCGCAGTGCCTCGTTAAATGTGCCGACCGAAACGCCGCATGAGGCACGAAGGTCATCCTTGGTGCCCAATCGCTTCCCGGGCTCCAGCGACGCGGCCAGCGTGGCCAATTGGTCGGCGGCCTGTTCGGGCCGCGTCAGGTGCCGACGGGCGAGGCTAGGCTCCCAGTCAGTTCTGCGTAAGGCCGGGGGATCGGTCGTCATCACGGTTCATCTTCCGTCATCAGCCGCGCCGGCACCATGGCATCTCCCCAATTAACCATTATTAATTGAGTTGAATCTATTGACAGCGATGGGCACCGCCTGGAGACGCGGATTACAAGCAGGTGAAAGTGAAGTTTCTCTCGGAGCCGCGACTCATCTTCAGATTTCGGTTGGGTAGTTTCAGACTGCCGGCGTGGCAGGTTGTGAAGGCGTGTGGCGCCGAAGCGCGGCGTCGAGGAGTCGCTGTCAGCCCAGGGATCGGCATAAAGGTTCGGATACGCGCCCAGCGCTGTTGCGTCGCCTTACACAGCTGCGCATACCAGCAGGAGAACTGGCCGCGGCGTAACAACGCCATCGGACATCCACCGCAGGTCAGAGCCCCATTTCCGCAGGTGCCGTACAGCGTTCGAGTCCCCTTAGCTCCACCGAGATTGGACAGGTGTCGTCTGTGGCACCGACAACGGCGCGTTCTGCATGTTGATGCGATCAACACCTTCGGCGTATCCGCAGGTCGTCTCGCGTACTTTCGCGTCGTTTCGCGTAGTCAAATCCACTGTTTCCGCAGTTCACGCCGTTTTTTGCGCCTGGTTCGATTCTCGGCAGCTCCACCAACAGAAGGGCCGCAGAGATGCGGTCCTGCTGTTCATCGCAGCCGGCTGACCTTTAATCTGCTGCCATGGATCGCATCTGGCACTGGGCGTGGGATCGCCGGGGGAACGGTATTACTGGTAGGCGCTTTGCGTGAGAGATATTGCCACGACCTGTGGATGGAAGCGGGCGATGGACTCACATGCCGAAGTGCGTTCGATGCACCGCCGCCACGGCCTCCGGTGGTCCGCTCACTTCGATCTGCGCTGCAGCTTGGCGCCCAAAGACGTATAGGAGGAGTTCGCCCGGCGGACCGCTGAGTCGAGCCGTCGGTTCGCCTGGCTGAACCGTCACCCGCTCGTCGGTTCCGGCCCGCTCAATCTCGAGCCCGCAAGCGTGAAGCCGCCGACTCAGGTAGTGGCTGCCGCGGCGAACATTTCGCCACAAGGCAGCTTCCATTGCAGGCGTGAGGCCACGGGGCCATTGTCTATTTGCTCTGCGAACGTCCTCGTGATGAACAAAGAACTCGTTTAGATTCGCCAAGGCGCGGACCCATCCGATGCGGAAGAACCCGATCGGTGGGCCGGACCGGATCCGCGCGACGAGCCATGTGAAGTCCTTGCTCTGGGCCAATCTGGCCCTACGCCGCTCGGCGAACCGTTGGAAGGGATCAGGTAGAACGATGCAAGGGCCGGCAACGAGATCGCGTTCTCGCAACACGATGTGGGCGGCGAGATCGTGAGCAGTCCAGCCCTCGAGCAGTGTAGGAACGGAAGGGCCGAGTTCGTCGAAGAGATCACAGAGCTTACGGCGCTCTTGCGTATCTAGCGGAACATCAGCCATGTCGCCGGAGTCTACGGGGCCTAAGGTGGCAGCTTGGGCGATGTTGGGCAGCATCGTGAGTGACGGAGGTCAAAGCGTGGCGGCGAAAGAGTATGGCGTCGCGGCTGTACAACTCGGCGCGAGTTCAGGCGGCTTCCCTCGCGGCTGATCCGCCAGGTTCGGCCGGGATGATTTCGGTGGGACGTTCCAGCAGTTTGCCCTTGTGGAAGGTGGCTCCGGCGCGAACGAGTGCGACCAGGTGTGGTGCGTTGACCGCGCGCCAGCGAGTCTGTGCGGCCTCGATCAGCTTGTAGGCCATCGCCAGCCCGGCTGAGCGCGATCCGGGCCCCTCGGTGACGTTCGTTCTCAAACGCACTGTGGTGAAAGTGCTTTCGATCGGGTTCGTCGTCCTGAGGTGAATCCAGTGCTCGGCGGGATACTTGTAGAACCCGAGCAGCACGTCGGTGTCGTCGACGATCTTGGCGACCGCCTTCGGGTATTTGGCGCCGTAGTCGATCTCGAACGCTTTGATCGCGACCTGGGACCCGCATGTGCTGATTTCGGCGGCGCGGTAGCGAAGTTGAGCGGCTGCAGCTGCATGCCCTTCACGGCGTCTCGCAAGCTGGCCGGCGATGACTACAGCTTGGGCGACCAGACCCGTGATCCACCAAGGCCCCTCAACACCGGCTCGCCGCCAGTTCACCTCCATGAATTATGGCGTACATCACACTCAATTGCTTCCGGAGACGGATACTCGACACCACTGTGTAATACACACGACAAATAACCGTCCATCTCTGCTGGGGGCCGCCACCTTGATTAGGGAGGACCCTGCCATTGACCGCAGGTGTAGAAGACGCGACAGCGGCTGAAGCAGCGGCTCAGACAGAGGGCAATGGAGTCCCCGTTGTCGATGTCGATGCGTGCCCCACCCGCAACGGCGAGCACGCGTCCGCTCATGTGGTGGCGACGTCCGACAGGCGAGAAGATCCCCAGGCTGTCGTGGAGGCGTCGATCGGCCACCAGGTCGTCACGATTCTCCGCAAACCGCTCCGGTACAGCCTCCATCAAATCGATTCCTCGTTGCAGACATTGGGTCGTTTCTTCGACCTGGCCGCTGAGGCCTTCGGCTTCCTGATCACGGATTTGATCCGGTTGCGTCACCCCTGGCGGGACACCGTCAACCAAGCCTGGTTCATCATCAGCGTCACGGCGATACCTGCGTTACTGGTGTCTATCCCGTTCGGCGTCATCGTGGCGGTGCAAGTGGGTAGCTTCATCCAGCAGGTTGGCGCTTCGTCGGTCTCGGGTGCGGCCGGCGGCCTCGGGGTGATCCGACAGGGTGCACCGGTCGTGGCCGCGTTGCTGCTGGGCGGCGCGGCCGGTTCGGCGGTGGCTACTGATCTCGGCGCCCGCACCATTCGCGAAGAGGTCGACGCGCTGCGCGTCATGGGCACCAACCCGGTGCAGCGGCTGGTCACCCCGCGGCTCGCAGCGATCGTGATCGTGGCGCCGGTGCTGTGCTCCTTCATCATCTTTATGGGCCTGGCGGCAGGCTACGCAATCAATGTCGGCTTCCAGTCCGGTACTCCGGGTAGCTATATCGCGTCGTTCGCGTCCTTCGCCAGCGTCAGCGATGTCGGGGTCGCCGCGCTCAAGACCTGGCTTTTCGGCGTGATCGTCATACTCGTGGCCTGCCAGCGGGGTCTTGAGGCCAAGGGCGGTGCACGCGGCGTGGCCGACGCGGTCAACGCCTCCGTCGTCATCGGCGTGGTCGCGGTGTTCGTTCTCAACCTGGTGATAACGCAGGGATTGTCGATGTCCATGCCGCTGAGAGTGGGCTGATGGCGACGCCTTCGCGCTATCTACCCATGACGCTGCGAACCCCATGGTGGCTCGCCGAGCGAGGTGACTCGCTCCTGCAGCGCCTCGGTCACCAGGTCACCTTTGTGTCCCAGGTGCTTGGTGCGATTCCGCTGACGCTGAAGCGTTACCGGCACCAGACCGGGGTGCTGTTAGTCGACATGATGTGGGGAAACGGATCGCTCATCGTGGGTGGCGGGACCATCGGCGTGTTGGTGTTCATGGGTGCGGCGGTCGGTGCTTCGGTGGGGATCGAAGGGTACGGGGCCCTCGACATGGTCGGGATGGGTCCGCTGACCGGGTTTGTCTCCGCGTATGCGAACACCCGGGAGATGGCGCCGATGATCGCCGGGATTGGCTTCGCGGCCCAGGCCGGGTGCCGCATGACCGCCGAGATCGGTGCCATGCGGATCTCGGAGGAAATCGACGCGTTGGAAGCCCTTGGCATTCAGTCGATCCCGTTCGTGGTCACGACCCGTGTGATCGCCGGGATGATCACCATCGTTCCGCTATATGTGGTGACGCTGACGTTGAGCTATGTGTCTTGCGCGTCGGTGGTCAACGTGCTGCACGGGCAGTCATCGGGCACCTACTACCACTACTTCGGCTCGTTCATCCACCCTTCCGACGTGGTGTTCTCGGTGCTCAAGGCGGCCATTTTCGTGACGCTGATCATTGCCATCCACTGCTATCAGGGCTACAACGCCGGCGGTGGTCCCGAAGGC
Source organism: Mycobacterium sp. (assembly GCA_049589475.1). Taxonomy (GTDB): domain Bacteria; phylum Actinomycetota; class Actinomycetes; order Mycobacteriales; family Mycobacteriaceae; genus Mycobacterium. The sequence continues at coordinate 4,526 of JBAWAV010000226.1, forward strand.
GTGGGGCGGGCCTCGGGTCGCGCCATCCGGGCCAGCATCGTGACCGTGGTCGCCGCCGACATGGTGCTGACGCTGTTGTTCTGGGGCAACGGTTCCGGCATTCGGATATCGGGGTAAGGCATGCCGGCATTTCCAGACCAGGGAGCGCGCGCTCCCAGCTCGCGCTCGTTGCGGATCCGTGGCCTGATCGCTGCGGTAGTGCTGGGTGTTGCGGGGGTAGCGCTGTATCAACTCGGCAGCGGCGGCTACGACGACACGTTCAAGCTGACAGTGGTGGCCGATGTCATCGGCGAGGGCTTGACGCCGGGAGCGGAGGTGAAGTTCCGCGGCCTGACGGTCGGATCGGTGAAAACGCTGCAGACGGTCGGATACAACAAGCAGAAGATCACGCTGGAACTCGAGCCCCGCCAAGCCAAAGCCCTGGCCGCCGACACCACCGCCAGCTTCGTGTCATCGAATACCTTCGGCCTCGCGGCGGTCGATCTGGTCAGCAGCGGCGCCGGCGTCAGGTTGAGGCCGAACCAGACGCTGCTGATAGGCGCCAACGTGCGGTCGGCTTCCATCACCGGCCTGCTGCGGCAGGGCCAAAAATTCGGCCGGATGGTGGACTCGCCCGATGTCGACCACATTATCGACGTGGTGCGTCGGCACTCCGACCTGACCGAGCCAGTGACCCGCTCATACTTCGATCTGATCAACATGCTCGTCGACTCCCAGAAGGTGCCGTTCTCGCATTCGCTATCGGTGTTCGCCTCCGTGGTCAATGGAGCCAGCGACTCCATCCCGCTTCTCAAGTTGGCGTATGACCTGCTCAATGGAATGGAATTCCTGGCGCACCCCGACGGGGTCGAGCGCATGGATTTGATCCTCGGCCAGACCTCGAAGCTGCTCTTCAGCGCCGACAACATCTTCGCGAAGAACATCTCGTGGCTTGTCCCATTCATCGGCTCGGTGATGAACGTTTTGCTGCCGATGTCGTACACCATGGGCAGCTTCGCGCCGTACTATGACCGGCTCTCGGGTCTGATAGATCGCACCAGTGCCGCGTTTCCGGTGGTCAACGGCAAGGTGCGCATGCAGATCGAGGTCGTCCTGGACGCCATGCCCGGGCTGGCCGCGGCATTACCAGCCCAGCCACCCCAACCGCCGGCGCCCGCGGCGGGACTGCAGGCGGGTGGCCGATGAGAAGTGTCACCAAATCGTTGGTGTGGCTGACCATCTTCACCGCGGTCGCCGTGGTGTGCACGCTCATCGTGCTGACCGCCTTGCGTAGTCCGGTCACCGGGGCGGTCTCCCGTTACACCGCGGCGTTCTCCGATGTCTCGGGGCTCTACGTCGGCGACGACGTTCGCATTTCCGGCGTGCAGGTCGGCAAGGTGGAAAGCATCCGCCTCGACGGGCGGATAGCCAAGGTGGACTTCACCGCACAAGAGGATCACCCGGTGTTCGCCAACACCGTCGCGGCGGTGCGTTACCAAACCCTGGTCGGTCAGCGCTATGTAGAACTCGTGCAGCCGGCCAAGCCGGGTCAACTGCTGCGGCCCGGGGGCAACATTCCATCGGGGCAAACGGTTCCGTCGTTCGATGTGGCCAAGCTGTTCAACGGGTTTCGGCCGATATTCCAAACGCTTGACCCCGCACAGTTCAACCTGTTGGGCGAGAACCTGCTGCGGCTGATTCAAGGTGATGAAAACGGCATCGGCCCGTTTCTGCACGACCTCGACGCCATTTCGAAGGTGGCGGTGAACCGCCAGGCGGTGATCACCGTCGTCGTCCGCAATCTCAGCGCGATCTCGCAGGATCTGGGTGGGAAATCACCGCAACTGTTTCACCTCATCGACACGCTCAACGACGTGGTGGCGAAGTTTGGCTCCATGGCCGAGCAGTTCCGTACCGCGCTGGACTCCGGACTGCCCGTCCTGCGAAACACCACCCACGTCTTGCAATACGCCGAGCGCACGTTTGACGGAACGACGGTTCCGCTCTACGACCTGAGCAGCAGGATGTGGCCGCTGACCGCGACGATCATCGCGGGCCTGTCGCTCGCTCCGTCGTTGATCCAGGGAATGCGGGATTGGCTGGCTGACGACACACCTGCGAGGCCAGCGTTTTCCTGCTCACAAGGCGAAGTCACGTTGCCGGGGATCGGGCAGGTGGCGTTCGCCCAGCAGAACCTGGTGGTGTGCCGGTGATGGACAAGTGGTTCGGACGGCGGCGCGCCTCCCTCGATGAGCGCGCCGCCGCAAGCCGCAATCGCCGGCACGGCATCGTCGGCGTTGTCTTGATCGTTGCGGCGTTAGCCGCGACCGCGATGGCCTACCTGAACCCGACCGATCAGAACGGCTATACCGCGCACCTGTCCAACTCCGGCGGTGTACGCGTCGGCGACCAGGTTCGTATCGCTGGCGTCCCGGTCGGGAAGGTCACCACCATCCGGCTCGACGGCGCCGTCGTCGAGATGAAATTCGATGTCGAGCGTTCGGTGATGATCGGTTCGGAATCCACACTGAACATCAAGCTGCTGACTCCACTGGGCGGCCACTATGTGGCGCTTGACCCGAAGGGGGTTCTGCCGCTGGGCCGCAACGCGATTCCGCCGCAACGCGTCACGCTGCCGTTCGAGGTCAACGACATCATCCAGGCCGCAACACCGCTGATCAAGGAAGTCAACGGCCAAGTCATCCACGATACTTTCACCGAGGTCGCCGACGCGGCCAACAAGTATCCCGACGCGATTCATGACCTGCTCCGGTCGGCCAATGCGTTGACAACGTCGATGAGCAAGTCTACCAATGACTTCCATCGCAGCCTGGACTTCGCCAACAACGGTCTGCGTGCCGTGGTCGCCGGACGTCAGCAGCTCATCACGCTGATGAGGCAACTCGACGTCCTCACCGCGGCGTACACCTCGAAGGCGGTCGATATTGTCGAGTTCTTCGGTCTGCTCAACGAATTGGCTCGAATTCTGGACCGCGTCACGGTGTTCTACGGCCGGGAGGTGGCGCCGGTCGTCAACGGACTCGAGGACATCACCGATACACTTGCCGCCCACCCCGAGCGTTGGGGCGAGGCGCTCGACGGCCTGGGGCAGAGCCTCAACATCGTGATGCCGATGCTCAGCGGCAACGGGGTCGTCTTCGACCAACACAAGCGGCTAGTCCCCGGGCAGGACCTCTGCTTGCCCAACATCATGAGGAACTGTTGAGATGACCAGGCTGTTGGCCATCGGCTCGCGGCTGCGTTCACCGCTGGGGATCGCTGCCGTAGTGGTCGTCGTCGCGGCGGTCGTGGCCGTGGTGGTCATCGGCGCCAAAATTGTGATGCCCAAACACACCCGGGCGATGTGCGCCGAATTCACCGACGCCGTAGGGCTGTATCCAGGCAATAAGGTGGCCCTGCTGGGCATCGAAGTGGGCTCGACAACCGCTATCGTCAACAAGCCCGATCACGTCGAGGTCGACTTCACCGTGCCCACCGACCTCGATTTACCGGCCGATATCGGTGCGGTCACCTACTCGCAATCGATTGTCACCGACCGCCACATCGAACTGACCAAGCCCTACACCGGGGGCCCGAAATTCACCGGGCCGGGCTGTATCAAGCTGAAGTCGACCAAAACTCCGATCAGTGTTAGCGAAACATTCACTGCCGTAGGCAAACTCGCCGACGCCGTCCTGGACACCCAACACGGCCAAGACCCGTCCCAAGCCCCGGGCGTGCAAGCCATCAACGACAGCCTGCGGGCGTTCAGCCGCTCAATGGACGGCACCGGCCCGGGCCTCAAGCAGACGATGCGCAATCTGGTGACCATGCTCGCTGATCCCTACAAGGCCGACGCCGACTACCGGCAGCTATTCGAAAACAGCGAGATCCTCACCTCGGACTTTCTCAAGAACTGGGACAGCTTCGCCACAGTCATCCGAACGCTGCCGACCAGCACCCAATTGGTCGAGGGCCTATCGGACAACTTCGGAGCGGCCCTAATCCGTATCTCCCACCTGCTGCCGATCTTGGTCGACGCAATGAACCGGTGGGGCCCGCGGATCTATCACATCGGCGACAAGTGGATCCCCTGGCTGGGGGACTTTCTGAACAGGCACACGCCGGCCATCCTCGCGACGATCAACTCGTGGCCGCAGTTCAGCCACTGGCTGAGCGATATCTACGAGCCGGCGTGGGGAACCCACAACGTCACCTATATTCCACCGCAGGTTTCGATTTCACCGTCGCAGGCCGGCGCCATGTGCGAGGGATTGCGGCAGCGCAACGTCCCCGGTGCCGCGGCGGCGTGCGCGCCGGGCACCGCGTCGGATCCGGTCACCCTCGGCCTGACCGATCTCATTCTGGGGGCCGCGCTGCCATGACCCGACGATCGATGCGCGCCGCGCGCGTGCTGTTAGCCGCCCTGCTGGCCGGCGCGGCGATCAGCCCGGCGGCGGGTTGTTCGCTAGATCCGACCCGGCTGCCGGTCCCAGGCGCCTACACGCCCCACCACACCTACAGAATCAAGATCCAGTTCTCCAGCGTGCTCAACCTGCCGGCCCGGGCCAAGGTGGACTCCGGTGGAGTGCAGATCGGCGTGCTCGACCACGTCCAGCTCGAGGGCACCACGGCCGTCGCCTACGTCGATATGTCCGGCGAGACCAAGCTCCCTAGCAACACCCGCGCTGAGCTACGCCAGGCCACCCCCCTCGGCGACATCTATATCGCGCTGCTGCCGCCGCAGGATCGGTCCGGACATTTTTCCGAGGGGTTATTGCACGACGGCGACACCATCCCGTTGCGCAACACCGCCCCCGCCGACAACGTCGAAGACGTCCTGCGGTCGGTGTCGAACCTGGTGGCCGGCGGCGCGATCGGCACGCTGCAAAACACCGTAGTCAACGTCAACAAGGCGTTCCCGAAGGATTCGGCCGAGCTGACCAGGATTCAGCAGACCATCGGCGGCGTACTCAATGACCTGGCAGCCAACCAGGACACCATCGACGGCATCTTGTCCAGCATGGAGAACATCAGCACGAACCTCGCAGCCAATACCGATGTGTTCAACCGGCTGGTCATCGAAGGCCCGCCGAAGCTCGAAGGGTTATCGGCGGTCACGGTGGCCATCCTTCGCGTCGTCGGGGACTCGCAAGACATTGGCAGCCTCGGCGGACAAGTCATCAATCCGATCGCCGGTGACTTGATCCAAATCCTTTCCTACATCACGCCGATGGTGGGAACGATAGCAACCCTTGACACCACGATCCCGGTGCTCGCGGACAAGTTCGTTGCCCTATTGCGCTACAAGTTAATCGGGTTCTTCCGCAACGGGGGCCCGAAATATATTGTCTCCGAACTTCATCCACCGACCGGCCACGAAGGTGTGGATCCCGCCGATAAGGCCGACCAGGCGGTGAAGGCGATGCAGAGCATGGGATTGGTTCCATGAAATTCAATGCCGGTGCGACGCTGATCATCCTGGCGGTGATGACGCTGCTGGGCGCGATCTACATGGCGGTCGGCGTGCTCGACATGAGCCCGACAAAACAGGTCACCCGACTCACGCTGCTGCTCAACACTTCCGGCGGTTTGATGCCCACGTCCGACGTGACGATGCGCGGGATCAAGGTCGGCCGGGTGACGGGTATCGAGACCACGGCAACCGGACTGGCGGTCTCGATCGATCTCGACCGCGCGCGCCCAGTGCCCGTTGATAGCCCGATCAGTGTGGAAAACCTCTCCGCAGCCGGCGAACAGTACATCGACTTCAAGCCGAAACTGATTGCGCCGCCGTACTTTGCCGACGGGGCGGTGATCCCCGCGGACCGGGTCGTGCCGATGGTGACCGGCAGTGAGTTGCTAACCAAGGGCAATGCCCTGATGTCGGCGCTCAATGTCGACCAAATGCGCATCATTATCAGCAACGCCTCTGCGGCCTTCGCCGACAACGACAAGGCGATCGATTCCCTGGCCACCACCGCCGGGTTAACGGCCAAAGTGATCCACGACGACAAGCAACTGCTGGGCACCCTGTTCAACAACATATCCACGTTCACCACCAACTTGGGTGAAATCAACGCCGGCGAAGTGATCAGCGAGACCGGCAAACTGCTGCCGCGCTCGGTGCCGGCATTTTTGCGGCTGATCCACGAAATTGAAGTCCTCTCGCACACCGGCGTGGGCGTCGTCGGCCCCGACGATCCGGTCGGAGTCCTGGTCACCAAGCTGGGCGAGTACATCGACATGCTGGCCGGCCCGCTAAGTACGTTCACCACCGTCTTGCAACCTGCGGTCGCACCACTACGGCCGATCAAGGTAGACGGCGGGCACTGGCTCGACTTCTGGGAATCGACCTTCAACGACAGCGGCGGTCTGCGGGTTCAACTCAACGTACCCGCGTGGCATCAGTGATACCGAACGAAGCAACGGCAAAGAAAGTTCTGGCATGACGAATTCAATTCTCAGCGAAGATGAAAAGGTGGACGACACCGAGAGCACGGACGCCGGCAATGCCGGCGATGACGTCGTAGCCTCCGACGAGGCTCAGACGAAGCCGGCGGCAAACCGCCAGGAGGCCGAGGAGACCGAAGAAGCAGCCGACGACGATGCGCGACTCGACTGGTCGCTGAAGTCGCGACTCCGGCCGAAGAATCCATGGCGATTAGTCGCAGCCGTTCTCTTGGCGGCTGTGCTCGCCGGTGGCGTGTTCGGGTTCGTGAAGTATCACCAGGTAACCGGCCAGCTCGCGGAGCTGCGTCGAGAGCAAGCCGATCGCGACACCGTGGCGCAGCTGGCCAAGGACTACGCGCTGAAGTCACTGACCTACAGCTTCGAAGATCCGGACGCCTTCTTCCGTTCAGTCGAAGACGGTGTGTCGCAGCAACTTAAAGACAAATACGTCAACGCCACCGATCTGCTCAAAGGCATCATGATGCAGGCGCAGGTCACCTCCACCGGTGAAGTGCTGGCGATCGACCCGATTTCTCAGCCCGGCGGGGCCTACCAGGTGGTGGTGTCAGCCCACCAAACCACCCGCAATCTGCAAAACCCGACGCCTAAGGTGTCGATCATCCTGCTGCAAGTCACCGTGAACAAGGCGGGCAACGCCTGGCAGGTTTCCGATATCGGCCCCAAGACCGGCTCCCACC
>JBAWAV010000227.1:0-6568 GCA_049589475.1 Mycobacterium sp.
CGGTTCCGCGAGGCCACCGAGATCGATCCGTCGATGGCCGACGCCTGGCTCGGCCGAATCGCCGCGGGCGACGAGGAGCTGACGAGCCTGCAGCAGCTGTACGCCTACGGCGCCCGGCTGCACCGGGAGACCAACCGGCTCGGCGTCCGGTTGTCGGCGACCATCAAGGCCGGCCCGTATCTGGCGATTTCGGTGACCGAGTCGTCGCATGCCGGCCTGGCCCTGGCGAGCGCACTCGTCGACGACGGCCAGTACGAGAAAGCCGAAGCGCTGCTGAAGGATCCGGCGCTGCTGGACACCTGGGAGAACCACCAGTGGCAGCAGTACGTGCGGGCCTACCTGATGTTCGCCACGCAGCGCTGGCCCGACGTGATCTCGGTCGCGGCGACCATCCTGCCGCCGCAGGCGATCATCATGTCCGCGGTCACCGCGGCCACCAACGCGCTGGCCGCCCACGCCGCGGCACATCTCGGGCAGGCGCGGGTCGCGCTGGATTGGGCGGACAGGGTCGACCTGCGGGCCGGCAACGGCGGTCTGGCCGAAGCGCGTCGCCACCAGCTGAGCGACACCGCGGTGACGGCGATCGATCCGAATGAATTCCCTTTGATCGCGGCTGATCTCGCCTATGTCCGCGGGATGGCGCATCGCCAGCTCGACGAAGAGGACAAGGCCCAGATCTGGTTGTCGAAGGCGACGATCAACGGGGCGTTGATCGCCCCGGCCAAAGACGCGCTGGCCGACCAGCAGCTGCAACTCGTGGTCACCGACGAGGAGACCATCAACACCCGCAGCAACAGATGGGACGTCAGCACCGAGCGATCCGAGGGCGAGCGCCGCGAAGAGGAGAACGAGGAGCGGCGCGAAGAACTGCTAACCGAGGGCCGCGCACTGCTCAACAATCAAGTCGGCTTGAGTGAGGTCAAGCGGGCGGTCGCCGAGATCGAGGACCAGATCGAGGTCCGCGCCTTGCGGCTGGCGGCCGGACTGCCAGTGAACAACCAGACCAACCACATGTTGCTGGTAGGCCCGCCCGGCACCGGCAAGACGACGACGGCAGAGGCACTCGGAAAGATCTACGCCGGTTTGGGTATCGTGCGGCATCCCGAGATCATCGAAGTCAAGCGCGCCGATTTCTGCGGCGAGCACATCGGTGCCTCGGGCCCGAAAACCAATGAGCTGATTGCCCGTTCACTCGGTCGCATCCTGTTCATGGACGAGTTCTACAGCCTGGTGGAACGTCACCACGACGGGCGGCCGGACATGATCGGCATGGAGGCGGTCAACCAACTCCTCGTCGCACTCGAGGTGCACCGGTTCGACTTCTGCTTCATCGGTGCCGGATACGAGAAGGAAGTCGACGAGTTCCTCACCGTCAACCCGGGTTTGGCGGGCCGGTTCAACCGCAAGCTGCGGTTCGCGTCCTATGCACCCGACGAGCTGGTGGAGATCGCGGTGCGTTACGGCGAACCCCGCGCGACGGTCATCGAGCCCGCAGCCCGCGAGGCGCTGAACATGGCCTGTAAGACGCTACGGGCCTACCTGGCGCCGGACGGCCAGCACGGCATCGACGTGATGCAGAACGGCCGCTTCGCCCGCAATATCGTGGAGCGTGCCGAGCGACTACGGGATTCCCGGGTGGCCGCCCAGCATCGCAGCGACAGGGGTTCGGTCACCGTCGAGGACCTGGAGACGCTGCGTACCCAGGACATCATTGCGGCCGTCACTGATGCATGCGCGGAAAAGCATGTGCCGCTGCAGCTTTGAGTTTCGATTAGCCCGCGATCGGGTCGAACCGGAACACCGCGAGACGGCCCGCCAGCGCCTCGAACTCGTCTGAAGTTCCGTCGACGACCATCCCGGAGCTCTTGGCGAACGCGACACCGACGGGTACCTCGACCGGAAAGGCGCGCAGTATCGGGCGCGCCTGTGCGGCAGTCAGTTCCACAATCCGGACCGGTCGTGATCGGCGACCCCTGCTGAGTGTGCCGGTGCCGGCCGCGCGCGCGTTGGCGGCCCAGTCCGCACCGGGGTAGCCGGCCACCACGTACAGTCCGCCGTCGAATCGGAACGGCGTCATCGGGGTGCTGCGCGGCTTACCTGACTTGCGGCCCGGCACGGTCAGCACCATCGCGGGTCCGGTGGGGATGCCGAGTTTCTGGACGGCCATCATGACCTTGTTCATCGGTTTGAGGTAACGAGGCGGACGTGGATCGGACATGTCTGTTTCCCTTGTTATTTCGTGAACAGCTGACGGTTAGCGGAGACCCACTGCGCGAAGGTGGTCGCCGGCCGGCCGGTGATCTTCTCGACGTCGTGCGTGACCAGGGCGGGGTTGTCGACGGCGTCGGCGAGCATGGCCGTGTACGCGTCCGCGAAGTCGGCACCCAGGCCCAGAGCGATGAAGCGCTGCCGCACGACGTCGGGTGGGGCCTCGACGTAGCGCAGTGGTCGCCGCAGGACGGTGCCGATGATCTCGACCAGCTCGGTGTTGGTCAATGCCTGCGGGCCGGTCAACGGAATTCGCTGACCGACAAGGTCATCGGTGGACAACGCGTGCGCGGCCACCGCAGCGATGTCCGCCTCGACGATCGGCGCGCTGGAGGCGGCGGCGTACGGTCCGCCGACAACGTCGCCAGCCCGAATCTGGGCCGACCACATGCCGACGAAGTTCGTCGCGAACACCGTCGGCCGCAGGCTCACCCACTCCAGACCAGAGTCGAGGCAGAGTTGCTCGACCTCCTTGTTGCGGTCGCCGCGAACCCGCGACGGTTGACGGGAGAAGTCGTCGTCGGCGTTGATCGCCGACAGCGCAACCAGTTTGCGTACCCCGCTGCCTCGGGCCGATTCCACCACGTCGGCGAGCTGCGCACCGAGCGCACGGGAATTGAGGAACACCGCCGACGCTCCGGGTAGCGCGTCGAAGACAGAGTCAAAGGCCTGTACGCCGTCGGGAAATCGACCGGCTGTGGGCGTGCGGGTGATCGCCCGCACCGGGACACCCGCGGCGGCAAGCCGGGTGATGAGCGGGCGGCCGACATTTCCGGTCGCGCCGGTGACGACGATGGTCATGGAACCCTCCTGAGGTAAACGCACTTTTAGTCAAGGACGGTCCGAGAGGTGAGAAAGTTACACATCGGATGTTGTAACTTTTCTCATCACCAGATCGTCGTGAATACATGAGCCAGAACGACCAGATCACCCAGGCCTGGCGGCAGCATCGCCCCTACCTGGTCAATTTGGCGTACCAGATGCTCGGCGATGTCGGCGACGCCGAAGATGTTGCGCAAGAAACGTTTCTGCGGCTGTCTCGCGCCGATCCCGGCGAGATCGAGGACGTCCGCGCGTGGCTGACCGTGGTGGCGGGGCGGCTCTGCCTCGATCAGGTGCGTTCGGCGCGGTCCCGGTACGAGCGGCCCGACGACATAGGCTCGCAAGCCACTGCGCTCAACCAGTCCGGGCGTCCGGATCCGGCGGATCGAGTCACCCTCGACGACGAGGTCCGCACGGCGCTGCTGGAGGTGCTGCGCCGGCTCAGCCCCGGTGAGCGGGTGTCGTTCGTACTACACGACGTGTTCGGCGTCCCGTTCGACGCGATCTCCGAAACGGTCGGCCGTCCGGTCGGCACGTGTCGCCAGCTCGCCCGCCGCGCCCGGACGAAATTCACTCTCGCGCAACCGAACCCGAACGACGTACCGGTGACCGAGCATCAGCTGGTCACCGAAAAATTCATCACCGCCTGTGCCGATGGCGATCTGGCCGGTCTGGCGGCGGTGCTGGATCCGACGGTGTGGGGTGTCGGCACGGTGCTCTCCGACCCGGCGCCCCCGCCGCAGATCAACCACGGGCCCCACGACGTCGCGGTCAACCTGCTGCGTTACCTGGGGCCCGGAGTGACGGTGGTAAGCGGACCCGTCGGCCAGCCGGTGCTGCTGGCGTTCGCCGAGCGGCGACTGTTCGCCGTCATCGTGCTGACCATCGACGGGCAGCTGGTGACCAAGATCGAAGCCACGGCCGACCCGTCGCTGCGCTAGCGGCGCGGGGTCTCCGGTCGGGATGCGAAGAACCCGGCGACCGTCGCCGCGATCTCCAGGAACTTGCGCCGCGTGCCGCGACCCAGCTCGCTGCGTACATCGATGACGCCGCCCGGCCGCAGGTGCGGATCGAACGGCACCTGCACCACCGTCTGACCGCGATCGACGAACTGGTGCGCCAGCACCGATCGGGTGCGCTTGTCCGAGTGACCGTCGGAGTCGTTGAGCACCACCACGGTGCGACGCAGCAGACCGGTACGGCCGTGCGCAGCCAGCCATTCCATCGTCTGCGCCGCCGCCGAGGCGCCGTCGGCCCAGGGCGAGGAGACCACGATCAGCGCGTCCAGGTCGCTCAGCGCCTCCTGGGTGACCGGCGCGTCCATCGTGGAGCCGCAGTCGATGATCGCGATCGTGAAGTGGCGGTCGAGCCGCGAGGCGGCTTCGCGATACAGCGCAGGGTCCAGCACCCGCCGCGGTCCGGCCGTCGGTTCGCCGGCCAGCACGTACAGGCCCGCGGAGTTACTGCCGACCCGGCTACTCACGTCGGAAAACGACCGAAGGTTCTTGTCCGAGGCGAGTTCCCAGTACGAGCCGCTGGCCTGCGGGTCGATCCGGCTGCCGAGCCGGCCGAAGGCGGTGTCGGCGTCGACGGCGACCACCCGGTCCTGTCGGCGCAGCTCGGCGAAGATCGAGCCGACGCTGGCCGCGACGGTGGTCTTACCGACCCCGCCCTTGCCCAGCACACCCACCTTGTAGTTGCCCCGTAGCGCTGACCCGATCGCCGCTTCGTAGGCCTCCTCCTGCTGCTCTGCGGCGGAGGGCCCAAGGTTGAGCAGGCCGAACGTGGCCTGGTAGACGACGCGGCGCCAGCCGTATCTGGGGCCGGGGCGCTTCAGTTCGGCCCCGCTGCGCGGCGCGAAGTCGAGGGCGTTCCACGACGGCCGCTCCGCCGGCGCCGCCGGACCCGGGGGAGGGGGCCGCTGCGGCGACGCCGGATGTGGCTGCGGGTCCGGCGGGCCCGCAGGACCGCTGGGTTGCGTGGGACGCACCCGGTCCCGCAGAAAGTCGTCGGATTCGCTCATAGGCCGGCCGTAAAACCTGTCGCAACGGTGAGCTGGCGCACGAAGGCATCGTAGTTCCGTCGCGAGGGGTCCAATGCCACGATGATTGATCGCGCAGGTCACAGGCACCGGCCGCAGAAAAATCCGGGCAACTTTTGGGCAAAAGCCCGCGGTTATCCGCCCCGGCCCACCGCCGGCCGGCAAAATTCGCTCGCCGAGCCCCGCTGCCTCGCGTTTTGGTGAGCTCCATCACCCGCCGGAGGCGATCGCTGTGAGCCGGGGGTCCTCTCGACCATGCATTTGGCCGCAACCACAGCAAATTCCCGACCCGGCCGACCCGGCCGTCCGATCGAGGGCCGCCGGATCAAAACACGCTTCGGTACGCCCAAATGCCCTGCGGCACAGGCTGACCCGACCGGCCACGGTAGGGGCTGTCGCTCAGCACAGCGGCGCCGGCGACCCGGAGGTTAGAATTGGTCAAGTTGGCATGTCAGGCGGGTTTTGTCATATCGTTTTACGACTTGTCGAAACCGGTAACTGGGCCACCGTTCAGCGCTGCACGGATGAATCCCCGACCGGATCATCGCCACCAGGCGAACACCACATTCGACAAGACCGATGGGGTTCAGCCCACAGCCTTCCGGGCGGCGCCAACGGAGCGGAGGCGAATTCCGCGGCGGAAAGTTCTTTTGGCGAAGGGTCAGGTGGGAATGGCGCCCCAACGCGTCGGGCTCTACAACCCCGCATTCGAGCATGACTCGTGCGGGGTTGCGATGGTCGTCGACATGCACGGCCGGCGCAGCCGCAACATCGTGGACAAGGCCATCACCGCGCTGGTCAACCTCGAGCATCGCGGCGCCCAAGGTGCCGAGCCGAACAGCGGTGACGGCGCCGGCATCCTGATCCAGGTGCCGGACGACTTCTTCCGTCAGGTCGTCGACTTCGAGTTGCCGGAAGCCGGCAGCTACGCGACCGGCATCGCGTTCCTGCCGCAGTCGTCGAAGGACGCCGTAGCGGCCGCCGCCGCGGTGGAGAAGATCGTCGAGGCCGAGGGCCTGCAGGTGCTGGGTTGGCGCAACGTGCCCACTGACGAGTCTTCGCTGGGCGCCCTGGCCCGCGACGCGATGCCCACCTTCCGGCAGATCTTCATCGCCGGCGCCGACGGCATGCGGCTGGAGCGCCGGGCCTACGTGATCCGTAAGCGTGCCGAGCACGAGCTCGGCACCAAGGGCCCCGGCCAGGATGGCCCGGGACGCGAAACCGTCTATTTCCCAAGCCTTTCCGGTCAGACCATGGTCTACAAGGGCATGTTGACCACGCCGCAGCTCAAGGCGTTCTACCTAGACCTGCAAGACCAGCGGCTGACCAGCGCGCTGGGCATCGTGCACTCCCGGTTCTCCACGAACACCTTCCCGTCGTGGCCGCTGGCCCATCCGTTCCGGCGCATCGCGCACAACGGTGAGATCAACACCGTCA
>JBAWAV010000228.1:0-5382 GCA_049589475.1 Mycobacterium sp.
ATCGTCGATGAGCATCGCCGGTTCGTGGTCACTCATACCGATACACGCGGTTTCAAACAGCCCGAAGTCGTCCGACCCGGGGCCGCCGAATCGTGTCCCAGTCTCGAGTTCCAGGGCCTGATACACCTCGCGGTAGCCGTGCATTTTCGCGATGACGTTGTTGCTCAGATAAATTCGATGACGGCCCGACGGCGTGGTGTGGAAGAAATGGTAGAACGTCGCGGTCTCCAGAACATCCTCGACGGACAGCCCGAGCCAATCGGCGATCCCGGCGGCGGATTCGGCGGAGATGTAGCCGGATTCGCGTTGTACATCCCACAAGATGTCGAGGAGCCCGGCACGGTCACGCTCGTGCCGGTTGAGAATCGTCGCGATACCGGAAGTCATCGTTGCTGCACCACCCTGTCACTCAGGGGTATCGAGTTCGTCTCAGGGTAACGGGGAATCAGAGCGGCAGCGCTGGCGCATGATTTGGCGTCTCTGAAAGTTGTCCGACGGGTGTAGCGTCAGTCGAGGCTGAGAATGTCAGCTGGTTCGGGATGGATTTGGCTGTCCGCTGCTGAACTCGTGGAGCGTTTACTCCGTGCCTGAACATGCCGGTGGCCGTGTGCCGCTGCCTACAACGGCCGCTGTCGTGCATGACTCGGAGGAGTTCAGGTGACAGTGCGTTTTTCGTCGATCTCGGCGATTGAGATTTTGGACTCGCGTGGTCGACCCACCCTGCGGGTGCGAGCGACGCTGTCCGACGGTCGCAGTGCGACATCGGGGGTGCCCTCCGGTGCATCGACTGGCAGCCGCGAGGCGGTCGAGTTGCGAGACCACGACGAAAAGCGGTACTCGGGCTCGGGCGTGCAGCAGGCGGTTGCCCACGTCAACGGACCGATCGCCGATGCGCTGACCGGTCGTTCGTTCGCCTCGCTTGAGCAGGTTGACGACGACCTGCGCAGGCTAGACGGCACGGCCGACAAGTCGCGGTTGGGCGCCAACGCCATTGTGGGTGCTTCGATGGCCGCTGCCCAAGCATTTGCTCTCGAGTCGGGCCAGCCCCTGTGGCGACGGCTCACTCCTGACGGGGTGCTTGCGCGGCTACCGGTGCCGCACTTCAACGTTGTCAATGGGGGCGTGCACGCGAGGAATGCCCTCGATTTTCAGGAGTTCATGATCGCGCCGATCGGGGCGCCGTCGCTGCCGGAAGCGGTCCGTGCCGGCGCCGAGGTGTATCAACGGTTGCGTGCGGTGCTGGCGGAGCGTGGCTTCGAGACGGGGCTAGGAGACGAGGGTGGCTTCGCGCCCGAAATCGCCTTGCCAGAAGAAGTTTTGGCGCTGATCGTGCACGCCATCAGGGACGCGGGTTATACCGCCGGACGAAGCGGCGTCGCTATCGCCCTCGATCCGGCCTCGAGCGAATTTCACCGTGACGGCCGGTATGCCGTTGGTGGCGAGTCGTTGTCGAGCGAAGACATGATCGATCGCTATGCGCAGATGATCGACGAATTCCCCATCTGGAGCATCGAGGATGGCCTCGGCGAGACCGACGATGCAGGCTGGCAGAAGCTCACCGCCAGGCTTGGCGAGCGCGTCCAGTTGGTGGGCGACGACAACTTCGTCACCAATCCGGAGTTGATTGCGTTCGCCATCAGCGCCGGCATCGGCAACGCCGCATTGATCAAGGTCAATCAGGTCGGAACCGTGTCCGAAACTCTTGAGGCGCTTCGGGTATGCCGGGATTCCGGATACGCCGCAATGATCTCGCATCGGTCGGGTGAGACGGACGATACGTTCATCGCGGACCTGGCCGTCGGTTCGGGATGCGGCCAGATGAAGTCCGGTGCACCGGCGCGAGGGGAACGCGTCGCGAAATACAACCGACTTCTCGAAATCGCGGACTCGTTCCCGAAGCACCCGTTCGGTTTGGCGCGCTGACGATAGCGAGGACAGACGTAGGCGAACGAGGGCTCGATCAGGTGTACAAGGCGTCGAGGACTTGCTTGTTCTGTTCGGCCACTACGGACCGTTTCACCTTCAGAGACGGTGTCAGCTCACCGCGCTCGATGGACAGATCGTGGTCGAGCAGCACCCACTTTTTGATGGTTTCCCATCGGTTGAGTTCGCCGTTGAGCTTGGCGATGTACTCACCGATCATCTCCCCCACCCTGGGCGCGTTGACCAGGTCCTGGTAGGTCGCGCCGTCGAGTCCGTTCTCTGCTGCCCACTCCGCCATCAGGTCGGGATCCAGGGCGATCAACGCCACGCAAAAGTTACGGGCCTCCCCGAACACCATGAACTGGCTGACATAGGGACACATCGCCATGAACTTCGCCTCGATGGCCGGCGGGGCGATGTATTTGCCGCCGGAAGTCTTGAACATCTCTTTGATCCGGCCGGTGACGGTGAGGAAGCCGTCGGCGTCGATTTTGCCCAGATCGCCGCTGCGCAGCCAGCCGTCCTGGGTGAACGTCTCCGCCGTTTTGTCGGGCAGGTTGTGGTAGCCGTCCATCACACAGGCGCCGTGGATCTGGATTTCCCCATCACCGTCGTTGATGCGTATCGACGTGCCGTCCATGGGCAGGCCCACGGTGCCCAACTTGTACTGGTCGGGCCGGTTGACGCACGCCCCGGCCGAGCTCTCGGTCATGCCGTAGCCCTCCAGGATCAGCAGACCCGCGGCGTGGAACCACTCGCCGATCTCGCGGTTCAACGGTGCCGCGCCGGAGATGAAAAACCGGATGCGCCCGCCGAACACTTCACGCACCTTGCTGAACACCAGGCGGTCGAACAGCCCATGCAGTAGCGACATCGGCAATGACGCGGCGCGCCCGGCGCGCCGTCGCCGGTCCACTTCCAGCCCCACGGTGAATGCGGCCGCGAACAGCCGGGCCCGCAGGCCCCCCTGGGCTTGCTGGGTGGTGACGATGCGGGCGTGCGCCTTTTCGAAGATGCGGGGTGCGGCGCCCATCACCGTCGGTTTGACCACCGCCATGTTGTCGACGATCTTGTCGACGCGCCCGTCGATCGCGGTGACGAACCCGCACGCCAACTGGGCGGTGATCAGCACCTTGCCGAACGCGTGGGCCATCGGCAACCACAACAACTGGAGATCCTCCTCGCGCATCAGGTTCAACGCGACGGTCGCGGTCCCCTCGTAGGCCCAGGCGGAATGCGGCAACCGCACCCCCTTGGGCGGTCCGGTGGTTCCTGAGGTGTAGATCAACGTCGCCAACTGCTGCGGGGTGATCGCGTCCGTTCGGGTCTTCACGCCCGACGGATGCTCCAGCAGATACTTCTGCCCCAACTCGGCGAGGCCCGCCAAGGTGATCACCCAGTCGCCGTCGCCGGGGCCGTCGAATAGCACCACCTTGGTGAGGCCGGGCAACTCGGCGCGGCGTTCGGTCAGCTTCGCCAGCTGCCCGGTGTCCTCGGCGAACACGACTCGGCATTCCGAGTCGGCCAGAATGTAGGCGGTGCCGGCGGCGTTGGTGTTGGGATACACGGTGGTGGTGGCGGCCCCGGAACACATGATCGCCAGATCGGCCAGAATCCACTCATACCGCGTGCTCGACGCGATACCGACCCGCTGCTCGGGTTCGATGCCCATCGCCAGCAGGCCGGCCGCCAGCGTCTCGACGCGGTCCGCGGTCTGCTGCCAGGTCGCCGAAACCCATTCGCCGGCAACGAGGTAGCGGAAGGCCTCCTTATCCGCCGACATCTGTACGCGGTCGAAAAACATCGACGCGACATTCGTCGCTGTGGCGGTTGTGGATATGCGGTCGCCATTGATTGTCATTGGGGTCTTCCCATCACGCGAGGGCCGATGGCTATCGCTCGCAACGTTCACTCAACGCCTGCGGCGGCGCCAAGGTAAGGGTCGAAAGACCTTGAGTGACGGCGAACCACCGTCGAATGTGTACGAGCCGCTACGGTGACCAGGGGCCGTAGTCGGTGTTGTTGGCTTGCCGTAGTGCGCTGACGTAGTCCCCGCGTTCGCGGGTGGTCTCGTCGGCGCCGACGGGGGTGGCGAGCAGCCCACGCAGTTCCTCGACGGTGGTATATCCCTTGCGCCCCATCCATTCACGCAAGCCGTCGAGCAGTACGGCGGCGTGTTCCGGGCCGTGGCGCAGCAGTGCTGACGCGGTCATCACCACATCCGCGCCGGCGAGCAGGTACTTGATCAGCTCCGTGGCGCTCTCGACGCCGGTCGTCGCGGCGAGCGACGCGCCGACCCGTCCGCGCAGTAACGCAATCCACGTCAGCGGCAACCGAATCTCCTCTGGCGTGGACAACGACACCGCGCGCACGACGGTCAGGGTCTCGGGGTCGACGTCGGGCTGCAGGAATCTATTGAATAGAACAAGCGCGTCGGCACCGGCCTCATCCAGGCGCCGCGCCATTTCGCCGGTCGCGCTGAAGTACGGGCTGAGCTTGACGGCGACCGGGACGGTCACCGCGTCCTTGACCCGCGCCAGGATGTCGAGGTGACGCTGCTCGACATCGCGGCCGCAGATGTGCGGATCGCCCGGCAGGTAGTAGATGTTCAATTCGATTGCGGCCGCGCCACAGTCCTGCATTGACCGGGCGTAGCCGGCCCAACTGCCGGGCGTGCTGCCGTTGAGGCTGCCGATCACCGGAACTGAGACCCTGCCGGCCGCGCGTTCAAGGAGAGTTAGGTAACGGCGTGGGCCTTGGTCCTCGCCGGAACCGGCCGGAAAATACGACAACGACTCGGCGAAGCTCTCGGTGCCTGCCTCGGCAAGACGTGCGTTCTGCTCGGCCTCGCGGCGCAGTTGCTCTTCGAACAGCGAGTAGAGCACGACCGCACCGACACCGGCATCGGCGAGGCGCCGGATGCCGTCCACGGTCTGCGACAGTGGAGATGCCGCTGCCACCAAGGGGTTTTGCAACGTGAGGCCCATATAGCAAGTCGATAGCTCCATCAGCGCTCCCTGCGGGCGTCGGCGTGAAAGTGTTCGGGACCGCGGGAAGCCATCTCCTCGTAGGTATTCCAGCGTTGTTCGATCGCCTGTTCCGCCAGCCCGAGCAGCCGTTCGGCTTCCACCGGATCGGCGTTGGCCAGTGAGCGATACCGCAACTCTCGGTAGACGTAGTCGGACAGCGGGATTCGTGGTCGATGCGAATCGAGCAGGAACGGATTGTGGCCGCTAGCACGAAGTACCGGGTCGTAACGGACCAGCGGCCAATGTCCGCTGGCGACCGCGCGGTACTGCTGATCCATCCCGAGGCGCATATCGATGCCGTGGGCAATGCACTGGCTGTAGCCGATCACCAGCGACGGGCCATCGTAAGCCTCCGCCTCGCGGAAGGCCTGCAGGGTCTGCTGCGGGTCGGCACCCATGGCGACCTTGGCGACGTAGACGTTTCCGTACG
>JBAWAV010000229.1:0-6080 GCA_049589475.1 Mycobacterium sp.
CTGACCGCCGCTGCCACGCTGGCGCAACTGCACCGCGGCGAATGGGACCGCGCCGCAGTCACCGCCGAACAGATCGTGACCCGGCCCGAGCTCAGCCCGCAGCACCGGATCCTGCCGCTGGTGACGCTCGCACTGATCCGCGCGCGGCGCGGCCAGCGGCCTGCCGCTGCCCTGCCGAATGAGGTCGACTCCGGCGCCCAACCCGGTGACCTGGTCCACCTGGGTGCGGTGTCGGTGGCACGCGCCGAAGTAGCCTGGCTCGCCGGCGATGACGAGACGGCGCTGGCCGAAGCGCAAGCCGGGTTAGCGGCCGCGCACGAATACGCCGACCGGTGGCAGGTCGGCCAGTTACGCCGCTGGGTTCGCCTGGCCGGCGGCACATGTGAGCCCACCGACGGCGACGCCTGCACGCCGTTCGAGCGGGAAATCCGCGGAGACTGGCAGAGCGCCGCCGAAGAATGGGCCCGCCGCGGCTGCCCGTACGACGCGGCTCTGGCCCAGCTCGGTGGCGATGTCGCGGCGGTGAAAACGGCGCTGGTCACGTTCCGTCGACTCGGCGCCAAGGCTGCGGCCCGTCGCGCCCAGCAGCGGCTGGCCGGGCTGCGCGAGCGTGCCCCTCGCACCCGTCGGGCCGAGACGCTGTCTGACCCGCATGCGCTGACCTGCCGTCAGCGCCAGGTGTTCGACCTGCTCGTCGCCGGGCGCAGCAACCGTGAGATCGGGGCCGAGCTGAACATCAGCCCCAAGACCGTCGGCCACCACGTCGAGGCCATTCTGGTCAAGCTCGGCGCGGAGAATCGCACACGTGCCGTCGCCTACGCGCTGCAGCACCGGGCTGAACTGCAGCCGGAATCGTAGGTTAGGCCGTTGCGCCAGAGACGGTTTCGCCGGCGCCGGCTTGTTCGACGCTCAGCAGGCTTTCCGCTTCGTGTTCCCGTCGGTAGGCTTCGCCGCCACCGTTGAGGCCGAACAACCGCTTGCTCCACAGCAGCCATATCACCGCGACGATGTTGACGACGAGCGCGACAAGCCGCAGGGCGGTGATCTTTTCGGTCAGCTCGTAGATCTCCAGCGGAAGGAAGACGCTGGTGGCGATTACCGCGAAGTACTCACCCCATCGCTTCATCAGCCACAACCCGACCGCCTCGATGAGTTCGATCAGCGCGTAGGCGGCCAGGCCGACGGCGATCCACTGCAGTGTCGTCGAAGACAGCGCGAACGCGTGCGCGATATGACGAACAAGCTTGGAATTCTCCGGATCCCAGCCGATCTGGTTGGCCAGCGGCTTCAGCAGCGGAATGTCTTGCTCCAACGCATGCTGCAAGCGTTCGCGTGATCCACTGACCTTGAACACGCCGGCCGCCATCAGAGCAAAAATGGCGCAGCGAAAAGCGCGCTCGATGGCGAGCGCTCGCATCAGGGTCCGATCCCGCAGGAAGCGTCCGCGAGGAATTTCCGGCGCGGTGTTCGCCGGGCCGCTGCGCCGCGGCGGGCCTACAACGAAAGTCTCGCAACGCAAACAACGCCACGCCTCACCGGCGGGGGTGTCAGCCTTCAGGCGCTCGCGAAGGTTCGGCTCATCGGGAGCAAATGTCGCGTGCCCACGTAAACCACACGAGCGCAGAGCAAAATCCACCATGAGAGCACGCTACAGGTCCCTGCCTGCGCGCCGGCGGTATCGGTCGACGACGACGAACTGTACGGTGACCGCCATGACGGGCACCGCACGCGAGGCCGTACGCACTTGAAGAGCAGGAGATCGAAGGCTACCGTCGCAAAGGCTAGTTGCCAGTGAATTGTGCTGTGCAGTAATAGTTTTCGGTCTGAGGGTTGTTGCGCTGCGGCACCGCCAATCCCGCGTCGGCCAGTAGCTGTGCGGACCGATGCCGGCTCGTCTGCCAGCCGCGTTCGTCGAGATAGGGCGCGACGTCGTGGCGTTCGCCGCCGTACCACAGGTCGTCGAGGCGGGCATCGAGGCCGTGCTCGTACCAGTTTTGCGACGTCGTGTGCATGACCTCCAGCGATTCCGGCGTGCTCAGGAAGATCTCCACCACCAGCCGGCTGCCTGCGGCGCTGAGGTCGGTGATGTTGTCCAGCAAGCGATCCTGGGCCTGCGGCGGCAGGAAGGCCAGCAGGCCTTCGGCGACCCACACGGTCGGGCTTTGCGGGTCGAAACCGGCCCGCCGCAAGGCTGCGGGCCAGTCGTCGCGCAGATCGACCGGGACCGCACGCAGGTCGACGGTCGGCCCGGCGCCCGCGGCGGCGAGCGTCGCCGTCTTGAAGTCGGTGACCTGCTGCTGGTCGATCTCGAACACCACCGTCCCGGCGGGCCAGGACAGCCGGTATCCGCGGGCGTCCAACCCGGAGGCCAGGATCACCGCCTGCCGGATACCGGAGGCCGTTGCGTCACTGATGAACTGGTCGATGAGACGGGTGCGCACGGTCAGCAGATCGGTCATCGGCTGCATGCCCCATGGATGGCCGGGAATGTCGACCTCGTCGCCGCTGAGTTCGCCTGCCGCCCATCGGGTGAAGAAGTCGACGCCGACCGCCCGCACCAATGGCTCGGCGAACGGGTCGTCGATGAGGTGCTCTTTTGTCGCCCGGGCCCGGCCCGCGGCCACCATGGTCGCGGTCGCTCCCACGCTCGTCGCCAGGTCCCAGGTGTCGTTGTCGATGCGCGCCATACTGGCCAGGGTAGCGAGGCGGTGCGGTGTGTCGGCCCGTCGGCTGCACTTAACGCCTCGGTCAGTTTCCATTCACTTTTCCGAGGTCGCGACGGCGTACCGTGCCGCGTCATGAGCGCACCTTCGGCCGAGTCTGCGACGGGACTGGCGTCAGACGGCAACTGGCATCCGCAGCGTTGGGAAAACACCTTCATTCACGTGAAGAACGAATCCCTGGAAGCGGTTATCGACGAAGTCTCCCGGCAGACGAACGCCCACGGCGATCAGGGCTGGGAGATCGTGAACTCTTCGGTGCAGCGCGCGCAGGTCTCGCACCACTTTGCCGGGTACGACAAAGGCGGCGAGTTCTACTTCGAGTGGAGCATCGTCTGCACCTTGAAGCGGCCACTGCCGCCTGCTTAGACGATTGGCTTAACATCGCTGGGTGACCGAATCCCGTGCGATCGGCGATCCAGCCGGGCTTGTCGCGGAAGCCGGCTGTGCCGGCGACGGGCACGCGCACGCCGTCCCTCAAGACGCACGATGGCAGCGGAGTGCGCGGTGGGCCTGGCGGCTGGCCTGGGTCAGCATGGCCGCCATGCTCAGTGAGGGCGTGGTGGGGCTGTGGCAAGGCCTGTCGGTCGGATCGATCGCATTGACCGGATGGGCGCTGGGCAGCCTGCCCGAGGCACTGGCCAGCGCGATGGTCGCATGGCGGTTCTCCGGGACGCGCATGACGTCGCCGACCGCTGAGCGACGGGCCGAGCGTGGTGTCGCGCTGTCGTTCTGGCTGACCGCTCCCTACATCGCTGCGGAGTCCGTTCACCACCTCCTCGACAAGCAGTACGCCGAAACGTCGCTGATCGGCATCGTGCTGACCGCCGCCTCACTGCTGCTGATGCCGACCCTCGGGCACGCCAAGCACGTCCTTGCCCATCGGCTGGGTTCAGCCGCGACCGAGGGCGAAGGCACCCAGAACTATCTGTGTGGTGCGCAGGCCGCGGCGGTGCTGGTGGGCCTGGGGGTGCTCGCGTTCTGGCCGGGCTGTTGGTGGTTCGACCCGGCGATCGGGCTGGGCATCGCTGCCGTGGCGATCTGGCAGGGCGTCAAGTCGTGGCGCGGCGAGGATTGCTGCTGAGATTCGGTCGTCGGCCGCCTGGCAGCTGACCAAAGACCTTCGGACGCGGGGGCGTTGCGCCCTAATCGATGGCGCCGCTTGGCGGCAGCATCGATTAGATGACATTGCTGGCGAGAACGGCGCGGCGGCTCGGGTTGGAAACGCTGTCGCTGCTGTTGTATGCGCAGTCCGGCGGGTTGCGGTTGATCCCGGTCGGCCGGATCTCTGCGGTACTGCGCGCGGTTGACCGCTACGGCTTGCTGGGCGCGGCAACGGTGATCACCGCTGCCCGCGACCCCGACGGGCTGGCGCTGATCGACGAGCGAGGGGCGCTCAGTTTCGGTGAGCTGGATCGCCGGACCAACGCGTTGGCCAACCAGTGGCGCCGGCTGGGGCTGGGGCCAGACGCCAGTGTGGCCATCCTGGCCCGCAACCACCGGGGCTTCTTGGAAGCCGTCTACGCCGCCGCCAAGTGTGGCGCCGGTGTCGTGCTGCTCAACACCGGCTTCGGCAGCGTGCAACTCGCCGACATGGTCACCCGTGAACGCGCCGACCTGCTTGTCCACGATGACGAGTTCAGCGCCGTGGTCGCCGACGTGCACCCAAAATTTGGCCGGATTCGGGCTTGGACCGGCACCCCGCAGACGCCCGCTGCCGACACTCTCGACGCGCTGATCGAGCACGGCGACACCGCGCCGCCGCCTCGATCCGGCGGTCGACCCAGGATCGTGATTTTGACCAGCGGGACGACGGGTACCCCGAAAGGTGCCGCGCGTTCGGAGCCGTATTCGCTGATACCGGTCGGCGGGCTGCTCGGCAAGGTGCCGTTCCGGGGCCGCGAAGTCACCGAATGCTGTGTGCCGCTGTTCCATTCGCTGGCCTTCAGCCACGCGATGTTCGCGATGGTGCTGGGCTCAACGCTGGTGCTGCGTCGCGAGTTCGACCCCTTCAAGACCTTGAACAGCGTCGCAACACATCAAGCCAGCGCCATGATCGTCGTGCCGATCATGCTGCGGCGCATCCTCGACCTGGGTCCGGCAGCGCTCGCCGAGCACGATTTGTCGGCGTTACGCATCGTGTTCGTCGGCGGTTCGCAGTTTGGTGTCGCCCTGGCCACCCGCGCGCTGGAAGCGCTTGGGCCGGTTGTCTACAACATGTACGGATCCACCGAGGTCGCATACGCGACGATCGCCACGCCCGCCGACCTTTCCGCGGAACCGGGCTGTGTTGGGGGAGTCGTACCCGGATCGGTCGTCAAAGTTTTCGTCGACAACCAACACGAGGCTGCCCCGGGCATGGCGGGGCGGATCTTCGTGGGCAACGGGCTTGCCTTCGAGGGTTACACGGGTGGTGGCACGAAGGAAACGATCGAAGGGCTGCTGGCCACAGGCGACGTCGGCCATTTCGATTTGGCCGGCCGGCTGTTCATCGACGGGCGCGACGACGAAATGATCGTCTCCGGGGGAGAGAACGTGTTTCCGGGCGAGGTCGAAGATGCACTTGCGCACCATCCCGACATTGTTGACGTCGCTGTCGTCGGAGTCAGCGACGAGGAGTTCGGCCAACGCCTCTGCAGCTATGTCGTGGTGCGGCCGGGCGCGTCACTCACCGAACGTGACGTCAAAGAGTTCGTCCGAAATCGTCTGGCCCGCTTTAAGATTCCGCGGGACGTGGTATTCCTCGACGCGCTGCCCCGTAACGAGGGCGGGAAGATCCTCAAACGCGAACTGAGAAGTCGATCGGTCGAAGAGCAGACGGGCGTGTGAGCAGGTGGGCTGCTGACCAAAACTCCCGTCGTCAGTCGTCGCCCGCGTCGGGGGAATCGCCGCCCCAGGTGCCCGGCATCATCGGCATCCGCGGTCCGCTGCCGTAATCGTCGTCGGTCAGCGTGGCCAATCCCGCCGCAGCTCCGCTGCTGACTTTGGCAGCGGTTCCGGAGAAGCCAAGTGGCCCGGCGCCCTGCGTCGAGGGCGTCACGGTCGGTTCGTTGTCGAGATCCATGTATTCGTGGCCGCGCCCGAGTCGTTCGACTGTGCCGCGCCGGCGCCGGCCGCTGGGCGTCGTTTTGGGGGCCGGCGCGACGGCCGGGTTCTCGGTGCCCTCAGCCGGTTGCGCTTCCTTGGCCCGGGCGGCTTGGCTCGCTGCCCTGCGCGCCGTCGCGGACAGGACGCCGACCATGTAGAGGTAGCCCTGCATGGTGGCCAGCGGTGGTCCGGCCGGCGTAGGTGGCGGCGGGGGTGCGGCGGGCGCAGCGGCCGTGGTGACGGCCGGCGCGGGGACCGGGGCCGGTGCCGGGG
>JBAWAV010000230.1:0-6413 GCA_049589475.1 Mycobacterium sp.
CGACATTCCGCCGTTGCGTTTGCTGGTGGTCCAAATAGGCTTGCTTGAGGGACTCATTGTGGTTTGCCGCTGCGGCGAATTCCACGGTGAAGGACGCGGCGATCAAATTGTTGACGAAGAGCGCATACAGCAGTTCTTTTGCAGCATCCAGTCGTTCAGTGACAGATCCGCTCTGCGGTAACAGGTCGGCTGCCGCCGAGAACATATCAGCGGTCATCATGCCAATCGCCGATTGGAGCAGCCGTTCTTTGTTGTCGAAGTGGTGGTGAAGCAGAGGCTGCGAGACACCGGCGCGTAAGGCGATCCGCTTCATCGAGGATTTCTCGTAACCAAACTCGCAGAAGCACGCGAAAGCCGCCGCGAGGATACGCATTCGGGCGTTTGTCGCAGCGGACGGACTCGGTTCGGGCGTGGTCGACGAAGTCTCCGTTGTCTGGTGTCAGCGGTCCGGGCTACAGTAGCTGACTGATCGATCAGTTAGCACCTATATCGCGACAACTCATAGCTAGCGTTGCCAGGCTGGCTGAGGCACTCGTCCCCGGAGGGGAGGGACGAGCGCCTCGGCGTCGGAGTCAGAGAGGTCATCGGAGGCTGTGTCGCGAGGCAAAAGGGTCACACTCACTTTCGACAACGGACCGACGCCCGGTGTGACCGACCAGGTGCTCGACATCCTCGCGCAGCGATCACTCCGGGCGATCTTTTTCGTCGTCGCCAACCGCGTAGAAGGCGACGCGGCTACACTCGCCCTGCTCACTCGGATGGTTGGCGATTGTCACCGGGTGGGCAATCACTCGCTAACTCATGGCCGACCACTCGGTGAGCTGCGCGAGAAGGAAACTATCGCCGAAATCGCCACGGCCCACGATGTTTTACGTCAATTCACCGGAGACAGCTTCCTGTTTCGCCCTTGGGGCACCGAGGGGCAGCTCGATCGGAGATGCCTTAACCGGACTGCGGTCGATTATCTGGTCAGCGGCAAACACACCTGCGTGTTGTGGAACAGCGTGCCGCGCGATTGGGCGGATCCGGGCGGCTGGGTCGCACGCGCACTAACCGACGTCCGGGCGCGTGAACACACAGTCGTGGTAATCCACGACGTGGCGTCCGGTGCCATGGGCGCGCTACCACGCTTTCTCGACGAGCTGCATCGCGAGGGGGTGGCAGTGACTGCCGAACTGCCCACCGAGTGCGTGCCGATCGTCGACGGCCGCATCATTAGTCCTATCGACCACCTGATGCCGCTCGACTAGCGATTACCGGGCCTTCCAGACTGGCGGACGCTTCTCGGCGAACGCGAGCGGGCCTTCCTTGGCATCCTCGGTTCTCAGCAACGTGCCGAACTCGCGGGTGGTCCGGGCCCAGCTAGGCTCCTCGTCCGGGATGACGCCGTCGTCGGCGCCGCACGCGATCCGCTTGCTGGCCTGCACCGACAGCGGCGCATTGACCGTCACCCGCTCGGCCAGGGCCAGCGCGGCGTCCAGCACGGTGCCGTCCGGCACGACCTGGTTGATCAGTCCCCAGTTGGCCGCCTCGGCGGCGCTGATCGGCTCCCCGGTGAGCAGCATCTGCATCCCGATCTTGCGGGGCAGTTGCTCCGCGATGCGAAAGACTCCACCGGCGCCGGCGAGTAGGCCGACTTTGACCTCGGGCAGACCGAATTGCGCGCGTTCTTCGGCCACCACGAGATCACTGGCCAGCGCCAGTTCGGTGCCGCCACCGAGCGCGGTGCCGTTGACCGCGGCGATGGTCGGCTTGTCGATGAAGTGGTGGACGTAACCAGCGAAGCCCCAGTCCGCGTGGTCAGGGTGATACAGGTTCTCGCGACGCGAAATCGCCTTGAGATCCGCTCCCGCACAGAAGGATTTGTCGCCGGCTCCGGTGATCACCACCGCCCGCACCTCGGCGTCGTCTTGCGCCTGCTGTAACGCGTCGCCGACACCGATGCTCACCGCGCCGTTGACGCAGTTACGCGCCTCCGGCCGGTTGATCGTGATGACCAGGACGTTGCCGCGGCGCTCGGTGAGCACCGCAGGTTCGGTCACAGCAGCTCGATGATGGTGGCGTTGGCCTGTCCGCCGCCCTCACACATCGTCTGCAGTCCGTAACGAATTCCCTTGTCCCGCATGTGGTACAGCATGGTCGTCATGATCCGGGCACCGGATCCGCCGAGCGGGTGGCCGAGCGCGATCGCGCCGCCATTGGGGTTCAGCTTCTTCTCGTCGGCGCCGATGTCTTTCAACCAGGCCAGCGGCACCGGCGCGAACGCCTCGTTGACTTCGAAGACTCCGATGTCATCCAGCGACAGGCCGGAGCGCTTCAGCGCTTTCTGGGTCGCCGGGATCGGTGCGGTCAGCATGATCACCGGGTCAGCGCCGGCCAGCGTGGCGGTGTGCACCCGGGCGATCGGCGTGAGCTTCAACTCCTTGGCCTTCTCCGCCGACATGAACAGCAGGGCGGCAGATCCGTCGGAGATCTGGCTGGAGTTCCCGGCGTGGATCACGCCGTCCTCCTTGAAGGCGGGCTTGAGCTGTGCCATCTTCTCGATCGGCGTGCCGCGACGGATGCCCTCATCCTTGAGCACAATGTTTCCGTCCTGGTCCTTGATGCCGACGATCTGGTCATCGAATGCGCCGGAATCCTGTGCGGCGGCAGCCTTCTCGTGCGAGGCGAGAGAGTACTCGTCGACCTTGGTCCGGTCGAATCCCCACCGCTCGGCAATCATCTCCGCGCCGATGCCCTGGTTGGGGACGACACCGTGGTAGCGGTCCAGGAAGGTCTGCGGGAACGGCCTACCGCCGTTGGCCAACGAAGACCCCATCGGGGTCCGGGACATCGACTCCACCCCGCCGGCGACGACGACGTCGTAGTGCCCGGCGATTACTCCGGCCGCGGCGAAGTGGACCGACTGCTGGCTGGACCCGCACTGACGGTCAACGGTGACACCGGGCACGGTCTCGGGCCAACCAGCGGTCAGCACCGCGGTGCGGGCGATGTCGAGAGCCTGCTCGCCGGCCTGCCCGACGCATCCCCAGATCACGTCGTCGACAAGGCCGGGATCAATCCCGGCCCGCTCGACCAGGCCGTTGAGCACCTGGGCGGACAGGTCGGCCGCGTGCACGCCGGACAAGCCGCCGTTGCGTTTGCCGACGGGTGAACGAACTGCCTCGACGATGACGGCTTCAGCCATGACCTATATCTCCTTCACGTGATTATTTCCTTCGATTGTTGACCAACCCGTTGGACGGCTCGCGCCGGGGGTGCTCACGCGGCGGGTAGCGTCGCGCGAGGTACGTTGAAAGGCGTGTCGCGCATTGCCATCATCGGCGGCCACGGCAAGGTCGCTCTGTACCTGGCCCGCATCCTGGCTGACCGCGGTGACGAGGTGACCTCGGTATTCCGCAATCCCGACCACGCCGACGACGTCGCCGCCGCAGGTGCCCGTCCCGTAATCGCCGACATCGAGCACCTGGACACCGGCGCGCTGGCTGATCTGCTCGCCGGCCACGACGCGGTGGTGTTCTCCGCCGGCGCAGGTGGCGGAGACCCGGCCCGTACTTTTGCCGTCGACCGCGACGCCGCGATCCGGGTGATCGACGCTGCCGGGCAGGCCGGCGTGCGGCGCTTCGTCATGGTGTCCTACTTCGGCGCGAGCCCGAATCACGGTGTTTCACAGGATAATTCGTTCTTCCCGTATGCCGAGGCGAAAGCGGCGGCCGATGCCCACCTGCGCGCCAGCGACCTGGACTGGACCGTGCTGGGGCCCGGACGCCTGACGCTGGAACCCGCGACCGCACGGATCGCGGTGGGTGCCGACGCCGCCGAAAAAGCGGAAGTCTCACGGGAAGACGTCGCGCTGGTGGCGGCCGCCGTGCTGAACGACGACGCGACGATCCGGCGGACTATCGACTTCAACAACGGCGACCTGCCCATACCTGAAGCGCTGACCGCCAGCGGCGATCGCTAGCGCGGCGAAGCCGGGCGCAGCGGGTCGCCACCATCAATCGGGTAATCTGCACTACGCAGTTGGTCTGCCGACTATGTCATTGGTGACGAAGTCGGCATCGAACGAAGCACGTTAGATGTGCTTCGCAAGAGGGAACCCGGTGTGAGTCCGGGACTGTCCCGCAGCGGTATGCAGGAACGACCGCCGTCATCAGCACTGGTCGCAAGACTGGGAAGCGACGGCTATTAGGAGCACCTCTCGGTGCGCGCCTGCGAGTCCGAAGACCTGCCAGCTGTGCCGGGCGCGCCGCGCCTGGCGGTTCACCGCCTCGTGGAATGGGCGTCTGGCCGTAACGGTTGCAGTGGCTGTGTATGCGCTGCACCGGATCGGTTCTGCGTCCGTTGGCGGCGACCACCCCGTCGATTGAAGGACCAAGAACCATAGTGACCGCAAAACCGTTTACTGCCACCGTTACCGGCTCACCGCGCATCGGCCCGAAGCGCGAACTCAAGCGCGCCACCGAGGGCTACTGGGCAGGCCGAACCAGCCGCTCCGAACTCGAGAAGGTCGCGGCGACCCTGCGCCACGACACCTGGGCGCAACTGGCCGACGCCGGCTTGGACTCGGTGCCCACCAACACGTTCTCGTACTACGACCAAATGCTGGACACCGCCGTGCTGCTGGGCGCGTTGCCGGCGCGGGTACAGACCGTCTCCGACGACCTCGACCGCTATTTCGCGGCCGCCCGTGGTACCGGCGACATCGCACCGCTGGAAATGACGAAGTGGTTCGACACCAACTACCACTACATCGTCCCCGAGATCGGGCCGAAGACGAAGTTCTCGCTGCACCCCGAGAAGGTGCTGTCGGAGCTCAAAGAGGCTCAGGAGCAGGGCATTCCGGCTCGCCCGGTCGTCATCGGCCCGATCACCTTCCTACTGCTGAGCAAGGCGGTCGACGGCGGGGACGCACCGATCGGGCGGCTCGACGAGCTCACAGCCCTTTACGCCGACCTGCTCGACCAGCTGGCCGACAAGGGCGTGGACTGGGTACAGATCGACGAACCCGCTCTGGTCACTGATATCTCCGCTGACGCACCGGCCCTCGCCGAGAGGGTCTACAACACGCTCGGAGCGCTGGACAAGCGGCCCGCCATCCACGTCGCCACCTACTTCGGTGACCCTGGCACGGCGTTGGCCGCGCTGGCGCGCACACCGGTCGAGGCGATCGGTCTCGATCTCGTCTACGGCTCGAAGGCCGCAGTCGGGTCCGTCCCCGAGCTGGCCCACAAGACGCTGGTGGCCGGGATCGTCGACGGCCGCAACATCTGGCGCACCGACCTGGAGTCGGCGCTGAGCACGCTGGCCAGCCTGCTCGGTTCGGTGGGCTCGCTGGCTGTTTCGACGTCCTGCTCGACGTTGCACGTGCCCTACTCGCTGGAGCTGGAGACCGATCTCGACGACGCCCTGCGCAGCTGGCTGGCGTTCGGCGCCGAGAAGGTGCACGAGGTCGCTGCGTTGGCCACGGCGCTGAAGGATGGCCGCGAGGCGGTCGCGAAGGAGATCGAGGCGTCCGACGCCGCGGTGAAGTCGCGGGAGGGCGACCCACGCCTGCACGTCGACCGGGTGCGTGATCGGATCGAGTCGATCGCCAAGTCCGGTGGCACCGAGCGTGGGCCGGCCGACAAGCGTCGCGAGGAGCAGACCGAGCGGCTGCATCTGCCGCCGCTGCCGACCACGACGATCGGCTCCTACCCGCAGACCTCGGCAATTCGTAAGGCGCGTGCGGCATTACGTTCCGGCGAGATCGACCAGGCCGAGTACGAGAACCGGATGCGCAACGAGATCGCCGACGTCATCAAGCTGCAGGAGAATCTGGGCCTCGACGTGCTGGTGCACGGTGAGCCAGAGCGCAACGACATGGTGCAGTACTTCGCCGAGCAGTTGGAGGGCTTCTTCGCCACCGACAACGGCTGGGTGCAGTCGTACGGCAGTCGCTGCGTTCGACCGCCGATCCTTTACGGAGATGTCACCCGCCCGCACCCGATGACGGTCGAGTGGATCACGTACGCGCAGTCGCTGACCGACAAGCCGGTCAAGGGCATGCTCACCGGTCCGGTGACGATCTTGGCGTGGTCGTTCGTCCGCGACGACCAGCCGCTGGCTGACACCGCCAACCAGGTGGCGTTGGCGATCCGCGACGAGACGGTGGATCTGCAGGAGGCCGGCATCGCCGTGATCCAGGTCGACGAGCCGGCGCTGCGAGAGCTGTTGCCGCTGCGCGATGCCGACAAGCAGGCCTACTTGGACTGGGCTGTCGGGTCGTTCCGGCTGGCGACCTCGGGTGTCTCGGACTCCACGCAGATCCACACGCATCTGTGCTACTCGGAGTTCGGTGAGGTGATCGGTGCGATCGCCGACCTGGACGCCGACGTCACGTCGATCGAGGCGGCTCGCTCGCACATGGAGGT
>JBAWAV010000231.1:0-4765 GCA_049589475.1 Mycobacterium sp.
GAATCTGCCCGACGCGATCACCGGCAACCCAGGCGACCACCCTTGCGGTGGGGCAGGTCCCGGCTGCTACCCCTATCGGCAGCCGCCACCGCCACCGCCGCCCGGCGGGCCGCCACCAGGACCCCCCGCGCCCGCGCCACCCGGACTCGGCTCGGTGCCGCAGCCGACGCCCGCGCCGGGCAGCATCGAGGTGGGCCCGGGTCCCACCCGGCCCGGAGCCCAATCATGATGGCGCGGCTGCGGTCCCGCGCGACCGTGGCGGCCGCACTGGTAGTGATCCTGGTCGGCGGGCTGGTCGCATTGATGCGGGCCACTGATCAGACCGAGCGAACCGTTGTCGTCGGCTACTTCGACAACAGCACCGGCTTGTTCCAGGGCGACGACGTGAGCATCCGCGGGGTAACGGTCGGCAAGGTCGACAAGATCGAACCGCAGCCGCTGCGGTCCAAGATCACGTTCTGGTTCGACCGCAAGTACAAGGTGCCGGCCGATGCCAAGGCCGCGATCCTGTCACCGCAGCTGGTGACGGGTCGTGCCATTCAGCTGACGCCGCCGTACTCCGGCGGACCCGCGATGGCCGACGGCGCGGTCATCCCGCAGAACCGCACCGCGGTGCCCGTCGAGTGGGACGATCTGCGCGCGCAGCTTGAGCGCGTGACCAAACTGCTGCAGCCCACCCAGTCAGGCGGTGTGAGCACACTGGGTGCACTCATCAACACCGCCGCCGACAATCTGCGTGGACAGGGCGCCACCATCCGCGACACCATCATCAAGTTGTCGCAAACCGTGTCCGCGCTCGGCGACCACAGCAACGACGTCTTCGGCACGTTCAAGAACCTGTCCACGTTGGTGACGGCGCTGCACGACAGCGCCGACTTGCTCGAGCACCTGAACCGCAATCTGGCTGCGGTGTCGTCGGTGCTGGCCGACGACCCGAACAAGATCGGGCAGGCAGTCAACGACCTCAACTCCGTCGTCGGCGATGTGCAAAGCTTCGCCGCCGACAACAGAGATGCGGTCGGCACCGCGTCCGACAAGCTGGCGTCGATCACCACCGCGGTGGTCCAAAGCCTCGGTGACATCAAGCAGACGCTGCATCTCGGGCCGACGGTGTTGCAGGACTTCAACAACATCTTCGAGCCAGCCAACGGTGCCCTGACCGGCGCGCTGGCGCTCAACAACTTCGCCAACCCGATCAGCTTCTTCTGCGGATCGGTGCAGGCCGCGTCTCGGTTGGGCGCCGACCAGGCCTCGAAACTCTGCGCGCAATACCTGGCGCCGATTTTCAAGAACCGGCAATACAACTTCCTGCCGTTGGGGGAGAACCTCTTCGTCGGCGCCCAGGCCAGGCCCAACGAGGTCACCTACAGCGAGGACTGGATGCGGCCGGATCACGTTCCACCGGCGCCGACGGCTGCTGCGACGAATGCGCCCCCGCCCGGGATGACACCGCCGCCGGCCGCCGGCACGGTCGCCACCAACCCCGCAGCCGGATTGCCCGGCCTGATGGTCCCTTCCGGCGGTGGCTCATGAGATTCCGTTGGCGCGGCCGCGCGGTGGCGAGCTTGGTGGCGTGCCTCGCCGTGACCGGCATGTCAGGGTGCAGTTGGCACGGACTGAATTCGCTGCCGCTGCCCGGCACGCAGGGCAGCGGCCCGACCTCGTTCGTGATCCAGGCGCAGCTGCCCGACGTCAACAACATCCAACCGAACTCGCGGGTGCGAGTTGCCGACGTCACGGTCGGCCACGTGACCAAGATCGAGCGCCAGGGCTGGCATGCGCTGTTGACCATGCGACTCAACGACGACGTTCATCTGCCGGCCAACGCGACCGCCAAAATCGGCACCACCAGCCTGCTCGGTTCGCTGCACATCGAGTTGGCGCCGCCGACCAGTGAACCGCCGCAGGGCAGGTTGCGCGACGGTTCACTCATCACGTTGTCCCACGCGGGGGCCTACCCGAGCACCGAACAGACGCTGGCTGCGTTGTCGCTGGTGCTCAACGGCGGGGGGTTGGGTCAGGTACAGGACATCACCGAGGCGTTGAGCACCGCATTCCGCGGCCGCGAGCGCGATCTTCGCAGCCTGATCGGCCAACTCGACAAGTTCACCGCGAACCTCAATGACCAGAAGGGCGACATCATCGCGGCCGCGGAGAAACTCAATCATCTGGTCGGAAAGTTCGCCGCGCAGAAACCCGTCCTGGATAGGGCTATCGACACCATTCCCGATGCGCTCGCGGTGCTCAACGACCAGCGGGAAAACCTAGTCGAGGCGGCCGATCAGCTGGGTAAATTCAGCGCCCTCACCGCCGACACGGTCAACAAAACCGAAGCAAACCTGGTCAAAGAGTTGAAACAAGTCGGACCGGTGCTGGAATCGCTGGCCAATGCGGGCCCGAGCCTGACCCGTGCGCTCAGCCTGATTCCGACCTTCCCGTTCCCGAACGAGACCTTCGAGAATTTCATGCGGGGCGACTACGTCAACCTGACCGCGATCATCGACCTCACCCTCAGCCGGATTGACCAAGGACTGTTCACCGGCACCCGGTTCGAGTGCCACCTCACCCAACTGGAGCTGCAGTGGGGTCGCACCATCGGCCAGTACCCGAGCCCGTGCATGGCGGGCACCCCGTCCGTCGCGGGCAATCCGCTGACGATTCCATACCGCTGGGACCAGGGGCGCTAAATGCACCTGGACAGGCGAATGAAGATTCAGCTGATCATCTTGAGCGTGATCGCGCTGGTAGCGCTATCGGTGATGTCCCTGCACTTCGTGAAACTGCCGGCCATGCTGTTCGGTGTCGGCCGGTACGCCGTGCAGCTGGAACTGCCGCAATCCGGCGGGCTGTATCAAACCGGCAATGTCACCTATCGCGGCACCGAAGTCGGCCGGGTGCAATCGGTACGCCTGACCAGAACCGGCGTCGTAGCCGTGCTGTCGCTGAAGTCCGGCATCGATATCCCGCGAGATCTCAAGGCCGAGGTGCACAGTCAATCGGCGATCGGCGAATCGTATGTCGAGTTGCTGCCCCGCAACGGCACCTCACCGCCGCTCAAGGACGGCGACGTGATTCAGCCGGCCGACACGTCGGTGCCGCCTGACATCAACGCGCTGCTCAGCGCTGCGAACACCGCGTTGCAGGCAATACCCCACGACAACCTGAAGACCGTTATCGACGAGTCGTACACCGCGGTGGGCGGTTTGGGTCCGGAGCTGTCCCGCATTGTCAAAGGCGGGTCCAACCTGTCGATCGACGCACGTAAAAATCTCGACCCGCTGATTGCGCTCATCGACCAGTGGCAGCCGGTAGCGGACTCGCAAATACAGACGTCGGACGCCATCCAGGGTTGGGCCGCGCACTTGGCAACCGTGACCACCGAGTTGCAACGAAACGACCAGGCGTTGGCCGCCGTCATCGATCATGGCGGCCCGGCGCTCAACGAAGCTCGTCAGCTGATCGAGCGGGTGCAACCGACGCTGCCGATCCTGATGGCCAACCTGTCCAGCGTCGCCCAAGTCGCGCTCGACTACCAGAACGACATCGAGTCACTGCTGGTGATTTTCCCTGAGTCGATCAACGCCGAACAGGCCGGCATCCTCGGCAACTTGAACAGCAAGCAGGCCTACAAGGGCCAGTACCTGAGCTTCAACCTCAACATCAACTTGCCGCCACCGTGTAACACCGGGTTTTTGCCGGCCCAGCAGGAGCGCGTGCCCACCTTCGAGGACGCGCCGCCGCGGCCGCCCGGCGACCTGTACTGCAGGATCCCGCAGGACACCCCGAGTAATGGCGTGCGCGGGGCTCGGAATCTGCCGTGCGAGACCAGGCCCGGCAAGCGCGCACCCACCGTCAAGCTCTGTGAGAGCGACGAAAACTATGTCCCGCTCAACGACGGCAACGCCTGGAAGGGCGACCCCAACGCGACCTACACCGGGCAAGACGTTCCTCAACTGCCGCCCGGGTCGCCGCCGCGCAAGGAACCACCCCCGCCCGCTCCGCCGCCCCCGGTGGCCGCCGCCCAGTACGACCCTGCGACCGGCACCTATCTCGGACCCGACGGCCGTCAGTACACCCGGTCCGACCTGGCCCAGGCGGCACCCAACGGCAGGTCATGGCAAACGATGCTGCTCCCACCGGGGAACTGACCGAAGTGACGACAACGGAAGGAGAACGGCATGCACGTGGTGGTTGATTCCGAACTGCATGCGGGCAACGAGGACATCGCGGATGTCGACGACGCTGCCTCCGAACCGGATGCCGACGACGTGGCGGGTCAGCCGGCTCCGCAGCCTGAAAGGCCGAAGCCGGATCCGCGGCGC
Source organism: Mycobacterium sp. (assembly GCA_049589475.1). Lineage (GTDB taxonomy): Bacteria > Actinomycetota > Actinomycetes > Mycobacteriales > Mycobacteriaceae > Mycobacterium. Next base: position 4,323 of record JBAWAV010000231.1, read on the forward strand.
GCAACACTGTTCGCTCTGACGATCGTCGCTGCGCTGGCAACCCTGGTCGGTTGGTTGGGTTTTCACGTCTACCAGTCGCAACAGCCGCAGGCCCAACGACATCAGTTCCTGCAGGTAGCCAGGCAGGGTGCGCTGAACCTGACGACGATCGACTGGGAGCATGCCGACGCCGACGTGCACCGGATTCTCGACGGGGCGACGGGGGAATTCTACGACGACTTCGCCAAGCGGTCGCAGCCGTTCATCGAGGTGCTCAAGCAATCGAAGGCCAAGACGGTCGGCACGATCACGCAAGCCGGGTTGGAATCGGAGACGGCCGATTCAGCACGGGCGCTGGTGGCGGTGTCGGTGTTGACGGCGGATGCCGGTGATGCCCAACAGGTTCCGCGGGAATGGCGGATGCGTATCGACGTGCAGAAGGTTGGCGATCAAGTGAAGGTTTC
>JBAWAV010000232.1:0-17201 GCA_049589475.1 Mycobacterium sp.
AAGCCAGAACCGGCGATGTCGACGGCGCAATCGAGTTGGCACGCGCGGTCGTCGACTACACCTTCGACGCGGGCGATGCGCTCTCCCTTGGCGAGGCCACCAGGGTCTTGGCGGAAGCACTGCTGCATCGCGGCACGAACGCCGACCTCACGGAGGCGCAGGCCGCGATCGACCGGCTGGCAGCGGAGCCGACCGACCCGGGATTCGTCCTGTTCGAGGTTCCGCTGCTGCGGCTGCGTGCACTGCTGGCGCGGGCTCACGGCGATGCCGCGACTTATGCGCAATTCCGGGATCGCTACCGCGTCACTGCGAAAAGGCTTGGCTTCGAGGGGCATATCGCCCTGTCCGAGGCGATGCCGTGACGGCGCCGTTCATAGAGCGAGGACATGATTTCTCGCCATCCAATCGTCGATGTAGCCCATAGTGATCGGTAGAGCCGCTCCTGAAAACACCATGTGGTCAGAGCGGGGAATCTCAACGGAGGTCCCGTGCTGGTACCGGGCTGCGGTTCGGCGCACGATTCCGGCTGACACGATGCGGTCGTACTCGGCCCCCATCACTAGCACGGGGGCAGTGACCGCCGCGAAATCGACAACGGCGGCCTTCGAAATCTTTGGCACGGCAAGGAGCAGTTCCCAGAGATAGCGCCCGGATTCGGAGACCAAACCGTCATACATCTCCCGGGCGATATCCTCGGTCTGCGTGTTAGCGATCCAGCGTCGAAATTGCTCGAACGTCGGGAGCCGCCACGGCTTGGTCCAGGAACGTCGCCGCAACAAGTGCGGCAGGGACATGCGCAAGGTTGTGCGCGTCGCACCAAGAATGCCTGCCGCCGGGGCGGGGCATGCTGCCACCAAGCCAGCGTGGCGTGTGCGCGCAGCGACCAGCTGGGCCAGCAGCCCGCCCATCGAGTGACCTATCAAAAGCGGCGGCGAATCCAGCGAATTCACGAATGCCACCAAGTCGTCGGTGTAGTCCCGAAGGCTTAGTGAGGCGATTTTCATCGCGCCCTCGTGCGAGGGCAGTTCGTGATGGCGCAATGTCGGGGTGTGCGCCGTGTAGCCCCGCTCTTCGAATGCGGCGCGCGCGGGAGCCATCTGTTCGCCACGGCTCCAGGCGCCGTGAATTAGAACGACGTGTTTGGCGTCGGCCACGAAACCAAGGATGACAGCCAAGGGCGCCAGACAGTGCCCCATTGCCACACACCGCCGCTCGACGGCAAACAAGCGGGTTGCGACTTCGTCACAGACCCGTATCTATCAGCGCATTACGAATCGCAGAGGCCACACAGGTATCTATTGTCACATCAACCACTTGCGTCACGCCCCTGACTCGGAGAGGTGCGACATGTCGTCGCTTCGACGAATCGCGTCGGTATCGGCGGCGTCGATGACGGCCATCGGACTGATCGTTCCAGTAGAGGTCGCGCCACGAGCGACCGCCGCGCCGTGCGCACAAACAACTCCTGCCCCAGGATCCAGCATCGCGCCGCCGACCCTGCCCGTGCCCCGGCCGGTCGAGCACCTGCCGATAGGGCGCAAGCCGGCCGATGCGGACGACCACGCCCCGTTGCCGAGGCTGGGTCCGCTGTCACCTGACCCGGGTTCTCTCAACTCCGCGCCCCTGCAAGACCAAAGCGCGGTGATCCCTTGGCCCAATCCACCCGGCTTGGGCAACCAACCGGGCCCGAACGCCATGCAGCAGAGTCCGAATGCTGCCCCGGCCCCCGCTGCAGCGGTCACGGCGCCGACCACATCGATCGCCGGCTGGCTGGACGGACCGGCCAGCCCGAACAACACCTACCAACGCTTCGGCATCTCCGGCGCCGACCTCGGGATCGTTTGGGACAACGGCAATCCCAGCAACGACCAGGTGCTCCTCGCATTCGGCGACACGTACGGCGATTGCAACGTCCCGAGCCAACAATGGCGGAGGAACACGTTGTTCCGCAGCCCGGACCGCGCGCTCGGCGACGGAATCTCGGTGCCAGACGGCGTGGTCGGTGACCAATCTTCCGGCTCACCGGAAGATCAACCGAGTTTTTCCAAGGAGATCATCGACAGCCTCGGCCTGGTGGCAAGCGAGCCGTCAGTCATTCCGACCGCCGGCATTGCTGTCGGGACAACCCAATACGTCAACTTCATGTCCGTCAAGCAGTGGGGCAATCCCGGCCGGTGGACGACGAACTTCTCGGCGATCGCGACGTCCACCGACAATGGCCAAAACTGGGCGGTCAACCTCGCGACGATTCGTCCGGCCGCGCTGGGCCGCGTCCCGGGAGTGCCGTTCGTCTGGGGAAACCAGAATTTCCAGCAGGGGGCGTTCATGCGGCCCGGCGACGGTTACGTCTATTCGTTCGGAACCCCGTCCGGCCGCGGCGGTGCGGCGCATGTGGCGAGAGTGCCCGAAGGCTCGGTGCTGGACCTCACCCAGTACGAGTACTGGAACAAACCCTTCTTCGGCAGCGGATCATGGGTACGCAACAGGCCGTCGGCCGCCACGGCCGTGATCCCGGCACCGGTAAGCGAAATGTCAGCGCAGTACAACACTTATCTCCAGAAATACGTGGTGCTGTACTGCAACGGTTCCAACAACGTCGTCATCAGGACGGCACCGGCGCCGCAGGGACCATGGAGTGCGGCACAAGTGCTCGTCACGTCGACACAGATCCCGGGCGGCATCTATGCGCCGTTCATCCATCCCTGGTCGTCAGGTAAAGACCTCTACTTCACTCTGTCCCTGTGGTCGGCGTACAGCGTGATGTTGATGCACACGGTGTTGCCCTGACGTCGGCGCAGCGGGAGGGTCAGCCGAATTCCAGCAAAGTGTAGGCGCCGCGGAACTGCTTTATGACTCGCAACTGCCAGAAGGCCGGAAACATTGTGCCGAAGAACAAACCTCGGCCTTTCGGCATCGGCAAGTCATGCACCGCCCGGATGCCGGGCACGGTGTTGGCCAGGTCCGCCAGTTGAGACAACTTGAGGCTGAACGGCATCGGCGGAACGCGGTACCGACGCGTTGCCCGCATGCCTTTCGGCGCGAGCTTCTTGACGAGCACCGGCGGCAGGTCGAAGATCATCTGCCCACCCGGAAATCGCCTGGCGCACTCGGTGATCAGCCCCATCGCTTCTTCGGGCTGGAGGTACATCAGCAGGCCCTCAGCGGTGATGAACACACCGCTGCCGGCGTCCACCGCTTCCATCCAGCTGTACTCCAGCGCGGACTGCGCGAAGTTGCTGATCCGGGGCGATGACGGCAACAGCCGCTGGCGCAATTCGATGATGGGCGGCAAGTCGATTGAAGCCCAACGGAATTGAGCATCGGGGAGCGCACTGCTCAGCCGCCAGAAGCTGGTCTGCAGTCCTTCCGCCAACGCGACGACGGTGGCGTCCGGATGCTTGGTCAGGTACTGGATCGCGCATCGGTCGAAGGCCAGTGAGCGCACGGCCATTTCCTGGCCCTTGCGACCGAACTTGTCGAAATCGTGGTCGATAGCATCGGCAAGCCGGATCGCCATCGGATCATCGATGATCGCGTCCGGTCGGCGTGCCTGATGTGCCCTGCCATTCAGCGTCATCAGTGCCGTCTCGGAGACGCCGGTGAGGACGCCGGCATCGCTCTTGTCGTTGGCCGCGTGGTTCATCGAGGCAAACCCTATGTGTCGAGTACCGCGAAGCTCGCTTAGTGACCCGCGCTGCGGGCCAGATCGACAGGGCCCCCGGTACGGGCCAGATCGATGGCGTATTGGTTCACGAAGGTCCCGGCCGGCGGGTCACCTTTGTCGCATGATCCGTCGGATTCGCCTGGACGCTTGATCCACAAGTAGGCGTCGGCGTGCGCGCCCCCGGTAGCCGCGGTGGGCGGAGTGCCGAGTGCTCGGCCGCTGGGGTTGCACCAGTCGAGCTTGGACGCGGGTGCCGGCCCGGCCCCGTTGCGCGACGTGTCGATCACGTAGTGCGAACCATTGGTCAGCCCCGAAATCGCCTCGCCATAACCGATTTCGTCCTCAGTGGTGAAGAAGTTCGCAACGTTCAGGCTGAAACCCCGCGCGTGACCGACACCGGCCTTGTTGAGCCTGTCGGCCATGTCCTGGGCGCTATGCCAGCGCACGTGACCACCGTCGACGTAGACGGCCGTGGCGGGATTACGGGTCAGCGTGTCGACGGCGTAGCGAATCAAGTCATAGCGTTCTTGGCGTTGGTCACCCGACAGGCAGTCGGCCATAGCGAGCGCATCGGGTTCGACGACGACCGCCGCCCGCGAAGCACCTATCTGAGACGCGATGCCGTCGATCCACCCGCGGTAGGCGTCGGCGCTCGCCAGGCCACCCGCAGCGAAGCTGCCGCAGTCGCGGTGCGGGATTCCGTAGAGCGTCAGAACCGGGATGGCACCGGCACCCTGCGCGTCGCCGGTGTACTTCGCGACAGTCGCGGCCGACGAACCGGGAACGATCCAATACGCCTGCGGCGTGTTGGCGACGGCGGTCAACTCAGCACTCGGCGGATCGGCACGCTGGGCTGCGCGCATGGCTGCCGAGGTGGGATTGACATAGAAGGGCGCGCCGGCCAGCGGGTTGGCCGCGTCGGCCAAGCGCACCGCTGGCGCGCGACCGACGGGCGCCGGGTCGGCATGAAGTCCCATGCCGGCAACGGCCACAAAAGTTAGGAAGGGAACGATCCATCGCGTGACTGCACCAGCAGCTGAGAAGGTCACCTCTGGGAAAGTAGTGCTCCCGGACTTCGAGCGCCAATTGCCGAAGCCGACGGCGTCCTTCTACCGATGGTTCGGGGCGAAGAACTGCCAAATGGTGTCGGTCGCGTTGAGCGCCGTCGACGGCGGCGGGATATCGCCGAGCCGTTGCGCGAGCGGGCTCGGGTCACCGCCGGGCCACTGGTGGCCTGCCCCCGTCACCGAGATCAATTCGACGGTGCGCCCGTCGGGGCAGCCGGCCGTCTGCGTCGTCACGTCGCCGGCGGTCGTCGAGTTGGGTGGTCCGCACCCATCGATCCCGCGCCACGTCGCGTTGACGGACTCGACGGAAGGGCCGTCGACGCGCGCCGTCCCGTCGGCCGAGAACGCCTTGCCCGGCCCACCGTTGTAGGGGACTCGGTCGTCGGCGGTGCCATGGATCTGCAGTACCGATGTCGGTCGTGCCCGCGAGCAGTCGGTCAGCACGGTGCCCGCCACAGGGGCGATTGCCGCGAAAGTGTCTGTCTGACAACCTAATCGAAGCGCCATCATGGCCCCATTCGACATGCCCGTTGCATAAACGCGCGCCCGATCGATCGGAATCTCTCGCTCGATGGTGCCGACCATGGCGGTGATGAAACCGACGTCGTCGGCGTTAGTGCGCTGCGGCTCGCCGCAGCAACTCCCCGCGTTCCACGCACGCATGAGTCCGTCAGGGTAGGCGACCAGGAAGTGCCCGGCGTCGGCCTCGCTGTCCCAGTGGTAGGAGCGCTCGGCCTGCGCCCCGGTTCCGAAGCCGCCGTGCAACATCACCACCAGCGGCGCACCGTCGCCCAGCCCTTGTGGCCGGTACAGGTGGAAGGTTCGGCTGACCCCGCCGACATCGATGGTCTGCGTGGACTGCCCGACCGGAACCGACTCCGCGCCCGGTGTTCCGAGTGCATGACCGCCACCGAGGCATCCGCCGAGGAGCACGACCGAGGCTCCGAGAAGGCACACGACAAGTGCCCGAAAGTATCCAGATCGCATGAGGCCATCGTGGCAGTCCTACCGAAGATTGACAAGTAGCTTGTCAATTTTGCTTCAACTGGCACACTGGTAGGCCATGCGAGCTGTTCGAGACGCCAAGTGGGAGCCCACGGTGCCGGCACTGGTGAATCTGGTGGCCGCGTCGGGAGCGCCCGGCCTGCGGGCGGCGTTCGCGGCCGCCGGGCTCGACGGGATCCGGCCCGCACAAGCGGTCGCCCTGGTGCCACTGGCGGCAGGGGGGTTGCATGCATCCGATTTGGCTGACCGGCTCGGCGTCACCCGGCAGGCGGTGGCTCAAGCGGTGGCGGCACTGGAACGGCATGACTATGTCGTGCGAGGTCCGCACCCCTCGGACGCCCGGGCACGGATTGTCGAGCTCACCCCGCGGGGCCGCCACGCACTGCGCGTGATGCGTGCGACCGCGCTCGATACAGAGAAGCGGTGGCGAGATGTTCTGGGAGAAGGCCGATTCGAAGAGCTGCGCGAGACGTTGGTGGTGTTGCTGTCGGCTCAAACCAACGAGCAAACTTGAGTCATCGGATCTACAGCGCGTACAGAGCCGGCAGATTGACGACGATCGCTTCCTGGCTGCTTCGCGCGATGACCAGTTCCGCCGATGTAACCGGGTCGGGGTTTTCCTCCCTGTGCGGCAGGTGCGGAGGGACGAAGACGTAGTCACCCGGTTCGGTCCGGACGCGAATCTCGCTTGTTCCGTCAAAGAACACGAATTCCGGGTGTCCGCTGCGGATGTAGATCATGGTCTCCGAGTCGCCGTGGTGGTGGTTGGCCGAAACGCTGCCCGGCGCGGCCAGTGTCTCTCCCATCCACAACTTCTCACTGCCCACGGTCGTTCTGCTCAGAGCGGCGAACCGCTGCATGCCATCGGTCTGAGCCGTGTTCGCATCGAGTTCGGATGACTTTATGTGGCGCACCCGATTGCGGGTTGCGCTCTTCGCGGAATCGTTGGAGAAGTCGGGATGAAAACCGTCGGGGCCAGCCATGCATTCCACCGTAGACAGGCCGATCGGCGATCGCTTTTGAACAGCGGCGGAATCCGGCATGTCTGCCGGCGGATCGCATGATATTCCGGGCCGTTTACGGGTACCTCTACCCAACAGCGGCGGCAGCCCTCTCGGCGCCGCTGTACGACGAGGAGGCATTCACATGACCGAGCGTTACACGACCACTGACGGCGGTGCGCCCGCGCCGAGCGACAAGCAATCGCTGACCGTGGGTCCCGACGGCCCGATCCTGCTACAGGACCACTACCTGATCGAGCAGATGGCCCAGTTCAACCGGGAACGCATCCCGGAACGCCAACCGCACGCCAAGGGCGGCGGCGCGTTCGGCCACTTCGAGGTGACCAACGATGTCAGCAAGTTCACCCGGGCCGCCGTATTCCAGCCGGGCACCAAAACGGACACACTGATCCGCTTCTCCACCGTTGCCGGCGAGCGGGGCAGCCCAGACACCTGGCGCGACCCGCGCGGATTCTCGCTGAAGTTCTACACGTCGGAGGGCAACTTCGACATGGTCGGCAACAACACGCCGGTCTTCTTCATCCGCGATCCGATGAAGTTCCAGCACTTCATCCGCTCGCAAAAGCGCATGCAGGCAACGAATCTGCGCGACAACAACATGCAGTGGGACTTCTGGACGCTGACGCCCGAGTCGGCCCACCAGGTGACCTGGCTGATGGGCGACCGAGGTATTCCCAAGAGCTGGCGAAACATGAACGGCTACAGCAGTCACACCTACAGCTGGATCAACGCGAACGACGAGATCTTCTGGGTGAAGTACCACTTCATCAGCGATCAGGGCATCGAATTCCTCACCCAGGACGAAGGTGACCAGCTGGCCGGCGAGGACGGCGACTACCACCAGCGCGACCTCTACGAGGCCATCGAGGGCGGCAACTTCCCGAGTTGGACGTTGAAGATGCAGATCATGCCGTTCGAGGAGGCCAAGACCTACCGGTTCAACCCCTTCGATCTCACGAAGGTGTGGCCGCACAGCGACTATCCGCTGATCGACGTCGGCAAGCTGACGCTGGACCGCAATGTCACCGATTACCACACCGAGATCGAGCAGGCCGCGTTCGAGCCGAACAACATGGTGCCGGGCACCGGTCTGAGTCCGGACAAGATGCTGCTGGCCCGCGGTTTCTCCTATGCCGACGCGCACCGTGCCCGGCTGGGTACCAACTACAAGCAGATCCCGGTCAACTCGCCGCAGGTGGAGGTCAACAGCTACTCCAAGGACGGGGCGATGCGGATCAAGAACGTCACCGATCCGGTGTACGCGCCGAACTCCTACGGTGGCCCGCACGCCGACCCGGCGCGCGCTGCTGAGATTCGCTGGCAGGCCGATGGCGAGATGATCCGCGCCGCCTACACCTTGCGGGCAGAGGACGACGACTGGGGCCAGGCCGGCACTCTGGTGCGTGAAGTACTCGACGATGACGCGCGAGATCGGCTGGTGCACAACGTCGTCGGGCACCTGTCCAAGGGTGTCAAGGAGCCGGTGCTGTCGCGGGCGTTCGAGTACTGGCGCAATGTCGATTCGGATCTCGGCAAGAAGATCGAGGAAGAGTTTCGGTCAAGCGCGTCGAGTTAGGGGTGACGGGCCCGCGGCCTGAACGGGTCGCGGGTCCGCGCCCGGCTTACGCTGAACACACTGCATTCGGCGTGAGGAGATGTTTGCGATGCTCGCTGCGTTCGGGTTCGAATCCCTGGGTGTCGTCGTCGGCGACATGTTTTTCGTCGACCCGGATCCGGAGGAAGGCCAGGAGACTCCGGAACGGGGAGTCAGGCTCGAATTGCGCGTCATCGACCGGGGCGCGCCCGCGGGGTCGATGTATGCCGGCGTCCCGATCACCTTTGGTCGGCCGGTATGGCGGGTGGACCTTTTCGGATCGACCGAGAGTCCGGCCGGCACGCTGGATCGCGCCCATCACCATCCCCGGTTCAAGGGTTGGGAGCCCACCCGCCGCAACTTCGTCCCGGAGCTGTCGGCAGACCCGGTGTCCTGGCTCACCGGCGAGTTGGCCGACCCGGAAGCGGTGCTGACCCGGGCAGGAGTGAATCCGGACGAGGTGCCCGACGCCGATAAGGCTGGACTAGCTGCGGCGGCCCCGGAAATTGTCGCGGCGGTCAAGCGGATGCTCGACGGGGTGCGAGACGGTGACCTGGCCCCCGCCCCCGCCGAGCAGGTCGCCGCCGCCCGCACCGGCTGGCTTTGAAAAGGCACCTGACGACCGGGCCGCGCCGCTAGGCTGCCCTGCTGAGTGGCACTCACATGCCGCCGGTGACGCAGGAGGAATCGATGGCGGGACGACTGGCGGGCAAGGTCGCGGTGGTCAGCGGCGGCGCCCGGGGGATGGGTGCTTCGCACGTCCAAGCGCTGGTAGGCGAGGGAGCCAAGGTGGTCTTCGGCGACATCCTGGATCCCGAAGGCGAAGCGGTGGCCAAACAGGTCGGCGACGCTGCCCGCTACGTGCACCTCGACGTCACCCAGCCCGATGACTGGGAGCGCGTGGTCGCCACTGCAGTCGACGAGTTCGGTGGTGTCGACATCCTGGTCAACAACGCCGGCATCATCAACGTCGGTCTCATCGAGGACTACGAGTTGTCGGAGTGGCACCGCATCCTCGACATCAATCTGACCGGCGTCTTCCTTGGTATCCGCGCCGTCGTCGGACCGATGAAGCTGGCCGGTCGCGGGTCGATCATCAACATCTCGTCCATCGAGGGCATGGCCGGCACCATGGCCTGCCACGGCTACACCGCGACAAAGTTCGCAGTGCGGGGGCTGACAAAATCGACGGCAATGGAGTTGGGGCCCAGCGGCATTCGGGTCAACTCGATCCACCCGGGGTTGATCAAGACGCCGATGACGGAGTGGGTCCCCGACGACCTATTCCAGACCGCGTTGGGCCGTGCCGCCGAGCCGCAGGAGGTGTCCAGCCTCGTGGTCTACCTCGCCAGCGACGAGTCCAGTTACTCGACGGGCTCTGAGTTCGTCGTCGACGGCGGCTGTACCGCTGGCCTGGCGCACAAGGACTTCTCCACGGTCGAGACCGCGCAGCAGCCCGAGTGGGTCACCTAGTTCGCGATTGCTCGAAATGGGTTGCCAGAGCGTCGGCCGCCGCGAAACGCCATCTTGACCTCGCAAACTTCGCCGCCATCAGCATTTGACAGCTGTGTAACATTCCCGCCATCAGTCGTCCCTAACGTCGTCCGAGCAACAACCGGCAAATTCGATGCGCAGCATCGTGGCGATAGGGACTCAATTGAGCGGCAACGCAGTACGCCTGGCAGCAATCAACAACGTCGAGGCGTATGTGCCTCCTGCGATCAGCTTCGACCCGGGCGAGACACCCGGCCAGGTCTTCGGCTCCAGCGTCTTCACCAAGGCGGAGATGCAGGCGCGCCTACCCAAAGCCGTGTACAAGTCCATCGTGGCGACCATCGACAAGGGTGCAAAACTCGACCCGGCGGTCGGTGACGCGGTCGCGGCCGCGATGAAGGACTGGGCGCTGGAGAAGGGCGCCACCCACTACGCCCACGTCTTCTACCCGATGACCGGCCTGACCGCCGAAAAGCACGACAGCTTCCTCGAACCCGTCTCCGACGGGCAGACACTGGCCGAGTTCGCCGGCAAGACGCTCATCCAAGGTGAGCCCGACGCGTCGAGCTTCCCGTCCGGCGGCCTGCGCAGCACCTTCGAAGCCCGCGGCTACACCGGCTGGGACGTCACCAGCCCGGCCTACATCCTGGAGAACCCGAACGGCAACACGCTGTGTATCCCGACGGTGTTCGTCTCGATGACCGGTGAAGCGCTCGACTACAAGACCCCGCTGCTGCGCAGCCAGCAGGCCATGGGTGTGCACGCAGAGCGCGTCTTGAAGCTCTTCGGTCACAAGGACCTCAACCACGTCGTGTCGTTCTGCGGCCCCGAGCAGGAGTACTTCCTGGTCGACCGGCACTTCTTCCTGGCACGGCCGGACCTCATCAACGCCGGCCGCACGTTGTTCGGCACCAAGCCGCCGAAGGGCCAGGAGTTCGACGACCACTACTTCGGTGCCGTCCCGGAGCGTGTCCTCGGTTTCATGATGGACACCGAGCGGGAGCTGTTCAAGCTCGGCATCCCCGCCAAGACCAGGCACAACGAGGTGGCCCCCGGCCAGTTCGAGCTGGCGCCGATGTTCGAGCGCGCCAACATCGCCTCCGACCACCAGCAGCTGACGATGACGATCTTCAAGACGATCGCCAAGAAGCACGGTATGGAATGTCTGTTCCACGAGAAGCCGTTCGCCGGCGTCAACGGATCGGGAAAGCACGTCAACTTCTCGATGGGCAACGCCGAGCTGGGCTCGCTGCTGGTCCCGGGTGACACCCCGCATGAGAACGCCCAGTTCCTGGTGTTCTGCGCGGCGGTGATCCGCGCCGTGCACAAGTTCGCCGGGCTGCTGCGCGTCTCCGTCGCCTCGGCCACCAACGACCACCGCCTGGGCGCCAACGAGGCACCGCCCGCCATCATCTCGATCTTCCTCGGTGAACAGCTCGCCGACGTCTTCGAGCAGATCGCCAAGGGAGCGGCCACCTCGTCAAAGGGCAAGGGCACCATGATCATCGGCGTCGACACCCTGCCCCCGCTGCCGACCGACCCAGGCGACCGCAACCGAACCAGCCCGTTCGCGTTCACCGGCAACCGGTTCGAATTCCGGGCCCCCGGCTCGGGTCAGACGGTCGCGGTGCCGTTGATCGTCATCAACACGATCATGGCGGACTCGTTGGACTACATGGCCACCAAGCTGGAGAAGGCTGTCGGCGGCGGCGAGGACTTCGATAAAGCGGTGCAGACACTGCTTACTGAGGTCATCACCGAACACGGCGACGTGGTCTACAACGGCGACGGCTACTCGGAGAAGTGGCAGATCGAGGCGGCCGAGCGCGGTCTGCCGAACCTCAAGACCACGTTGGATGCGGTCGGCGAGTTGATCAAGCCCGAAGCGGTCGAACTCTTCGAGAAATACAACGTTTTCAACGAGCGCGAGCTGCACAGCCGCTACGAGGTCCGCTTGGAGCAGTACGCGTTGACCGTCGCAGTCGAGGCCAAACTGGCCCTCGAGATCGGCTCGACGATCATCCTGCCGGCCGCGATCCGCTACCAGACAGAGCTGGCGCAGAACGTCGCGGCGTTGAAGGCCGCCGGCATCGAGCCGAGCCTCACCGCACTGACATCGGTGTCGGGTCCGATCGTCGATCTCGAGGCCGGGCTGGAAACGCTGAAAGCCGCGCTGTCGGGCCATTCGGCGGAGTCGGCGCTTGACGAAGCCACGCACGCCCAGCACGAGCTGCTGCCGGCGATGGACGCGGTTCGGATCGCTGCCGACGCGCTCGAAGCCGTTGTCGCCGATGACCTGTGGCCGCTGCCCACCTATCAGGAGATGCTGTACGTCCTCTAGGTCACGCGACCTGGCGCGGCCACCTGTACGCTGAACGCAAGCGTTTACGCCCTGGTTGAGTCCGCAGCCGATGGTGTACGGCGAAAGCTTCGTGGGACATCGGTCGACGGCACTGTGGTTGTCTCGGCGCTCAATGACTGCGACAACTTAGAGGTGGTACCCGCATGCCTTCATGGCGGCAGCACAAAGATCGCGGACAAAGCGTCGCGACGACGACGGCCAACCGTGAGGTCGGTGCTGAGATCGAAGTCGAGGTCATGGCTGCGACGACGCTGGAGTTTCAGGTCGCCGTGGCCCGGCTACCGGGTCTCGATATCCGCGAGTCGTTGACAATAACGTTGAACGGCAACGTGATTGAGCCCCGCGAGATCATCGGTCAGCACGAGACGCGGATTCATGCGATCGAGGTCGAACAGGGAACCGTGAAGTTGTCGTACTCGGCGACGGTCGCCGGCGAAGCCCAGCCTGCGCCGGTCCGCGACATCGACGTGATCTCCTATCTGCGTCCGAGCCGCTACGCCGAAGCCGACAAGTTCTTCGGCTTCGCGGCAACCGAGTTCGGGCAGTACACCGATTCGGCCACGCTGCTTGAAAAGGTTGCGGCGTGGGTGGGCGCACGGCTGGATTACGTGCCGGGATCCAGTGATCCGATCGACGGCGCCGCCGACACGCTGCTGGCCGGAGCCGGGGTGTGCCGCGACTATGCGCACCTGGTGATCGCGTTGCTGCGGGCGCTGAACGTGCCGGCCCGCCTGGTGGCGGTGTATCCGCCGGGATGCGATCCGATGGACTTCCACGCGGTAGCCGAGGCTTTCGTCGACGGCGAGTGGCGTGTCGTGGACGCGACGTGCCTGGCCCCTCGGCAGTCGATGGTGCGGATCGCCACCGGTCGCGACGCGGCCGACACCGCGTTCCTGGACAACCACAAGGGCTCGATCAACTTGACCAACATGATGGTCACCGCCTACGTCGACGGCGAGTTGCCCATCGACTCGATCGACCACCTGGTGAGTTTGAGCTAGCGCTCAGCGGCGGAGAAGCTTCTCCCGGAGCGAATCCGTCAGAGAACGCCGCATCGACACCGGCTCGAATCGGCGAGCCGCGTCGGTCAGCGCCCGGCGGGACTCCGCGTCCAGCTCGATATCGGCTGCGGCAACGTTGAATTCGAGCTGCTCGACGCTGGACGCGCCGGGGATGGCAACGACATTGGGCAAGCTGATCAGCCACGCCAGTGCGACTTGTGCGGGCTTGGCGCCGACGCCGGCCGCGACATCGCGCAACGTCTGCAGCAGCGGCTCGATCCGGCGGAGGTTCTCGGTGCCGAACAATCGGTTGATTGCACGCACGCCGCCGGGCCGGTTGTTCACGCCGTACTTGCCGCCCAGAAGTCCTTGCGCCAGAGGGCTGTAGGCGATCACCACCCGGTTCTCCTGCTCGGCGAACGGCACCAGATTGTCGAGCGCGCGCGGGTGGGCCAACGAGAAATGGACCTGGTTGCTGATGACCGGTCGTCCGAGCGCGGCATCGGCCTGCTTCCACCGGGACAGTGAATAGTTCGACACGCCGGCCGCGCCGATCGCTCCGCTGTCCAGCAACTCGCGCATACCCGGCATGATCACCGAATCGGGAACCACCGGGTTGGGCTGGTGAATCTGGTACAGCGGAATGTGTTCCAGGCGCAGCCGCCGCGCGCTGGCCCGCTCGCGTTGTTTGACTACGGCGGGAAACGGCGCGACCGGAAAGATCTTGGTGGCCACCGCCACCTGGTCACGCTCGTCGCCAAGCGCATCGCTGAGGATCCGTTCGCTCTTGCCCAGCCCGTACACCTCAGCGGTGTCGAAGAACGTGACACCCAACGCGAGTGCGCGATGAACGATGTCGCGTGCGGGCCCCGAGGCGTAACTGTCGCCGTAACCCCACTCGCGCGATCCGAACTGCCAGGTTCCCAGGCCGATTCGGCTGACTCTGCCGACTCCGTCGACGTCCAGATACTTCATCTTGCCCACGGTAGTGATCTCCGGCACGCAATGGCGGGCGGAGATCTAGGTCGTCGCGCCGTGCCTCTTCAGCACGTCCATCACCTGCCGGCTTTGCACCACGTCGTCTTCTGCGCATAGCCGCCGAAGCTCGACGACGACGGACTCCAGCCCGTCGAGCCGCTCTGTCGCTTGACTGAGCGTGGCCAGCCAGCTGTCGTAGTCACGTTCGTCGGCGGTAGCAATCTCGGCTATCGCGCAAGACGTCATCCTCATCGCGTTCACACTCCCGACTTCCGAGTACGCAGCGTGTACCAAACCATCCTTGAGCTGCGATTAACCCCTCAGCGATGTGTCTAAACTCACATTCTGTTGGGCTGCTGAAGATCCGGACGCGCCGTCTGGCAAACCGGATGCGTCGGTCCCGCCGACAGCCGGAATCCAGCGGTCACGGCCGCGGGTGAGCAGGCCGACATGGCGGTCGATACGCTGTGCCTGCGGCGGGACACGTTACAAGAAAGGGCGAATATGTCACGGACAGTCGTGGTTGGCGCATCGAGTGGGCTCGGGCGTTGCATCGGTATCGGTCTGGCTCAGCGCGGCGGACAGGTCGCCCTCCTCGCGCGACGTCGAGCCCGCATCGAGTCCGCGGCAGAGGAGGCCGGCAACGGTGCGGTCGCGATCGAATGTGATGTCACCGACGAGAGTTCATGTCGCACCGCGTTCGACCAAGCGGCCGAGGCGCTAGGTGGTATCGACAACCTCATCTACACGCCCGCGATCAGCCCGCTGGTTCGCATGGTCGACACCGGCGCCGACACCTGGCGGCGCATCTTCGACACCAACGTCATCGGTGCTTCGCTGGCGACGGCGGCGGCGATCTCACATCTCACCGCGTCCGCGGGCAAGGCGGTCTATCTCTCTTCTGATGCAGGCACTTTCGGGCCCCCGTGGCCCGGGCTCGGCGCCTACGGCGTCAGCAAGGCCGCGCTGGAACGGTTGGTGGAAGCCTGGCGGGCCGAGCACCCGGACGTCGGCTTCACCAACCTGATCGTCGGCGAGTGCGCGGGCGGCGAGGGTGACGCCGCAACCGGAATGAACGCCGGCTGGGACATGGATCTTGCGATGAAGGCCTATCCGCTGTGGGTGTCGGGCGGCTGCATGCCCGGCAAGCTGATGCCCGTCGAGGACCTCATCGAGGTGGTGCAGACCATTCTGCAGACCAACGCCTCGACGTCGATGCCCGTGGTGGTCGCCCGGGGTGCGCCCGCCGGCCAGGTCGCCTTCCCCGACACGAATTAGCCGGAGCCGCAAGCGCTCCTGGCCGTTGTGCCGGTCGCCGGATTCCGAACGTCGCACCCAGCCGCGTCCTCTACAGTTGCGCCTGACAATCACGAGTTAAGGAGACACGGATGGCGTGGTTCATGGCCCTGCAGAGCCCATCCCACACACCCCAACAGTCGATGGTCTACGAGCTGCAGGGCGGCGTGGACGTGGACAAGATCGCCCAGGAGCTGGTGAGTTCGGCGACGCTGAATCGGGTCGTGGCCATCCCCGCGGTGCTGACGCAGAACAAGCGTCGGCATCAGAAGGTGACGATCTACGTCCGGCCCGCCGCGTGGGGTCTGTGGTCGTTTTACGAGTTGTCCGACGAGGACCGCAAGGAGATGATGAAGAACAACCCGGTGGTCAACGCGCTGGCCCAAGCGGCTCAGCAGCGCGCCCAGCAGGGAAAACAACCGACCGGGGGACCGATGACCGTGCAGGTCAATCCCGTTACCGGCCAGGTCGGACCCGCTGGTCCGGCCGACCGCAGCTAAGCGGTGTGTTGGGAGTCGCCGCGGTCGTCAGGCGCCGACGCGGCCCCAAGGGTTGTCAGCATGCCGACGGCGGCCCGCTGCCAGGTGAACATCTCGGCGCGGCGCCTCGCGCACTCGCGTCGATGAGCTTCGGGGCGGCTGACGATCATGCTGACGGCTTCGGCGATGGAGACCGGGTTGTTGTCGGCCAGCGCCCCGCTGTCCGCGGTGATGATCTCGCCGAGCGCCGACGTCCGGGAGACCACGGCCGGCGTCCCGCAGGCCAGCGACTCCAACGCAGCCAGCCCGAACGTCTCGTGCGGGCCCGGTGCGAGCGCGACATCGGCGGAAGCCAGCAGTTCGGCGACGGTCCGACGGTCCGAGATGAACCCGGTGAAGTCGACCGGTAGTCGAGCTGCCTGCCGCTGCAGCCGGGCCCGCAACGGGCCGTCGCCCACGACGACAAGCCGGGCATCGACGCCGGCGTCGCACAGCGCCGCGACTGCGTCGACGCTACGGTCGGCACGCTTTTCCACCGACAGCCGGCCACAGTGCACCAGCAGGATCTGCGACGAAGTGGCCCAGCGCTGACGCATCGCGCTCGAGCGCCGCGACGGGTGGAACATCTCTAGGTCCACACCCAACGGGACGGTGACGGTGTTGGTCGCCCCGATGCGATCGAATTCTTCGCGCGCGAAACCCGTCGTGCACACCACCGTGTCGTAGTCGGCAGCGGTACGCCGATTGGCGTAGTCGGCGAACCTGCGAGCCGTGCGGCGTGGAAGTACTTGGCCCGCAAGGCGATCCAGACGCTCGTGGGAGATCATCACCGTCGTCGCGTTGTGTTCGCGACCCCAGCGCCCCAACGATCGCAGCGTGAGCCGGTCGGAGACCTCCAAGGTGTCTGGTCGAAGCACTTTCAGAAATTCGCGCACCGGCCCCGGCAGCACGGCGCGGTATCCGCCGGTGAACGGAATCAGCCTGGCGGGCACGGTGATTCGCACAACTCCTGTGGACAGCCGCGCGCGTTCCGGGTGTCGGCCGGGGACGATGAGGAACACCTCGTGGCCCAAAGCGCAGTATTCCGCACCCAGACGGTCGACGGCGGTGCGAAGGCCGCCGGAACGAGGTCCATAAAAGTTGGCGACCTGAACGACACGCATCTAGTTAGCAGAACCGGTGCTCGTGTGCGGTCAACGATCTGACACCGACGAGTAGCTGAACAGGCCGTGAACACCG
>JBAWAV010000233.1:0-7706 GCA_049589475.1 Mycobacterium sp.
CCTTCCAGGCGGGCCGTGGAGCGGGTGCGGTGATGCATGATGGCGAGAGGGGCGCTGGACTGCGGCGAGCATGGCGTGTTGTTCGGGGGTGGCGTTTTGTGCGAATGCTGCTGCGAAAGCGCTGTGCGGCAGCGAAATCAAGCCGTGGCCATCCGGCTCTACGGCAGGGGTGAGACGATGGGCAGGGGCGCGGTGAAACAGGCTGGCGACTGTTTCACCTTCGTCGGGTGCGATCGCGGCGACGTAGACTAACGCTGTCACCGAATCGGTATTTGCCGCTCCGATGATCGCGCTGGCGTAAGCGTGACCGCCGAGAACGGTTCGTCCCGGGATGCGCTCGAGAACTCGGTTGAGCGCTGCGGTGTCGTCGTCGAACGATGTGAGTGGTAGCGGTGCTGCGATGACGTTGTGGCCTCGCCGGCGTCCTCGTCGGTCCACCACTCTGCTAACGCGGCGACGCCTGGTCCGAAACCGTCGGTGTAGGCGTTGCCGTTTTGGGTGATGACGGCGCGGACCCGCTCGTGGTTGTCGAGGGCGATGCGGAATCCGACCGGTGCGTCGAGGTCGGCGGCCTGATCGACAGCGAAAGCTGTGGCTAGACAACGTGTTAGGAATTCTCAAGAACTTTAGGGCGAAATGCTCACGGCTGATGAAGGCTATGAGGGCTCGTCTACGGCGGGGGAGTCGTAGTTTGTGGCCAGGTGGTGCAGGACTCGTTCGTTGAGGTTGGCGAGCATGTCGACCTCAGCCGGGGTAAGCAGATCGATGAAGTTCCGACGGACGTCCTCCACGTGCCTGGGTGCCGCCTTCTCGACGGCGGCGCGGCCGGTGTGCAGCAGGCGGACCAGGGTGCTGCGGGCGTCGTCGGGGTTGGGCTCGCGGCTGATCAGCCCGTCGGTCTGCATGCGCCGCAGCTGGTGGGAGAGACGGCTCTTCTCCCAGCCCAGTGCGTTGCACAGGTCGCGGGCGGGCATGCCGTCCCCGTCGTGACCCGAGAGCACCGCCAGGACCTCGTAGTCGGCCCCGGACAGCCCCGATTCCTGCAGGCCCCGGTTCAGGTGCGCGACGAGCTGATGATGCGCATGCATGAAGGCCCGCCAGGCGCGGTCTTCACGCGGGCTTAGCCAGTTGGGTTCCATCGGACTCGACGATACCCCTATTGGTTGACGCATCACCCATTATTACATATGGTTGAGTAGTCAACCTTTTCGATACCAACCAAGACGGGACGCGTCATGAGCAGCAGCATCAGCATCATCGGCTCGGGGAACATGGCCAGCGCCATCGGCGCCCTGGCCGTCAAGGGCGGCAACGCTGTCGAGGTCACGGGTCGCGATGCGGCCAAGGCCGCGGCCCTGGCCAGCGAGCTCGGCAACGGCGCCACGGCCGGAACATGGGGTGACGCCCCAGCCGGCGACATCGTCATCCTCGCCGTGCCCTTCGCCAGCGCCGTACCGGTCGTGAGCCAGTACGGGGACGCGCTGGCCGGCAAGATCATCGTCGACATCACCAACCCCTTCGACGCCAGCGCCACCGGGCTGGCCGTCCCAGACGACACCTCCGTCGCGCAGATGGTCGCCGAGGCCGCCCCCGCAAGCGCCCATGTCGTCAAGGCGTTCAACACCCTTTTCCGCGATGTCCTGGCCGCGGGCGGTCCGCTGGATGTGTTCACGGCCGGCGATGACGCGCAGGCCAAGGCGAGCGTGTCAGCGTTCATCAAGAGCCTCGGACTGCGCCCGCAGGACACCGGCGACCTGAGCATGGCGCACTGGCTGGAGGGCGCGGGCCTGCTGTCGGTAGCCCTGGGCCGACATGGCGTGGGGGACTTCAACTTCTCCCTTGGCGTCAACTTCGGCTGAGCTCTTACAACTAACCCTCGGAAGGACAGCAGCATGCACGTTTTCGTCACCGGCGGGACCGGCCATGCCGGTTCGTACATCATCCCCGAGCTCATCGCCGCCGGGCACGAGGTCACCGGCCTGGCCCGATCGGACACCGCCGCGGCTGCCCTGTCCGCGCAAGGCGCGAAGGTGCGTCGCGGCAGCCTCGAGGATCTCGACGGGCTCAAGGAGGCGGCCGCGGACTCCGACGGCGTCATCCACGTCGCTTTCCGACGTGACCTGCTCCCGTCCGGTGGGATTGACGCCGTGACCGCCGTGGAGTTCGAGCAAGTAGCCGCCTTCGGCGAGGCACTGGCGGGAACCGGAAAGCCGCTGGTCTCCGCAGGCAGCATAGGCAGCCCCGGGGTGGGCCTGGGCCGGCCGGCCACCGAGGACGACCCGGTCCTTCCCGGCGGCGAGGAGTACAAGGGCACCCTGCGGTTTCGTAACGCCGTGGAGGGAGCCGTAATCGGCCTCGCTGAGCAGGGAGTGCGGTCTTCGGTCGTGCGGCTTCCGCTCATTGCGCACAGCACGACCGATACTGCCGGCTTCCTGCCGGGGCTGATCGCAGTCGCGAAGGAAAAGGGCGTCGTCGGCTACCCCGGAGACGGCGCGAACCTCTGGGTCGCCGTGCACATCCGCGATGCCGCCTCCTTATTCCGATTGGCGCTGGAAAAGAGCCCGGCTGGCAAAGCGTGGCACGCGGTCCAGGACGAGGGCATCCCGTTCCGTGAGATTGCCGAGGCCATCGGCAGCCGTCTGGGCCTGCCCGTCGTGAGCGTCCCCGCGGACGTCCTGATGCTGCCGGGATACTTTGGGTCCCTGACGTATCCGGTCACGATGGACCTCCCGGCGTCTAACCTCATCACGCGCCGGACCCTGGGCTGGGAACCCGCTCAACCCAGCCTGCTCGCCGATCTGGACAGCGGCCATTACTTCCCGGCCGGCTGACGGCCTAGGCGCACCGACCAAATCTCACACACTACGAGGAGTAGCCATGACCACGTTCGCCCCGCATCGCGACACCTTGGAGTCCTTCATCGACTGCATCCACGGCGGCGTCGACAAAGACGTCCTCACCCGTTTGCTCGCCAAGGACGTAAAGCTGTACGGCCCGTTCGGCGATGACCCAGTCACCGGCCGCGAGGCCGCGGTGGAAACCATAAAGACCGTCAACGGGCTGTCGTCCGACGACACCTATATGGAGGTCCTCAGCGGCGAGACCCACCACGCCGCACACTTCCGGCTGCAAGTCGGAGACGCCGCGGTCAACGGAATATTCGTCGTGCTCGACGCGGACGGCAAGATCGCCGAGGTGAGCATCTTCTACCGCACGCTGCCGGACGGCGTCGCGCTACAGCGCAACCTCGCCGATGAACTCGGCTGGCAGCCCTGGGAACTACACACAAACGGGGACTGACACGACGGGCGTACGCGACGTCCGCAGGGCTCCAGGATGCAGATCGCCGCCGCATCCATCCGGCGCGGCCCCGCACCGGCTGGCAGGCCCCCGCCTGCGTCGGGCGATAAGCACACAGAGCGGTGTACATGACATCGGCACTATTCAATGATTGGAGTGATCGTGGGAAAGCTCGATGGCAAGGTCGCGGTGATCACTGGCGCGACAAGCGGTATGGCGCTGGCCGGCGCCAAGTTGTTCGTTGACGAAGGAGCTCACGTCTTCATCTCGGGCCGACGGAAGGACGCGCTGGAAAAAGCCGTCGAACTGATCGGCCGGAACGTGACTGGCGTGCAAGGCGATTCGGCCGACCTCGACGATCTGGACCGTTTGTTCGACACGGTCAAACAGGAAAAGGGCGCGATCGACGTGTTGTGGGCAAGCGCCGGGGTGGGCAAGCAGAGCAGGCTCGGCGAGATCACCGAGGAGGACTTCCATGACGCCTTCTGGCTGAACGCACGCGGCACGCTGTTTGCGGTCCAGAAGGCGCTACCGCTGTTCAACGATGGAGGCTCGATCTTCATGACCGGGTCAAACGCCTCGCTCAGGGGCTACCCCAATTGGAGTGTGTACGCGGGAAGCAAGGCCGTGCTGCCCGCCTACGCACGGGTGTGGGTGTCGGAGTTGAGGGACAGGAAGATCCGGGTGAACGTGCTGACCCCCGGCCAGGTCGCCTCGCCGATGTTGGCGGAGGTGATGGACGACGCGGCGAAGGCGCAGTTCGAGTCCGTGATCCCGCGGCGAGAGATGGGCCGCCCTGAGGAGATCGCGTCGGCCGCGTTGTTCCTCGCCTCGGACGACTCGAGCTATGTCAATGGCATGGAGCTGGTTGTCGACGGCGGCACCACAGTGATCTGAGTGAGCGACACCGGGATGTACGCCGACAAAGACGTCGTCGCACCGGACTGCGGCCTCCAGCGCAGAAGAGTACCGGCCTTCCGATGCCGGAAATCCGTTGTGGTCGTCGGTTTATTCGGGTCATCGCACAGCCGCGACTGGGGCAACCACCCCGGGCCTACGGATGGGCGCACACACAGCAAGCAAGAAGCACACAAGGAGTAGCCATGACCACCTTCGCCCCACACCGCGACACCGTGGAATTCTTCGTCGACTGCATGCACGGCGGCGCAGACAAAGACGCTCTTTCCGGCATCCTCGCCGAGGACGTGGTGATGTACAGCCCGCTCGGCGATGAGCCACTCACCGGCCGCGAGGCAGTCCTGGACGCCATCCGGACCGTCGGCGCGGTGGCGGCCGACCTCACCTACAAGGAAGTCCTCAGCGGAGAGACGCACCACGCCGCGTACTTCCGGCTGCACATCGACGACACCGCGGTCGACGGGATGGACTACATCCTGCTCGACGCGGACGGCAAGATCGGCGAGGTGACCATATTTTGGCGCCCGCTGCCGTCTAGCGTCGCGCTGCAGCGGAACCTTGCGGGTGCACTCGGCATGCAGCTGTGGGAGCTGCGCACAAATGGGGATTGACACGACGCACGTACGCTACGCCCGCAGGGCGCCGGAATGCAGATCCCGACTATCGCCGATGAAGCCGGCCGGCGGCCCGGCGAGGCCCATCTCTCCTTCCGGGATGCAACCTGGGCAGACGCCAATCGGCAAGCGCTAGCGTCGTATTCGTCGGCGACCGCGCGGATCCGTACGCGTTTCAATCATCCGCCTATCGACACCCATTGAGTCATGAGCGGAGCCGCTTGGAATGCTCTGTTAAACACGCAATTTCGTGCTGATCCATCGCTTAGCGTTGGCAAGTCTTTGAACGATATTGTGCTGCAATATAGTTGGCAATATCGAGTACTCCGTGCCGCATAAGCCCTGACATCAGCGCCTAGAAAGCGTCACCGTTACGACGCTCGAGTATGGCGCCCCGAGACCGGGCGTCACAGTGACAAACGTACGTGAGACAAACCGGTGTCGACATCACATCAGGCCAAGCTGCATCGCCACTGCATGCCGCTTAGGGAAGGTGTGTCAGCGATCAACATCTTGAGGTCAACGAAACCTCCGGAGTGAGAGGTGCGTTCCTTGACAGCTCGCACTTCACTCGGAGGTTTCGGCTTGCGACCACGCCACGCCCTTACCAACGTCCGTGGTCAGTGCACCTAGCAGCGCGGCTGATTTAGTGCGAACCTGTAACGCGACGGCACGATCATCCACAAAGGAGTTGCAAGATGACCGAAGGTGAGCAGCAGCCCAGCGCTGTCCCTGCTGAGCAACAGCGCAGCCCTCTCCGGTGGGCGCAGTTCCGCGAGGACATGTTGACGTCGCGCGAAGTCCGTCGTAAGGCGGTGATCGACGGGGTCCGGCGATTCGTTGATCTCCATCCGATGATCAGCCGACGCCCCCGGGTCAAAGCCGTCATCGAAGCGCGGCTGCAGCTCCGCGAGGACCTAGTTACTGCACGGTTTCAGTTCCGTCGCGCGGTAGTGCGCAGCAGAAGCCAGTTGGTATCCCACCCCTAGATTTCGGCGAAACAAGCATTCGGGAAATGCGTCGATCTCGCGCACTTGCCGGCCGTAGCTGTGGCGCGTCCGAGCGGCACTTGGGTAGCACCCGCCTGACCGCAGTAAAGGCTGTCGACATCTAATTGGTGCGCGACGGCGTCCGTTCGGGGTGCGCAGGATGGGTGTTGATCGGTCGAAGCAGTGCCCGCACAGCAGCGATGAGCACGTTGAGGAGACGTTCGTGGTCGACGTTGGCGGTACCCGAGGCGTGCGCGGCGATCCAGCCAATCGTGGCGGTGCGCATCAGTACCGCGACGGCTTCGGGATCGGTGCATGCGGCTTCTCCGGATTCGGTGAGCCGGCTTAGTTCAGCGACAGCCAGTGAGGTGAAGGAGTCGATGAGTTCGCGGCCGTGCTCGCGTAGCCTCGGCTCGTAGTCCTGGCCTTGTTCGAGGAATAGCCTGCGCAGGAACGGATCTCGCACAATCTCGCTGTTAAGCCGACGAACCCTGTCTAGGAACGCCTCCACCGGTTCGCTGTGCTCAGTTCGTGAAATGTGGTCGACGAGTCGTTCGACTCGTTCGGTCATCGCGGCGCTGAGCACCCCGATCTTGCCGTCGGGGAATTGACTGTAGAGCGTTCCTAGCGCAATGTGGGCGCGCTCGGCGATCTCACGTACGCCGGTCTTGTCGTAGCCGACCTCGCCGATCAGTACTTGCGCCGCGGCGACGATGTCGTAGTACTTGGGCGACCGCCGCACAGGCGGCGGCACACCGTTCTTCCCGATACTGCCGTCATGGATCTCGCTGCGACTGTTGGAGAACCGCACCTTCCCGGGCGGCACGGTCCTGCTGCGCTACGAAGCCAAACACGACTGATGGGACATGCACAGCCAGACGATCTGCGGGCGCACTACGAGCTACACGACTCGAGCGGAACCGACAAGGCCGCCTGCAACTCGCTCATCCACATGTCTTGACAGTATTTCCGTCGAGCCCTGCAAGATGCCCAGCACCGAGCGCACGACTGTCCCACAGAGCCGATACGGGCCGGCCCATACTACGATCGCGGTTCATGACGGAAGGACCGGCGTCGGCGCAAGCTCAGGCTGGCGAGGTCGGCCAGCTCGATGTCGCCGGCTCAGGAGTCCTTCCGCCGGTCGCCGTCCGAGTGCGCCGATTTTTCTGGCTGCTCGAGCGGCTGGCGCCCTCTTTAGGATCGCGGTGGGCGGTCGAGTTGTGGTGCACCCCACCGGTTCTCGAGTCGAGCCTGCGCATGCCGCCGGGTGTGCCACAGGGCAGGCCGATAGAAGCGTATTGGGATGGGCATCGGGTCGCTGGAGAGGAATGGGGCGAGGGGCCGCCGATATATCTGGTACATGGTTGGGGCGGCCAGCGAGCGCATTTGGCAGTGTTCGTCAAACCGCTGGTGGAGGCAGGGTATCGGGTTGTTGCGTTCGACTTGCCTAGCCACAACGAATCTGATCCGGGTGCGCTCGCGCCCGGGCGTACCACCGCAATCGAGTGCGCCAACGCGATTGCGGCCATGATCGAGACCCACGGGCCCGCCCACGCGGTGGTAGCTCACTCACTCGGAGCTAACGCGACTGCCTTGGCGGCGGCGCAGGGCGCACACGTAGGGCGCTTGGTCTTCTTGGCGCCCATGGGCGATTTTCCCCTCTATCTCGACCTATTCGCCGCACGGCATGGCTTCGGTCGCCGGATCCGCGCGGGCCTGCACCGGCGTCTGGAAAAACGAATCGCCATGCCACTGCAGGAGACGAACATGACGCGGGTCGGTCGACGAGCCAACTACCCGCCGTTGCTTCTCATCCACGATCCCGACGACCCGGATAGCCCCTATGCCGCCACTCAGCGACTGGCCACGGCATGGCAAGGCGCAC
>JBAWAV010000234.1:0-12958 GCA_049589475.1 Mycobacterium sp.
ATCTAGCCTTAGAAGTCGACCAACGCTTCAGCTCATAACGACGCTCACCAACCGGCGGCTCGGTGAACAGCGTCCCCCGAACAAGAACCTATCGAGCGAAGGCTCGCTGTTCGGATCCCATTAGCTCAACGGCAGTTTGGTGATGATCGTCCCGGTCGGCTGGACAGACCCGCCGCCCGGTTCGACGGTGAACGCCAGCGTGCCGGCCGTCCCGAGATCGTGCAGCAGATGAGTTGTCGACGGCGTGACGGCCGCGGTATCCATCGTGCCGGCGGACAGCGGGCCCTTGTCGCCGATCAGCCACATTTGATACACGGTGCCCTGCGACGGCGGCGGCACGTTGTTCATCACCAGCACACCGGCATTCATGTGCCGAGAGAAGACCACCGTCGCGGTCCCGCCGGCGAGTTGGCCGGAAGTGGTGCGCACATCGGGTGCCGACATGATCTGCTCGGCCATGGTCGGTGTGGGAGACGGTCGCAGCGCGATGCCCGCGCCGAACGCCGCCAGTCCCACGATGATTGCGGCGGCCGCAGCTAACAAAGCTGTACGCCAACGCGATTGAGTTGTCTTCTGGGCCCGCGCAGCGGCCAGCACCGCGGTCCGTAGTCGGGCCGGTGGATCGGCCGCGGTCGCAGCGGACAGGATGGCCATCGCCTCGCGAACGGCGCGCACTTCGCGCTCGAACGACTCAGCGATTGCCGCCGGTGCCGCGGCGACTTGCCGGTCGACGGCCACGCGCTCGGTGTCGGAGATGGCGTTCAGCGCATAGGGCGTCGCCAGCTCGAGGAGGTCGAATCCGGTCGGCTCGGTCATGACACGCCCAGGCAGCCGCGCAGACCGCGCAACGCGTCACGCATCCGCGATTTGATCGTCGAAAGGTTGGCTGACAACCGTTGTGACACTTCGGCGTACGTCAACCCGCTGTAGTAAGCAAGGTCGATGCACTGCCGTTGCACATCGGTCAACGAGTCCAGGCACTCGGCCACCCGGCGCCGCTCGTCAGCGGCGATCGCCGAATCGGCGACCAGGTCGCCGGATCGCTCGACGGTGGCCGCGCCGTACCGCGACTCCCGCTGACCGGCCGACTGCTCGGCGCGGACCCGGTCGACTGCTCGGCGATGCGCCATGGTCATCAGCCAGGACAGCGCCGAACCCTTGCTGGAGTCGAAGGCCGCGGCGGACCGCCAGACCTCCAGGTAGATCTCCTGGGTGGTCTCCTCGCTGTAACCGGCATCCCGCAGCACACGAGCGACCAGTCCGTAGACCCGCGACCTGGTGTGGTCGTAGAGAGTGGCGAACGCGTCGGCATCACGGCGCGCCACCCGGTGCAGCAACGAGTCCAGATCGTGCCTTGGTGCGGTGGTCATTGATCGGTAGCCTATCGATTCCGCGACAAGAGTCGTCATTTTCGCACCGATCGGGGCGGACGCGGAATGAAAAACGAAGTCCGTTGCTGGTATTCGGCGAACCCGTGCCGGCCTCTCATGTACTTCTCGGTGAGCCGGGCGCCCGTGACGGCGACCAGGAAGTAGGTCATCAACGCCGGGGAGAGCACCGTGGTCAGCGACCACCACCCGGCGATCGAGATCAACCACAATCCCCACCACACGCAGGCGTCGCCGAAGTAGTTGGGGTGGCGCGTCCACGCCCACAGGCCGCTGGTCATCACCACGCCGCGGTGTGCCGGATCGGATTTGAACACCCGCAGTTCACGGTCACCGACGGCTTCGAAGACGACACCGGTCAGCCATACCGCACCGCCGGTCGCGGTGATCGCCAACAACGGTCGAGGTGTCGGACCGCTGACCGCCGAAAGTTGCAACGGCAGCGAGATGAACCAGGTCGCGAAGCCCTGCATCAGGAAGACTTTGCGAATGATCTGGCCGACAGAGGCGCCCCGCAGCAGATCGGCGTAACGCGGATCCTCGCCCTGGCCTGCCGACCGTCGCTGGATGTATCCGCTGAGCCGCAAAGCCCAGATCGCGACCAGGGTCAGCAGCAGCCACCGGCGGGACGCGTCCCCGTTGCCGAAGACCGCGGCGACCGCCGCCACGGCGATGAAGCCCAGTCCCCACGCCACATCGACGACGTTGTAGCGGCCGATGCGCCGCGCGATGCCGAAGGTGATTGCGTGTAGCACCAACAGCGCGACGGCCGACGCACCCGACACGACCGCGAAGCCGACGATCACGGACCGGCCCTGTTGACGAACGTCCACTGGTAGACGTTCAGGTTGCCCGACCGGAATCCGGCCTCCCGAGACGCCAGGTACAGCTCCCACATCCGCGCGAATACGTCGTCGAAACCGATGTGGCCCAACGTCTTTCTACGTTGCATGAATCTCTCGCGCCACATCCGTAACGTCTCGGCGTAGTGCTCGCCCAGCGAAACCGTGTCCGTCGGGCGCAGCGTGGTCCGGCGCTCAGCGGTCTCCAGCAGAGCTTTGGCCGACGGAATCTGGCCACCGGGAAAGATGTACTTCTGCGTCCAGGTCTCGCGATTCCGGCTGGCCAGCATCTGAGCATGCGGCATCGCCACTGACTGCAGCACCACCCGGCCACCGGGTTTGACCGTCCGCTCGAGGGCACACAGAAAGTCGGGCCACGAGCGGTGGCCCACGGCCTCGACCATCTCCACCGAAATCACGGCGTCATAGCATCCGGCGATGTCGTGATAATCGCACACCTCGATTCGCACCCGGTCCGACTTGGCGGCCGCAGCGACCCGCTGCCGGGCCAGCCACCGCTGCTGTTCGGAGGGCGTGACCGAGCGGACCTGGGCCCCGCGGGCGGCCGCGCGGATCGACAACTCGCCCCACCCGGAGCCGATTTCCAGCAGCCGGGTACCGGGGCCGACGCGGGCCGCATCCAGCAGTCGGTCGATCTTGTAGCGCTGCGCGTCGGCCAGTTCGGACCACGTCGCAGGCAGGCGATCGAACCACGCGCTGGAATACGTCATGGTTTCGTCGAGGAACTCGATGAACAAATCGCTGGACAGGTCGTCGTAGTGCGCGGCGACCTTGCGCATCGCCTCGGCGCGGCTGGGGTGCGACGAACCCGGTCGGGGCCGGCGCGGCCCCCGCAACGCCGCCAGGCTCAGCGTCGGGGCCAACGCGGTCAGCACCCCGACGAGGTCCTCCGATTCCCACTCGGCTGCCATGAAGGACTCACCGAAACCGACCAGCCCGTGCCGTCCCAGCCGGCGGTTCAATCGGTCCGGGTGGTTCACCACCAGGACGGGGGACTCGGCGTCACCACCGCCTCGCTGAGTGCCGTCGGGGTAGACCACTCGCAGCGGCAAGCGGGAGACCGTGCGGCGCAACAGTCGGTCCGCGACGACGGCCGACGCGGCGGCGGCGGGCCCGGACGGCGCCGGTTCAACCGTTGGGCGGCGCGCCGAATCTGAGTTCGTGACATGGTTTTTGCTGTTCCCGGTCACCGCGGGGCGGTCGAAACGGATCGCCGCCGCACGGTTTACCACCGACAGTTGATTTAGCTCTGGCACACCACGGTATTCGGAGCGGGCGGCCTGTTGGATGACGCGAACGCCAAACCCAACCGCTGGGCCCGCCGCTCCGAATGACCGCTACATGGATCGGTCGATTGCCTGACAAAGGAGTTAGCGGAATGAAGGACGTACGCAGCAAGACCCTCGCGGTGAGCATGGCTGCCCTTGCGGTAGTCGGGTTCTCGGCGTGTTCGGGCAGCAAATCGAACTCCCAGCAGACCAGCGCGAGTCCGGCGACCAGCACGATGGCCCCTGTCACGACCAGCGCAATGGCGGGCCCGGCGTCCGACCTGATCGGTTCCGGCTGTGCGGATTACGCGGCCATGCATCCGACCGGCCCCGCGTCGGTGACCGGGATGTCACAAGACCCAGTCGCCACGGCCGCGTCCCACAACCCGCTGCTGTCGACGTTGACCGAGGCGCTGTCCGGCAAGCTGAATCCCAACGTCAACCTGGTCGACACCCTCAACAGCGGCCAGTTCACGGTGTTCGCACCGACCAACGCCGCGTTCGACAAACTTCCCGCGAGCACGATCGACGAACTCAAGACGAACGCCGACATGCTGAAGAGCATCCTGACCTTCCACGTGGTGCAGGGACAGGAGAGCCCGAACAAGGTCGACGGCATGCACAAGACGTTGCAGGGCGCCGAGGTGAACGTGACCGGCCAGGGCAACGGCCTCAAAGTCAATGATGCGGGGCTGGTGTGCGGAGGGGTGCACACCGCCAACGCGACGGTGTACATGATCGACACTGTGCTGGTGCCCCCCAGCCAGTAGACGTCAACCGTCGCGAGATAGGGCAGTCCGGTTCGCCGGGCTGCCCTATCGCTGTTGAGGTGACCAATCCAAGATCGTTGTGGCCGCGAATAATGGGCATGGTGTCTATCGCATTGATCGGTCTGGTCGGGGGTCTCATCACCGGTATCTCGCCGTGCATCCTTCCGGTGCTACCGGTGATCTTTTTCTCCGGGGCGCAGGGCGCCGAGGCTGAGGCCGACGCGGCTCCGGACGGCGGCGGGGTAGCGGTCGCGGTGAAGTCGAAACGTGAAGCCTTGCGACCATATCGGGTGATCGGTGGCCTGGTGTTGAGCTTCAGCCTGGTCACCCTCGTCGGATCGGCGCTGTTGTCGCTGCTGCACCTGCCCCAAGACGCGATCCGCTGGTTGGCGTTGGTCGCGCTGGTGGCGATCGGTCTCGGCCTGATCTTCCCTCGATTCGAGCAACTTCTCGAGCGGCCGTTCGCCCGCATACCGCAGAAGCAGATTGCCAGCCGCGCCAACGGTTTCGGTCTTGGGCTGACACTGGGCGTGCTCTATGTCCCGTGCGCGGGGCCGGTTCTGGCCGCGATTGTGGTGGCCGGCGCCACTGCGAAAATCGGCCTGCCGATCGTCATGCTCACGGTGGGATTCGCCGTCGGCACGGCCGTGCCGCTGTTGTTCTTCGCTCTCGCGGGTCAACGGATTGCCGAGCGGGTCAGTGCATTTCGACGTCGTCAGCGCGGGATCCGCGTCACGGCCGGGATCGTGACGATCCTGCTGGCGATCGCGTTGGTCTTCAATCTGCCCGCGGCGCTGCAACGCGCCATACCGGATTACACGCATTCGCTGCAGGACAAGTTGGGCAGCAATCAGCAGGTGCAACGGCAGCTCGGCGGTATCGTCAACGACCAGAACAAAGAATTGTCGAACTGCGCCAATTCATCGGAGCAGCTGGAGAACTGCGGCCCAGCACCAGACCTCAAGGGCATCGTGGCATGGCTGAACACCCCGGGCGACAAGCCGATCGACCTGCATTCATTGCGGGGCAAGGTGGTACTGGTCGACTTCTGGGCCTACTCCTGCATCAATTGTCAGCGCGCCATCCCGCATGTCGCAGGTTGGTATAAGGCATACCAGGACAGCGGTTTCGAAGTCATCGGCGTCCACACGCCGGAATACGCGTTCGAAAAAGTCACCAACAATGTGCGAAAGGGGGCTGCCGACTTGGGCATCACGTACCCGATAGCCCAGGACAACAACTACTCGACGTGGACCAACTATCGCAACGAGTTCTGGCCCGCCGAATATCTCATCGACGCCAACGGCACCGTGCGGCATATCAAGTTCGGCGAAGGCGACTACAACGGCACCGAGAAACTGATCCGCGAGTTGATCACCGACGCGCACCAGGGAGTCGCGCTGCCACCGCCGGTGGACGCACCCGACACCACTCCGCAGAACGGGTTGACCCCCGAGACCTACTTCGGGGTCGGCAAGGTAGTCAACTTCGCCGGCGGCGGGACCTACGACGAGGGCCGCGCAGACTTCGTGATTCCGGCGGCGTTACCGGATGATTCGTTCGCCTTACAGGGGCCGTGGACGCTGAGTTATCAAGGCGCAACCGCAGACAGCGGCGCATCGAGCATCGAGTTGAACTACCACGCCAAGAACGTCTACGTCGTCGTGGGCGGCACCGGCAATCTGACCGTGACGCGCGACGGAAAGACGACAACGCTCGCGATCGACGGGCCGCCGCAGGCCCGTGAGATCGCCGTCGGCGACGCGGTGACCCGCGGATCACTTCAGGTCCGTCTCGACCAAGGGCTGCAGGTGTTCTCCTTCACCTACGGCTGATGACCAGTCCACCGGCCACTCGGCTCCGAATGACGCACATGAACATGTACAGCAAATTGATCCCAGCGACTGGTCTGGCGGCCACCGCCGTCGGTCTCGTCCTCGCCAACTCCGCACCCGCAGGCGCCGCACCGAACCTGGTCGGCCAGGGCTGCGCCGACTACGCGGCAATGCACGCCGACGGTCCAGCGTCGGTAGCCGGAATGTCGACGGTCCCCGTCGCGGTGGCCGCCTCGAACAACCCCGAGCTCACCACGTTGACCGCCGCGTTGTCGGGCCAACTCAACCCGCAGGTGAACCTCGTCGACACCCTCAACAGCGGCCAGTTCACCGTCTTCGCGCCGACCGACGCCGCCTTCAACAAGCTGCCGGCCGACACGATCAACCAGCTCAAGACCAACCCGGACATGCTGAAAAGCATCCTGACCTATCACGTCGTTCCCGGTCAGCTGAGCCCCAATCAGGTTGACGGATCACATAACTCCGTCGAGGGTGCACCGGTGAACGTGACCGGGTCAGGCAACGGCCTCAAGGTCAACAACGCCGGCTTGGTCTGTGGCGGAGTGCCTACCACCAACGCGCAGGTGTACATGATCGACACGGTGCTGATGCCCCCCGGCCGGTGAGCTTGGCTAGCAGCGCCTGAAAGACGTTGGCCTGGTGAGGATTTCCGCTGACCTCGAAAGGTCGACGAACTGACTACGGAACACGACGTAACAACGGCCATAGCATCGACCAGCACCGCACGGCGCTGGTCGATGCTAGGCGTTTCTCAGGGATCGACGCTGTGTGCCAACGTCTTCATCAACGGCGCGGCTTTTCTGATTCCCGCGCTTGTCGGAAAGCATCACGCCAGCCTGGTCGAAGCGGCCCTGCTGGCGTCGATGCCCAACGTCGGCATGATGTTGACCTTGATCCCCTGGGGCCATCTGCTGGACCGGGTCGGGGAGCGCATCGTGCTGACCCTGGGCCTGGCGCTGACTGCGGCGGCAGGCTTCGCCGCGGCGTGCGTGCACTCGATGATGGCGGTCGGATTATTTCTCGTCCTCGGCGGAATGGCGGCGGCCAGCACCCTGGCCGCCAGCGGCCGTCTGGTGACCGGCTGGTTCGCGGAGCATCAGCGGGCTCAGGTGATGGGCATCCGGCAGACCGCGCAGCCGCTGGGCATCGCGATGGCCGCTTTGGTGATCCCCGAGCTTGCCAAACGAAACCTGGCGCTGGCGTTGCTGTTTCCGGCGGTGCTGTGTGCGGTGGCCGCGGTGGCGTGTGCGCTGGGCGTCCAGGACCCACCACGGCCTGAACAGACGAAAGTCGACTTCGGTGAACTCGCAGACCTGTACCGCGGGCGGGTGTTGTGGCGGATCCACGCGGCGTCGGCGCTGTTGATGGTTCCCCAACCGGTGGTACTGACGTTCATGCTGGTCTGGTTCGTCGGCCGGCACGGCATGTCGATGGCGTGGGCTGGTGTGCTGGTGGGTATTTCGCAAATTCTCGGCGCGCTGGGTCGCATTGCGGCCGGGCGGTGGTCCGACCGCATCGGCTCGCGGATGCGGCCGCTGCGCAAGATCTGCGTCGCGACCGCAGCCGTCATGATGGTGCTTGCGTTCACCGATCACGTGGGCTGGGGATTCGTCGCAGTGCTGATGATGGTCGTCGCATCGGCGATCGCCGGCGACAACGGATTGCCGTTCACCACGATTCCTGAGCTCGCCGGCCCGTTCTGGAGCGGGTGGGCGTTGGCCACCCAGAACACTTTCGAGCGGCTCGTGGTGGCGGCAGCGCCGCCGCTGTTCGCTGTGGTGATCGTGGCGTCCGGATACCCGCTGGCTTTTGTCGTGTGCGCGGCCTTCCCACTTGTGGCGTTGCCGCTGCTGCCATTACGCACCCGCGGCGTGCCGCTGTGACCGCGTCAGGGCGTGATGACGTGCGAGGGGTCCGGCCGTAACTCCGGCGGTGCCTGGCTGTAATCGCCGAACGGCCCGTCGCGGCGCTCGACGGCGGCCCGGACCCCCTCGGTCGCGGCGGTCTGGATGAAGTTCAGCGCGTCGGGGGTGTTGCGCATCAGACCGTCGAGAATGCCGCCCAGCACCTGGGTGGACGCCAGCCCCATGTTCTCGTAGGCCTGGTTGACGATCAATTTTTGAGCTTGCAACTGCGACAACGGAATTCGTGATAGCTCCGCGGCAATCTCGGCGACCCGGGCTTCCAGTCGCTGGAACGGGACCGCCTCGTTGATCAACTCGACCTCGGCGGCTTGCACACCGCTCAGCGGCCTGCCGGTCAACGAGTGCCACTTCACCTTGGCCAGGCTGAGCCGGTACAGCCACATGCCGGTAAGGTAGGCGCCCCACATCCGGCTGTACGGCGTACCGATCACAGCGTCCTCGCTGGCGATCACGATGTCGGCGCACAAGGCGTAATCGCTGCCTGCGCCCACGCACCAGCCGTGCACTTGCGCGATCACCGGTTTGGAGGCCCGCCAGATCGCCATGAACTTCTGATGCGGTCCGGTCTCGCGCGC
This sequence comes from Mycobacterium sp., assembly GCA_049589475.1. Lineage (GTDB taxonomy): Bacteria > Actinomycetota > Actinomycetes > Mycobacteriales > Mycobacteriaceae > Mycobacterium. The sequence continues at coordinate 8,646 of JBAWAV010000234.1, forward strand.
GGTGATCATCGCGAAGTCCTTGCCCGGATCCCAGCGTCCCTCGGTGTTCATCGCCTCGCCCCACTGTTGGAAGCCGTCGCCGAAGTCGTAGCCGCCGGAGAACGCGCGCCCGGCGCCGCGCAGCACGATGACTTTGACGGCCGAGTCCCGTTCGGCCAAGCCGATGGCAGACTCGATTTCGTCGGGCATCGGCGGAACGATGGTGTTGAGGTGCTCGGGGCGGTTCAACGTGATGGTGGCGACGGGCCCGGCCGTCGCGTACAGCAGAGTCTCGAAGTGATCGGTTGGCATGCGGAGAATGCTGACAGCTCGGCTCAACCGGGGTGGCGAGCTTCGCCGTAATCAGTCGTCAGCGTGCCGTCGGGCATCCCACTGCTCGAGGTGTGCCTGCAGCTTGTAGATGCCCACTGCGAACAGCGGGCTGGCTAGCGACAAGGTGCCCACCAACACCGGGTTCATCACGACCCCCTCCGGGCGTTCCAGCGTGCTTCTCAGTGAAATTTAAGGTACGCCTCAGACAAACTACATGGAAGCATAATTGCCGTGTTTCGTCCGAATCGTTGCGAAAAATATGCTTCGGCTTAGCCGCCGTTCGACGGCAACATCTGGAATCCGGTCAGGATGGTGTCGCTGTCGCGGGTGTAGCCCGGGTTGGCGGGATCGGACGACTGCACGGTGACGGTCGCGACGTAGGTGCTGCCGCTGAACGTCGCTGTCACCAGCAGCGTCTTTACCCTCCGCGGCGGAATCCGGCCCATCGGCGGCGCGTCGTAGTCGACCAGCTCGGCCTTGTCGCCGCACAGCGTTGTCTCGGAGATACGTAAACCGGTGGCGCCGAGGCGCTCGACGAGTGCCGCACGCTCCTGGTCGAAGATCGTCTGGTAGTCGGAGTGCCCGCCGGGTACCGATTCGAGAGTGACCACGGTGGTGGGCATGAAGTTCCGGGCCGTCAGCGCTTTGTTGCCCATCGCGAAACGAATGATCTCCGAGTCGAGCATCGACGACCGTTGCCATCCGGACGGCTGCGGAATCTTCAGCTGCGGCTCATTTTCCCCGTGTGACTCGATGGACGTCATGGGCGCTGAAACCGCTTTGCACTCAGCGCTATTGGATGCCGGAGTGCTCGCATTCAGCGTCGCGCTACCGGTCACCACCCGCGTGCAGCCCGGCGCCGCGAACAACGCCGTCGCCGTGACCGTCGCGCACAGCAAGTACGGCAACCGCATCGCACCACACCACACCTTCGGCACTTCGGCTGTCAAGCACCCAGCATCCGCCACAGGAACGAAAAGCTCAGCGCCACCTTGAACGCGGTCTGGGTGTTGTCGGCCGCGCCGGCGTGCCCGCCCTCGATGTTCTCGTAGTACCAGACGCGATGCCCCGCCGCCTCCAACGCCGCCGTCATCTTGCGAGCATGTCCGGGATGTACCCGATCGTCGCGGGTCGACGTGGTGATCAGCACCGGCGGGTAGACGGCGGCAGCCGAAATATTCTGGTACGGGGAGTATTCGGCGATGAATTCCCAGTCGGTGGGATCGTCGGGGTTGCCGTACTCGGCGACCCACGACGCACCGGCCAGCAACAGATGGAAGCGGCGCATGTCCAGCAGCGGCACCTGACACACCAACGCGCCGAACAGTTCCGGGTACTTGGTCAGCATGATGCCCATCAGCAGCCCACCGTTGCTTCCGCCCTGCGCCCCGAGTTGGGTCACAGTGGTGATGCCGCGGTCGACCAGATCGGCTGCCACCGCCGCGAAGTCCTCGGACACGAGGTGACGCCCGGCCCGCATGGCCTGGGTGTGCCAGCTCGGGCCGTACTCGCCGCCACCGCGAATGTTGGCGAGAACATACGTGCCGCCGCGTGCCAGCCACAGCCGGCCGAGTACGCCGTCGTAACCTGGCGTGCGCGACACCTCGAATCCGCCGTAGCCGCCGAGCAGCGTCGGGCCGGGACCCGTCGCGCTACCTGGGCGCACCACGAAGTACGGAACTGCGGTGCCGTCCTTTGATGTCGCGAAATACTGTGTCACGGAGATGTTTTCAGCATCGAAGAAGGCAGGTGCGGACTTGATCTGCTCCAACGATCCGTCGACGGGCCCGTGCAGCAGCCGAGACGGGGAATCGAACCCGCTGGAATCGAGGAAGATCTCGTCGCCGTCATCGTCGGCGCCGGCGATCACGGTGTTGGTGTTGGCCGGCACGTCGGTCACGGTCCGACGTTGCCAGCTGCCCGGCGTGACGATCTCGACGCGGGAGGCCACATCGGCGAGCGTGACCATGACGAGCCGGTCCCGGGTCCAGGCGTAGTGGTTCAGGCTGGTGTGCTCGTCGGGGGAGAACACCACGGCCAACTGTGCTGTGCCGGCGAGGAATTCGTCGTAGTCGGCCGCAAGCAGCGAACCGGCAGGGTAGCTGGCGGTGCCGGTGTCCCAGTCGGTGCGCAGCTCGATCAGAAGCCACTGCCGGTGCACCGACAGCGACGCGTCGGTCGGAGCGTCGATGCGGATCAGCTCGCCACCGCGCAGCTCATACACCTGGTCGTTGAAGAAGTCCAGAGCCCGGCGCAGCAACGTCCGCTCGAAGCCGGGCGTGCGGTCGACGCCGGCGGACACGACCACGTCGGCGGGCGCACCTTCGAACAGCGTCTCGGCGTCGTCGAGCGGCTGGCCGCGGCGCCAGCGCTTGATGATCCGCGGGTAGCCGGACTCGGTCAGTGAACCCTCGCCGAAGTCGGTCCCGACCAGCAGGGTGTCCGGGTCAGCCCAGGTGTACCCGGACTTGGCTTCCGGCAGGGCGAACCCGTCGGCAACGAATTTTCTTGTCGCCATGTCGAATTCACGTAACACAGCCGCGTCCGAGCCGCCACGCGACAGGCCCACCAGCGCGCGGGTGCGCTCGGGGTAGATGACGTTGGCGCCGGCCCACACCCAGTTCTCGTCGTCGTCGCGGGCCAACTCGTCGACGTCGATGAGGACGTCCCATTCGGGGTTGTCGCTGCGGTAGCTGTCCAGCGTGGTCCGTCGCCACAGGCCGCGCGGGTAGTCCGCGTCGCGCCAGAAGTTGTACAGGTAGTCGCCGCGCCGGCGGACGTAGGGAATGCGGGCGTCGGTGTCGAGCACCTCGAGCGCCTGGGCGCGCATCCGGTCGAAATCCTCGCCGGCGAATTGGGCCACCGTCGGGTCGTTGCGGGTGCGCACCCAGTTGAGCGGCTCCTCGCCGAGGATGTCTTCCAGCCACAGATAGCGGTCTTCGAGCATGCGACCCATTGTTACCGCGACGGTAGTGTGAGCTGTGTAACACCGCCAAGCGATGAAGAGGAGTGGCGACAATGACCGTCTTCGCACGCCCGGGTTCCGCCGGGGCGCTGATGTCGTACGAATCGCGGTACGGAAACTTCATTGGCGGCGAATGGGTGGCGCCGTCCAGCGGTCGATACTTCGAAAACCTCACGCCGGTCACCGGTCAGGCGTTCTGCGAAGTGGCGCGTTCAGAGGCGGCCGATATTGATAAAGCGCTCGACGCGGCCCACGCGGCGGCACCGGCGTGGGGCAAGGCCGCCCCGGCCGAGCGGGCCGCGATCCTGAACAGGATCGCCGACCGGATCGACGAGAACCGGGATGCGCTCGCGCTGGCCGAGGTCTGGGACAACGGCAAACCGATCCGGGAGGCGCTGGCCGCCGACATCCCGCTGGCCGCCGACCATTTCCGGTATTTCGCCGGAGCTCTCCGGGCCCAGGAAGGTTCGCTGAGCCAGATCGACGAGGACACCGTCGCCTATCACTTCCACGAGCCGCTGGGCGTTGTCGGGCAGATCATTCCGTGGAACTTCCCGATCCTGATGGCCACCTGGAAGCTGGCGCCGGCACTGGCCGCCGGGAACGCGGTGGTGCTCAAGCCCGCCGAGCAGACGCCGGTGTCGGTGCTGTACCTGATGTCGCTGATCGGAGACCTGCTGCCGGCCGGAGTGGTCAACGTCGTCAACGGTTTCGGCGCCGAAGCGGGCAAGCCGTTGGCGTCGAGCAACCGTATCGCCAAGGTCGCCTTCACCGGTGAGACCACCACCGGGCGGCTGATCATGCAGTACGCCAGCCAGAACCTGATCCCCGTCACGCTGGAACTGGGCGGCAAGAGCCCTAACATCTTCTTCTCCGACGTGATGGCCGCCCACGACGACTTCCAGGACAAGGCGCTGGAAGGGTTCACCATGTTCGCGCTCAACCAGGGCGAGGTGTGCACCTGCCCGTCGCGCAGCCTGGTGCAGGCCGATATCTACGACGAGTTCCTGGAACTGGCGGCCATCCGCACCAAAGC
>JBAWAV010000235.1:0-3702 GCA_049589475.1 Mycobacterium sp.
TCGCCAGGTTCGCGGTGTGGCTGGCCGACCACCGCGGCGAGATCGAAGAACTGCTGATCGCCGAAACCGGCAAATCGGCCGTCGACGCCGCCCAAGAGGTGCCGATGCTGATCATGATCCTGTCGTACTACATCAGGACCGCGGAGAAAGCATTGGCGCCCGAAAAGCGGCCGGCCGCATTGCCTTTCATGGCGATCAAGAAGATCACCGTGCTTTACCGGCCGCGGCCGGTCGTCGGCGTCATCGCACCGTGGAACTACCCGGTGGCCAACGCGCTGATGGACGGCATCGGCGCCCTGGCCGCGGGCTGCGCGGTGTTGCTGAAGCCATCCGAGCGCACCCCGCTGACCGCGGAGATGCTGCGCCGCGGCTGGCAGGAGTCCGGCGGACCTGAGGTTTTCGAGCTGGCCCAAGGCGCCCGCGCGGTGTCGGAGGCCGTCATCGACAACGTCGACTACCTACAGTTCACCGGATCCAGCGCCACCGGCAGCAAAGTCATGGAACGCGCCGCCCGCCGGTTGACGCCGGTCAGCTTGGAACTCGGCGGCAAGGATCCGATGATCGTGCTCGAGGACGCCGACGTCGACCTGGCCGCGCACGCCGCGGTCTGGGGCGCGATGTTCAACGCGGGGCAGACCTGCGTCTCGGTCGAACGGGTCTACGTGCTCGACTCGGTCTACGACGCGTTCGTGAACGCCGTCGTGCGTGACGTGCAGTCGCTGCAGGTCGGTGCCGGCGAGGGGAAGACCTTCGGCGCGCTGATCGACGAGCAGCAGCTCGAGGTGACCGACCGTCACGTTCGCGACGCGGTGGCCGCCGGAGCCCGCACGTTGACCGGCGGCCGGCGCGCCGACACCTCAGGCAGCTTCTACCCGCCCACGGTGCTCGTCGACGTCGACCACTCGATGGCGTGCATGACCGAGGAGACCTTCGGTCCTACGCTGCCGATCATGAAGGTCGGTTCCGTCGCAGAAGCGATCCGGCTGGCCAACGACTCTCAATATGGGTTGAGCGCCTCGGTGTTCTCCCGCGACGTCGAGCGCGCTGAAAATGTTGCCCTGCAGCTTGATTGCGGCGCCGTCAACATCAACGACGTGATCACCAACCTGATGTGTACGACAGCGCCGATGGGCGGCTGGAAGACCTCGGGCATCGGCGCGCGGTTCGGCGGCGCCGACGGGCTGCGCAAGTTCTGTCGGGTCGAAACCGTGGTGGGGCCGCGCACCAACGTCGGTGCCGGCGGCAACTACTACAACAATTCGCTCAAGGCGCTGAAGCGGACGAACCGGATGATGACGAGGATGGCGTTGTCACGCCCGCGCCGCGCGGCCAAGTAGCGGCTGCGTTGCGATTCACGCTGACGGCACTGCTCTGGCTGTTCACCACCGTCACGTTGGCGGTAGCCGTGCCCACGGCATGGACGCAGACCCATGTGGTCGACGTCACCGGCTATGAAGCGCTGGCCCGCCGCGCGGCCGGTGACCCGGAGCTGCAGGCGGCGGTGGCGTCCGAGTTGGCCACCAGGGCAACGGTTCTGATCAACCAGCGCGGCTATCGCGTCGACTCCGAGCGGGTGCATGGGGTGGCTGCCGACTACACAGCGGGCCCGGACTTCCCGTCGCAGTTCGCCGACGCCAACCGCTTGGCGCACGACTGGATGTTCACCGGCGCGCACGCGCAGTCCGAGGGCGACCAGTGGGTCGTCGATCTGGCCGGGATGCTTAAAGACAGCGCGTTCGCCTCACTGCTGGCCGCCTATCACGTGCAAGTCCCCGACACGGTCCGCGTTCCGGTCACCGTGTCGACACCAAAGGCGTTGCAGCCGGGCGAATTACGACTGCTGGCCAGATGGGGGCCGTGGGTGACTATCGGCGCGCTGCTGACGCTGGCGGTCGCACGCCGCCGCGGCCGGGCGCTGGCCGGCCTTGGGATTTCGGCGTTGCTGGTCGGTGCCGCGGGCCGGGTCGGCATCGAAGTGGCCCGTCGCGCAATCAACGACAGGCTCAACGACACCACCGGGGACATCCGCCGGATCGCCGACGTGATGGTCGGTCAGGCCAGGGGTAGCCTCCACCATTGGCTCGACCTGACGCTGGCCGCGGGCGGTGCGCTGATGGTGCTCGGCGTGTCAGCGGCTCTACTCGGCAGCCTGCGGAGGAGCTGACCGGTGTTCGCTCAGTAGGACGTCCAACTTCTCGTTGGCCGACTTCAATCCTGCGGTGATGAGCCCGAACACCTTGTCGCGCACCGACTGCGGCTTGCCTATCAGCGGAGCATACATATGCCGCATCAGATCCAGCCGGGCCGCGCCCAGCCATTCCATCAGCTCGCCGTCTTCAAACCAGCGGATCTGATTGTGCTGCTCGGCCAACGTCACGGTCAGCCAGTCCAGGTCGGTGTTGGGGTGGGGCACCGGTTGGCAGAGCTCGTTTCGCGTGACGTCGTCGTCGTACGCCGCTTCGACGTGAGCGATCATCCCGGAGCTGAACACCTGCTGGCAGCCTCGAACACTCTGCAGGGTGATTTTGTCGCCGCTGAAAACTGTTGCCGCCGGGCGTCGTTCGAGTCCGTCGGCGCTGCAGTCGATGTAGAGCGCCGAGCCCTCGACGGATATCGCGCCGTCGGCCAGTGTCGCCTTGCCGGGTTCGATGCGCTCGACACGTCCCCTCCGCACCACGTCGTCGATGCGTCGCAGCTGGTTCAGTTCGGTCTGCGTGACGTTCGCGCAGCGATACATGGTCGGCCGGATCGCCGGATCCAGCCGCAGCAGGTTGCCGGATGCCTCCAGGCGGTCGAACAAGTCCGGCACCGACGTGGCTTCCATGATCGCGCCCAGTCGCGCGGCGAAGCCACCCTGAAAACGCTCCAGGAATTGCGGGCCCGGTTGGATGTTAGCGCGGTCCATCAACCACGCGTCGCGCGGCATGATCCAGGTCAATCGCTCGGGTGCGATGTCATGGCGCAGCAACCACAAACACGCGTCGATACCAGTCTTACCCGCGCCGACGATGACGAACTGCTCGCGGTTAGCGGCGAAGGCGGGAAGGTCGTTGGGCGGTACGCAGTCGACCCCGTCGACAACGTAGACCGGCGGCCGCATCGACGGCACGGTGGTCTGCAGGTACGTCGCATCCACGATGCGCTTGCGGACATTGACGGTGTACTCGTCGCCGGACAGCGTGCGGAACCAGCCCTGCCCGAGGTACTCGGCCATCGGAAAGTAGGACACCTGCCCGCTGGGCAGTAGATCCTGATGCATGACGCGCTCGAAGTAGGCGCAGATCTCGCCCATCGTCGCCAGCTCGTAAAGCCCTTTGTTCCAACCGATCTGGTCGATGCTGTCGCTACCCAACGCACGAGAGTTGACGCCGTAGTACGCCGAGGGCTGATGCAGACGCACGAACGGGTACGCCCGGATCCAGTGCCCACCCGGCGCGGGACCGCGATCGACGACCCCCACCTGTGCATCGGTCTCAGCCACCAACGTGTCGGTGAACGCCATGCCCATCGCGCCGGCACCGACGACCAGGTAATCGGTCTCCAGAGTTTTCACGCCAAGCCACCCCCCGCGGCCAGGCTAGACATCCCAGGTTCGTAGTTGTCAAGCGGCCTGAGTGTCGGGGTGGATTTGACGGTGCGCCCAGGCTTTGTGTTCATCGTAGTGGGTTCGGTGGCGTAGGCAGCCGTGCAGGACGCCGACGA
>JBAWAV010000236.1:0-1553 GCA_049589475.1 Mycobacterium sp.
TTGCTGCTCGGCCAGGATTGGCGCTCGACGGTTGCCGAGATCAGCGCCGGGCTGACCGCAGGACTGCAGCCCGCGCAGGATCTGCCGGGCGTGGTCGACGTCCGGGTGTGCGGCGCGATCGGCGTCATCGAATGCGACCGCCCCGTCGACCTGGCGATCGCCACGCCCGCCGCACTGGAGCGCGGGGTATGGCTGCGACCGTTCCGCAACCTGGTGTACGCCATGCCGCCGTTCATCTGCACTCCCGAGGAGATCGCGCAGGTCACCTCCGCGATGGTGGAGGTAGCTCGCATCACCGGTTCTCGTAGGCTCTAGTGCGATGACTCAGATCGACACTTCACCGCTGGCCTGGCTGGACGCGCATGCCCAGCAGCGCCGCGAGGCCGGGCTGCGGCGGGCGTTGCGGCCGCGTCCCGCTGTAGCGACCGAACTCGATCTGGCGTCCAACGACTACCTCGGTTTGTCGCAGCATCCTGACGTCATCGACGGCGGAGTGGATGCGCTGCGCACCTGGGGCGCGGGTGCCACCGGGTCGCGCCTGGTCACCGGAAACACCCAGCTGCACGAAGAGCTGGAGTCGGTGCTCGCCGAATTCGTTGGCGCCGCAGCGGGTTTGGTGTTTTCATCGGGATACGCCGCCAACCAGGGCGCGGTCGTCGGGCTGTCCGGCCCGGGGTCGCTGCTGGTGTCGGATGCCTACTCACACGCCTCGCTGGTCGACGCGTGCCGGCTGTCGCGAGCCCGGGTGGTGGTGACCCCGCACCGCGACCTCGACGCCGTCGACGCGGCGCTGGCCTCGCGGGAGGAGGAGCGGGCCGTCGTCATCACCGAGTCGGTCTTTTCCACCGACGGCGCGATGGCCCAGGTGCGCGAACTGCACGAGGTATGCCGTCGGCACCGGGCACTGTTGATCGTCGACGAGGCGCACGGCCTGGGTGTGCGCGGTGGCGGGCGCGGGTTGCTGCACGAGCTGGGACTGGCCGGCGCACCCGATGTCGTGATGACCACCACGCTGTCGAAAGCGCTGGGCAGCCAGGGTGGTGCGGTGTTCGGCTCGGTCGCCGTGCGCGATCACCTGATCGACTCGGCCCGGACGTTCATCTTCGACACCGGTCTGGCGCCGGCGGCGGTCGGCGCGGCGTTGGCCGCGCTGGGGGTGTTGGCTCGTGAGCCCTGGCGGCCCGGCACAGTGCTGCAGCATGCGGCCACGCTGGCGCAGATCTGCTCAGTACCCGACGTGCCGCAGTCGGCGGTGGTGTCGGTGATCCTCGGCGAACCCAAGGTGGCGTTGGCGGCCGCGACGGCCTGCCTGGACGCCGGGGTGCGGGTGGGCTGCTTCCGGCCGCCGACGGTGCCGGCGGGCACATCGCGGCTGCGGCTGACCGCGCGGGCGTCGCTGGATCCCGACGACCTCAAGCTGGCTCGCACGGTGCTGACCGACGTGCTCAGCGCAGCGCGGCGTTGACGGTCCTGGTCGTCACCGGTACCGGGACCGGGGTCGGCAAGACGATCGCCACCGCCGCCCTGGCGTCGGCCGCCCAGCAGGCCGGCAT
>JBAWAV010000237.1:0-1987 GCA_049589475.1 Mycobacterium sp.
ACGAAGACGAGCCAGGACGAACGGTCGCCTGACGGCACCGCCTCATGCTCGACGTCGGCGCCGGCGACCCACTGAATTTCGTAGAGCCCCTTGTCGATGCGTTCGGGTGACACGCGCGATGAGGCGCTCAGTGATTGCACGGTGAAGCCGCTGAACACAGCGAGCGGCTCACCGGCGTCGTCGGTGAGTGTGATGTCGCTTTCGATCTGCTCTCGGGTCGCCGACACGACACGTACGTGAGCGGTCATCTTGTCCTCAGGCGACCGGTATATGGCGCTTCGGCGGATCCGGGTGGGGAGGTACGGGCTGTCCTGCGCCTCGCGTTCGAGAAGCGGTGCGCCGAAAAGTGTTTGGAAGGCACCGTCGATGAGTGCCGGGTGGAACCGGTAGCTGTCGATTTCGTCGGCGATGTTCGGCGGGACTGCGATTTCGGCAGACGCCCAGCCGTCGCCGGAGGTGACCCTGCCGATGGACTGGAATGCGTCACCGTAGGCGAATCCCATGGCTTGGGTGCGGGCGTAGAAGTCGTCGCCGCTGACGGTGCTCACCGGCTCCGTATCACCCGGCGGACCGGGTCGATCGGGCGAGCGCGAAAGGGTGTTGAGTTCCGCGGTCGCCGTCACCGTCCACTTCAGTTCGCCGTCCGCCGTCGCGGTGAACGCGGCGAATTCTATTGCGCCAGTGTCCTGGTTGAGCGTAGTCCGCAGAAGCGGATCGCAGGTGTCGTCGAGGATGAGCGCACGCCGAAGCGCCAAGTTGTCGACGCTGTGATCCGTTGACCCGTAGGTTTCCTTCGCAGCCGCCAGCGCCATCTCGACGAACACCGCACCGGGGACGACAACACTGCCCTGCACCTGGTGATCCGCGAGGAAGGGGATCACGGTGGTGCTCAACTCCGCTTCCCAGGTCGGGTGCACGGCGCGCACCGGCTGCCCCAATAGCGGGTGCACCGGGTTGTAATGCAAATCCTCGGCCGCTTCCTCGGTCTCGTACCAGAAGCGCTTGGACTGCCATGGATACGCCGGAAGCTTCACCAGCCGTGCGGCCGCACTGGGATGCAGTGCATCCCAGGCGATGTCATGGCCGTGACAGTGCAGCGCGCCAACGCAGGTCATCAGCGTGCGACTGTCGTCGTCGTTGCGTCGCTGGGTCGGTACGACCGCGATCTCCACCCTTTGACTTCCGGCGATTTCGATGATCGACGGCGACAGCACGGGATGCGGGCCCAGTTCGACGAAATGGGTGTATCCGTCGTCGAGCATCCGGCGGACGGCTGGTTCGAAAAGGACTGTGGCGCGGGTATTTTGCCACCAGTAGGCGGCACCTGCCGCGTAGCCGTCCAACCGTTCGCCGGTCACCGTGGAGTACAGCGGTATTGCCGCCGCGTCCGACGAGATTGTCTGCAAAGCGCTGTGCAGATCGTCCTTCACCGCGTCCATGTAATGGGTGTGATACGGCACCTTGACGGTGAGATACCGGTTGAAGATCTTGGCCTCGTCCAGCTGACGGGCGATGTCGTCAAGGACCTCGCTATCACCGGCAACGGTCACGGCCGACGGGCTGTTGATCGCGGCGATGGACACCCGCCGCCCGATTTCATCGCGTGCCTTGTCGTCGATCGCGTGTGTGAGCGCCTCCGCGCCGATACCGACGGCGAGCATCCGCCCCGATCCACTGGTGCGTTGCTGCAGTCGACTGCGGTGATAGATCACCTGGATCGCCTGCTCGAAGGTCAGCAGACCGGCGAGGTAGTGCGCTGTCACTTCCCCGGCGCTGTGCCCGATCAGCGCGTCAGGTTCGATCCCGAACTCTTTGAGCTGCGCGGCAATTGCGATCTGGATGGCGAAGTTGGCGGGCTGCGCGACATCGGTGTCCGCCATGCGGGAGTTGGTTTCGTCCGCTCGTAGTTCGTCGATCAAAGACCAGTCGGTGTACCGGGACAGCTCGCGATCGCTTCGCACGATGCTGTCGGTGAACGCCGGATATA
>JBAWAV010000238.1:0-3939 GCA_049589475.1 Mycobacterium sp.
TGCGGGGCGAGGGCTATCAGCCCGGCGTGCTGGCGTCGTTCAACAACGCCGTCGAGCAGTTGACCGCGATCGGTGCCGAAGTCTCCGAAGTCGACTGTCCCCATTTCGATCACGCGCTGCCCGCCTATTACCTGATCCTGCCGTCAGAGGTGTCGAGCAACCTCGCACGCTTCGACGCGATGCGTTACGGGTTGCGCGTCGGCGATGACGGCACGCACAGCGCCGAAGAAGTGATGGCACTGACTCGTGCCGCTGGTTTCGGTCCGGAAGTCAAGCGGCGCATCATGATTGGCACTTATGCGCTGTCGGCCGGATACTACGATGCCTACTACAACCAGGCACAGAAGGTGCGCACGCTGATCGCGCGTGACCTGGATGCGGCGTATCAATCCGTGGACGTGCTGATCTCGCCCACCACTCCGACGACCGCGTTTCCGTTGGGGGAGAAGGTCGACGACCCGCTGGCGATGTATCTGTTCGACCTCTGCACGCTGCCGCTGAACCTGGCCGGCCACTGCGGCATGTCGGTGCCCTCGGGCTTGTCGCCCGACGACAACCTGCCGGTCGGGCTGCAGATCATGGCACCCGCACTGGCCGATGACAGGCTCTACCGGGTGGCGGCCGCCTACGAAGCCGCGCGCGGACCGCTGCCGTCGGCCATCTGATCGGGTGCCGCGCGGGCGGTCACGGGGCAAGATGATGGCATGCGGATCGGAATTCTCACCGGTGGTGGTGACTGTCCAGGGCTGAATGCCGTAATCCGGGCCGTGGTGCGAACGTGCGACGCGCGCTACGGGTCGTCGGTGGTCGGGTTCCAAGACGGCTGGCGCGGGTTGCTGGAGAACCGGCGAATGCAGCTCAAAAACGACGACCGCAACGATCGCCTGCTGGCCAAAGGCGGAACGATGCTGGGCACCGCCCGGGTGAATCCGGACATACTGCGGGCCGGGCTGGATCAGGTGAAGCAGACGCTGGACGACAACGGCATCGACGTGCTCATCCCCATTGGCGGTGAGGGCACGCTGACCGCGGCGCACTGGTTGTCTGAAGAGAACGTTCCCGTCATCGGTGTGCCGAAGACCATCGACAACGACATCGATTGCACCGACGTGACTTTCGGCCACGACACGGCGTTGATGGTGGCCACCGACGCTATCGACCGACTGCACAGCACCGCCGAGTCGCACCAGCGCGTAATGCTGGTGGAGGTCATGGGCCGCCATGCGGGCTGGATCGCGCTCAACGCCGGGCTGGCTTCCGGGGCGCACATGACGCTGATTCCCGAACAGCCCTTCGACATCGACGAGGTGTGCCGATTGGTCAAGGGGCGATTCCAGCGCGGTGACTCACATTTCATCTGCGTCGTCGCCGAGGGTGCCAAACCGGCCGAAGGCTCGATGATGCTTCGAGAAGGGGGAATGGACGAGTTCGGTCATGAGCGGTTCACCGGGGTTGCCGACCAGCTGGCAGCCGAGGTGGAAAAGCGCATCAACAAGGAAGTTCGGGTGACCGTGCTCGGCCACGTGCAGCGCGGCGGCACGCCGACCGCCTACGACCGCGTGCTGGCCACCCGATTCGGTGTCAACGCCGCCGACGCCGCGCACGCCGGCGAATACGGACAGATGGTGTCGCTGCGCGGCCAGGACATCGGCCGCGTACCGCTGGCCGACGCGGTGCGCCGGCTGAAGCTGGTACCGCAGGGCCGCTATGACGACGCGGCGGCCTTTTTCGGTTGATCGGCCTGCAGGGTGTTCTTCGGGCTGCAGTCGCGTAACGATTAGCTGTAACGTAACGGCTATGCCGTTGAGCTGCGAAGTTTGTGGCTCTAGCTTTTACGCCCGGTCTGATGCGCGGTACTGCTCGTCGGCCTGTCGGCAGAAAGCACACCGAGCACGCGTGGCGGAGCAAATCGCAGGCCTGCGCCGGCGGCCGCGCCCGGTGTCACGGCGGATAGTGGTCAGACCCGATACCGCCCGCACCATCGAGCGTGCGCGTGACCAGCAGCGTCGATCGCGCGAATTACGGCGGGCCTCGGCGAACCTGCTCCGCGACAGTTTCGGGTCCCACCAGCAACTGAAGGCCTTCCTTTTAATGACCCGATCGAGCGCCGCTGCGTCCCGGCCTCGGTTGACCCCCCTCGGCCGATCCGGCGGAAGTCCGGGCAATGTGCTCCGATGATGAACTGATCACGGCCAAGGTCGCCGAGATCACCCAGCATCGCGCCGTGATCGAACAGGCCAAGGGCATGCTGATGCTGATCTACGGTCTCGACGCCGGTGCCGCATTCGACCTGCTGAAATGGCGGTCCCAGAAGAGCAACGTCAAGCTGCGGCGGCTTGCCCAGCAGCTCGTCGATGAGTTTCGTGACGTCCGCGACCAAGCCATCACCGCTCGGTCGCCGTTCGATCATGTGCTGTTGACCGTTCGGGCCGATGGCGACGAGGCGATGCCTTCGACCGCCAATTAGGATCGATCGCATGACTTCTGCTGCGAGCGCGATGAAGGCGTCCGGGGCGGAGCTGCTCGACTACGACGACGTGATCGCGCGCTACGAGCCGGTGCTCGGCTTGGAAGTGCACGTCGAGCTGTCCACCGCCACCAAGATGTTCTGCGGCTGCGCCAACGAGTTCGGCGCTGAGCCCAACACCCAGGTGTGTCCGGTCTGCCTCGGTCTGCCCGGCTCGCTGCCGGTGCTCAACGAGTCCGCCGTCGAGTCGGCGATCCGCATCGGCCTGGCTCTCAACTGTGCGATCGCCCCGTGGGGCCGATTTGCGCGCAAGAACTACTTCTACCCCGACCAGCCGAAGAACTACCAGATCTCTCAGTACGACGAGCCGATCGCGGTCAACGGCTATCTCGACGTCCCGCTGGATGACGGCAGCACGTGGCGCGTGGCGATCGAGCGCGCTCATATGGAGGAAGACACCGGCAAGCTGACTCATCTGGGTAGTGACACCGGCCGGATCGCGGGGGCGACCACCTCGCTGGCCGACTACAACCGCGCCGGCGTGCCGCTCATCGAGATCGTCACCAAGCCTGTCGAGGGCACCGGCGACCGGGCGCCGGAGATCGCTCGCGCCTATGTCACGGCGCTGCGTGACCTGCTTCGCGCGCTGGACGTCTCCGATGTGCGGATGGACCAAGGCTCAATGCGTTGCGACGCCAATGTGTCGTTGAAACCCAAGGGCGCCGCCGAGTTCGGCATCCGCACCGAGACCAAGAACGTCAACTCGCTCAAGAGCGTCGAGGTCGCCATTCGCTACGAGATGCGGCGGCAGGGTGCTGTTTTGGAGTCCGGTGGTCGAGTGACCCAGGAGACCAGGCACTTTCACGAAGACGGATATACGAGTGCCGGTCGCACCAAGGAGACCGCGGAAGATTATCGCTACTTTCCCGAGCCTGATCTGGAACCGGTCGCGCCCAGCCGCGACCTGGTGGATCGGTTGAGGCAAACGATCCCTGAACTACCGTGGCTGCGCCGCAACCGGATTCAGCAGGACTGGGGCATCTCCGACGAGGTGATGCGCGACCTGGTCAACGCCGGTGCCGTCGACCTGGTGATCGCGACCGTCGAGCAGGGCGCGCCCAGTGAACAGGCGCGGGCTTGGTGGGGCAACTTCCTGGTGCAGAAGGCCAACGAGGCCGGCATCGAGCTCGACGAATTGCCCATCAGCCCAGCCCAAGTCGCCGCGGTGGTGGCGCTCGTGGACGGCGGCAAGCTCACCACCAAGATGGCCCGCCAAGTCGTGGAGGGCGTGCTGGCCGGTGAGGGCGAGCCCGACCAGGTGATGACCGCACGCGGACTGGCGGTGGTGCGTGACGATTCGCTGATCCAGGCCGCGGTCGACGAGGCCTTGGCCGCCAATCCCGATGTGGCAGAAAAGATTCGCGGCGGCAAGGTGGCGGCCGCCGGCGCGATCGTCGGCGCCGTGATGAAGG
>JBAWAV010000239.1:0-2155 GCA_049589475.1 Mycobacterium sp.
TGTCCTGGTAGCGGCTCACCGACCAGACCGGTTGCCCGTTCCACACCGCCCGCTGCAGGCCGGGCTCGTTTCGCCAGTCGGCGAATTCAGTCGGCGGATGAAGGGGACAGTGCGCGGCCCGCTTGGCCGGTATGACCGGAAGATCGGTCTCGGGGCGAGAATCGGAAGTTGTTGAAGTCACCGGCGTTTTCCGTTAAGTGTCAGATGGCTGTCAATTACACGATCGTAAAGCGCGGCTAAGTGGCAGTCAACAGTCAGTTATGCTGGCGCGATGACTGCGGTGACCGACCGGCCGTTACGCGCCGATGCCGCGCGCAACGCCGAGCGGATCCTGAAAGCCGCGCGGGAGGTCTACGGCGAACTCGGGCCCGACGCGCCCATCGAGGCGATCGCCCGTCGCGCCGGTGTCGGTGAGCGCACCCTTTACCGGAGGTTTCCGACCAAGGCAGAACTCGTTCGGGCGGCGCTGGACCAGTGCATCGCCGAAGACCTCACGCCGACGATCGAGGCAGTCCGTAGCGCCGCTGAGCCCATGGCGGGTCTGGCCGAGTTGTTCGATGCGGCAATATCGCTGGGCGCGCGCGAACACAACCTGTTGACGGCCGCGCGCCGAGCCGGGTCCTTGACGTCCGACGTCTCGACCGCGCTGTACGAGGCGCTCAGCCATCTCGCTGTTCGCGGCCAGCGAGCCGGCGTCGTGCGGACTGACTTGGGCCCCGCTGACCTGCCGCGGATGATCGCGATGCTGCACAGCGTGCTGTGGACGATGGACTCCGGCAGTGACGGTTGGCGTCGCTACGTTGCGCTGATGCTCGACGCGATATCGGCCGGCGACCGGCGAACGCTGCCTCCGCCGGCCACACTTCGCTGGGTGCCCGAGTCGGGCGATTGGCCGATGGAGGGCGGCGCTTGAGCGGCGTTGCAATCCGCCCCACCTGCGGCGTCGTTACCTGATCGTGACTAATTCGCGATTTGCTCGTAAGCTGCCTGCCGTGCGGGGTCACAAGTTAGCTAGCGGTGGGCGAAAGTCGCCGGTAGTGATGGCTGCGGTCGCCGCCCCGGTCGCGATCATCTTTGCCCTCGGCGGCAGCGCCCATGCTGAGGACCGCCACGGCAAGGCCGATGCAGTTGCTGACGCGTCGTGTTGCCGTCTGCAGATCACGGCCGCCGAACCGACCACGGCGGCGTGGGCCGCTTCCGATGTGCAGGCCAACGGCGCTCCCGCTGAGACTGCGCCCGCGTCACGCGCGTCGCGATGGCACGTCGCCTCCAAGAACGCCCCGCAAGTCCTGATCGCGGATATCGCTCCGGAACATGGCCTGCAGGTCAAAACCATCCTGGCAGCTCGCACCATCAGCGCGGTGTTCCCGGAGATCAAGAGCATGGGCGGCGTTCGACCGGACGCGCTCAGATGGCATCCCGAGGGTTTGGCGATCGACGTGATGATTCCCAACCCGTCCAGCGCCGCCGGTATAGCGCTCGGCAACCAGATCGTCTCGTTCGCGCTCAAGAACGCGGCCAAATTCTCGTTGCAGGATTGCATTTGGCGGGGCACGTACTACACGACCAGCGGGCCGTCAGGATCCGGCTACGGCCATTACGACCACGTCCACATCACCACCCACGGCGGCGGATACCCCAGGGGCGGGGAAGTCTACCTTCGCTGACCGTGTGAGTTGATGCTCGCTCTCGTCTAAGCCCAGAGCATTTTAAGCCGCGCAGCGACTTTTTGCCGGCCGCGTCAATCGCTATGAGCAGTGGCTGTTTTGGGCGACCGCTGCGATCGAACCGTGATGCACTGGGCGGATTGCGGGTTATCGCTGTCTAAACGTCACTATTTGGCAACGGTGTGGTGTGGCGTAGTGCATGTTTAACACCGGTCTACTAAAACTGATCGTGGTCGAAGCGCGAATCCGTTATGGCTGCGCGCCTTTGGCTGCATCTTTGACCTGCGGGAAATACCCGAGCGTGAACGAGGGAGTGGACGTCGATGGCAGCCTTCGACCGATTCAGTATCAAAGTCGTTGCCGGCGTTGGCTTATGCGGCGCCGCGATAGCGTTGAGCCCGGATGTGGTAGCCGCTCCGTTGAAGACGGGCGGCTACGCGTGCATGCAGGGCGCCGCGGGCGAAGTCGCCGCGCCGGCAGTCGCCGGC
>JBAWAV010000240.1:0-11042 GCA_049589475.1 Mycobacterium sp.
TAGGCGGGCAGCGCGTGATCGAAATGGGGACAGTCGACTTCGGAGACTTCGGCACCGATCGCGGTCAACTGCTCGACGGCGTTGTTGAACGACGCCAGCACGCCGGGCTGATAGCCCTCGCCCCGCAGTTGCTTGACCACGCCGATGCGCACGCCCGTGAGATCGCCTGCAGCACCGGCCTTCGCGGCGCCGACGACATCCGGCACAGCTGCGTCGATGGAGGTGGAGTCTCGTGGGTCGTGTCCGGCGATCACCTGGTGCAGCAGCGCGGTGTCGACGACGTTGCGCGCGCACGGTCCGCCCTGGTCCAGCGATGACGCGCAGGCCACCAGTCCGTAGCGCGACACCGTGCCGTAGGTGGGTTTGACCCCGACCGTCGCGGTCAGCGCGGCCGGCTGGCGGATCGAGCCGCCGGTGTCGGTCCCGATGGCCAGCGGCGCCTGGAACGCCGCGAGCGCGGCGGCACTGCCACCGCCGGAGCCGCCCGGCACCCGATCGGTGTTCCACGGGTTGCGGGTCGGGCCGTAGGCGGAGTTCTCGGTCGAGGAGCCCATCGCGAACTCGTCCATGTTGGTCTTGCCCAGGATCGGGATGCCGGCTGCGCGCAGCCGCGCGGTCACCGTGGCGTCATACGGCGAACGCCAGCCCTCCAGGATCTTCGACCCACACGTCGTGGGCATGTCGACGCTGGTGAAGACATCCTTGAGCGCCAGCGGGACTCCGGCCAACGGCGACGACGGCCGCTCGCCGGCCGCCAACGACGCGTCGACGGCGGAAGCGGCGGCCAGTGCCGCGTCGGCGGCGACGTGCAGGAACGCACCGTATTGCTGATCGGTCGCCGCGATCTGGTCCAGATACGCCCGGGTGACCTCAGTCGACGACAACTCCTTGGCAGCGATCTTTGCGGCCAGCGTTGCGGCGTCCAGTCGGATGATGTCGGTCATTCGGGTTCCCCAAGGATCTGCGGGACCGCGAAGCGCCCGTCGATGGCTTCGGGCGCCTCGGCGAGTGCTTCCTGCTGGGTGAGGCAGGGTGCGATCTGGTCCGGGCGGGTGACGTTGACGTCCTTGAGTGGGTTGTCGGTCGGTTCGACGCCGGCGACGTCGACCGCCTGGATCTGGCTGACGTGGGTGAGGATGGCGTCGAGTTGGCCGGCGTAGCTGTTCAGCTCGTCGTCGGTCAACGCCAGCCGGGCCAGCTTGGCCAGATGGGCTACCTCGTCGCGGGAGATCTGGGACACGACCGAAAAGCCTATCGGTCTGTCGCGAGTGTGCAGCTGGCAGCACGCTCGGCGCCGGCTGTGCGGCTGGCTGCACACTCGGCTGGCCCGTCGAAATGCCGAGGGCGCGCCGCTGTGAAACAGTGTCCGCGTGTCCTCCTATCTGCTGCGAGTTCAGCTGGCTGACCGACCGGGCAGCCTCGGCTCGCTGGCGGTGGCCCTCGGCTCGGTGGGGGCGGACATCTTGTCGCTGGACGTCGTCGAGCGCGGGCCCGACTACGCGATCGACGACCTGGTTGTCGAACTTCCGCCGCGGGCGATGCCGGACACGCTGATCACCGCGGCCGAAGCGCTCAACGGTGTGCGGGTCGATAGCTTGCGGCCGCACACCGGGCTGCTGGACACCCATCGGGAGCTGGCATTGATCGACCACGTCGCGGCCGCAGGCGATGTCGCGGCCAAGCTGAAGGTCCTGGTCGACGAGGCACCGCAGGTGCTGCGGGTGAGCTGGTGCCTGGTGCTGCGCGACTCCGGCGACGGGATTCAGCCCGTCGCGGGCAGCCCTGGCGCGCCGGAGACCGCGCTGAGCGACGTGCCGTGGATGCCCATCGGGCACGCGACCGCGCTCGACGCCGCAGACGAGTGGGTGCCGCAGGTGTGGCGCGAACTGGACACCACGCTGGTCGCCGCCCCGCTCGGCGGCTCGGACACCGCGATCATGCTCGGCAGGCCGGGCGGCCCCGCGTTCCGGCCCTCGGAGGTGGCCCGGCTGGGCTACCTGTCTGGAATTGTCGCGACCCTGCTGCACTGAGCGCGGCGCCAAACGGGGTATTCATCAGGGGTGAACGCGCTCACCGACGCCCAGATCGCCGCCATGTCACCTGCCGAGCGGCGAAAGCTCATCAAACGCCTCGAGCGCCCGCTGTCCGAACTCGTCCCGCTCGCCGAGGTTCACCGGATCCGCTGGAGCTGGCTCGGGATCATGACCGGCGGAACGTTGGTGCTGATCCCGTGGATCGTCTACCTCGCGTTCGCATTGCCCGACGACTACCTGGTCCACGACTGGACGGCGACCTGGGTCGGTTTCGACCTGCTTCTGCTCGGCCTGATGGCGGCGACCGTCGTGTTCGGCATGCTGCGCCGCCAGGTGATGCTGCTGACCGCGTTCGCGACCGGCGTGCTGTTGATCTGCGATGCGTGGTTCGACCTGATGACGGCCGGCGCCAACGACTTTCGGATCGCGATCCTGACCGCCGCGCTAGGTGATCTTCCGCTGGCGGCGATCCTTATCACCGGCGCGCTGAGACTGATCCGGTTCACCGTGGTGCGGATGTGGCTGCTTGAGCCGAAAACGCCGTTGTGGCGGTTGCCGTTGCTGCCGTGATACAGGATGGGCTTGAGCGCGTGCACTCAAAGCCGAGGCGGTTCCTTGGATTGAGCGATTTGGGCTTCAGCCCGTTCGCGGGCGGCGCGAGCCGCGGGCGACTTTTCCAGATAGTCCATCGCCAACTGCGTGGAGCAATCTGTGCTGGGGTGATAGCTGGGCCGGATGAAGCGGCTCGCCACCGACACCAAGACCAGCCGTGGTCCCGGCACCCGGTGCTGCCGTGATGCCCGTAACCAGTCGCGCCAGCGCGGCTTGGCGCTGATCGTGGCATCCTCTGCCATCAAGAATCGCACTCCCCTGATCAACCACAGCGAGAAAACCGGCGCAGTCGACAGCATGACCAACGCTCTCAGGACGTAGTTGCCGCATAGATGCTGATAGATGTCGAACACCAGGGAACGGTGCTCGATCTCCTCGGCGCCGTGCCAACGCAGCAGGTCAAGCATGGTCGGGTCGGCTCCCGCGGACTCGAGACCGCGGTTCTCGATAACCCATTGACCCAGCACGGCGTTGAAGGGTTCCAGCGCCGCGGCAACCGCGAGGCGCCCGTACAGCCACCACCGCTGCAGGAAAGGTACCCATTCGGGACGTGCGGTCCCGATCTTCGACAGCCACTTTTGCAGGCTGTCGGTGTAGGGCTTGGTATCGAGGCGCTGCTCCGCCAGGTGCTGGAGCACCATCTGGTGTGCCCAAGCGTGCCAGGCCTCCTGCTGGACGAACGGCTTGATGGCGGCTTTCAGCTCCGGGTCGTCGACCAGCGGTTCCGCTTCGGTGACGACCTGGATGAACCACCGTTCGCCGGCTGGCAGCACCAGATGCAGCACGTTCATCGTGTGGGTGGAGAACGGGTCGTCCGGCACCCAGTGCAAGGGGGTCTTCGACCAGTCGAAGCGAGTTTTACGGCGATACGTCGGATATCCGTCGTGGTGGACCTCGAGATCAGTCATCCGCACTTTCCCGTATCAAAGTCGCCCGGATCTGTTGCCCGCAGGAGTACCCGTTGGGACGTTACTCTTCACCTGAACTGCGGTATTGCCCCTCGGCTAGCAATCTTCGGAACCCGTCTTCATCGAGAATCGATACGCCGAGTTCGACGGCCTTGTCGTATTTCGATCCCGGCGAATCGCCGGCGACGACGTAGTCGGTCTTCTTCGACACCGAACCCGCGGCTTTGCCTCCGCGCATCAGGATGGCCTCTTTCGCCTCGTCACGGGAGAAGCTGGTCAGCGAACCTGTGACCACGATCGTAAGGCCTTCCAGCGTGCGCGGCACGCTGGCGTCTCGCTCGTCGTCCATCCGCACTCCGGCCGACCGCCACGTGTCGACGATCTCGCGATGCCAATCGACGGTGAACCACTCCGTCACCGCGGCGGCGATGGTGGGACCGACACCCTCGACCGCAGCCAACTGCTCCGTCGACGCGGACGTGATCGCATCCAGGCTGCCGAACTCGGTGGCCAACGCGCGCGCGGCAGTCGGGCCGACGTGCCGGATCGACAACGCCACCAGCACCCGCCACAGCGGCTGCTTCTTGGCCTTGTCCAGGTTGGCCAGCAGGCGCTTGCCGTTGGCCGACAACGTGCCGCCTTTGGTGGTGAACAAGTCGGTGCGCAGCAAGTCGTCCTCGGTGAGGCCGAACAGGTCGCCCTCGTCGTCGATCACCTGGGCCTTCAACAGCGCGATCGCCGCCTCGTAACCGAGTCCCTCGATGTCGAACGCGCCCCGGCCGGCGACGTGAAACACCCGCTCGCGCAACTGCGCCGGGCAGGATCGCGAATTGGGGCAGCGGATGTCGGCGTCGCCCTCCTTCGCCGGAGCCAGCGTCGTCCCGCACTCGGGACACGTTGTGGGCATGATGAATTCGCGTTCGGAGCCGTCGCGCAGATCGACGACGGGACCCAGCACCTCGGGGATCACGTCACCGGCTTTGCGGAGCACCACCGTGTCGCCGATCAGCACGCCCTTGCGCTTGACTTCGGCAGCGTTGTGCAGGGTGGCCAGCCCGACCGTCGACCCGGAAACGGTGACCGGCGTCATGAACGCAAACGGCGTCACCCGTCCGGTCCGACCGACGTTGACCCGGATGTCGAGCAGCTTGGTCTGCACTTCCTGAGGCGGATACTTGTACGCGATCGCCCATCGGGGCGCCCGCGATGTCGAGCCGAGCCTGCGCTGCAGCGACACATCGTCGATTTTGACGACGACGCCGTCGATTTCGTGGTCGACGTCGTGGCGGTGCTCGCCCCAGTAGGCGATCCGCTCGACTGCGCCGGCGGCGTTGTCCACCCGGGTGGTGTGGTCGGAAACCGGCAAGCCCCAGGCAGCCAGCGCCAGATACCCGTCGTGCAGAGTGGCCGGCCGATAGCCTTCGATATGCCCCAGCCCGTGGCAGATCATCCGAAGCTTGCGGCGCGCGGTCACGGCGGGATCCTTCTGCCGCAGCGACCCCGCGGCGCTGTTGCGCGGGTTGGCGAACGGCGTCTTGCCGTCCTCGACGAGCGCGGCGTTGAGCGCCTCGAAGTCAGCGAGCCGGAAGAACACCTCGCCGCGCACCTCGAGAACGTCGGGTACCGGATGCTCGTCGCTGAGGGTCAACCGTTCCGGCACGTCGTCGATCGTGCGGGCATTGTTCGTCACATCCTCACCGGTGCGACCGTCGCCACGGGTGGCCGCCCGGACCAGCCGGCCGCCGCGGTAGACCAGCGCCAGTGCGACTCCGTCGATCTTCAACTCGCACAAGAAGGGCACCTCGGCGCCGACTTCAGCGTGGACGCGGCCCGCCCACAGGTCGAACTCCTCGGTGCTGAACACGTTGTCCAACGACAGCATCCGCTCGAGATGTTCGGCCGAGGTGAAGTCGGTGGCGAAGCCGGCGCCGCCGACGAGCTGAGTCGGCGAGTCGGGGGTGCGCAACTCCGGATGCTCGTCCTCGAGCGCGGCGAGCCGACGCAGCAGCGTGTCGAAGTCCTCATCAGAGATGATCGGCGCGTCACGCACGTAGTAGCGGAACTGGTGTTCCCGCACTTCGTCGGCCAGTTCACGCCAACTCCGGCGCACCTCGGGCCCAACGGGATCGACCCCAGGGGGATTAGCCTCTGGCGAGCTCACCTTGGCAGGCTATCGGAGGGCGCCGACAGCTCCATTAATCGCGGTACAGCTCCGGAAACGTCGACTTGAGCGCGTTCAGCTTCGGCAGGTCGTTCTGGACGATGTAGGGGTTGTTCGGATGCAAGCTCAGGTAGTCCTGGTGGTAGGCCTCCGCCGGGAAGAACTCGGCTCCCGACGACACCGTGGTCACGATTGGCGCGGAGAACGCGCCCGCCGCGTTCAGCTGGGCGATGTAGGCGTTCGCGATGTTCTTCTGAGTGTCGTCCTGGGCGAAGATCACCGAGCGGTACGAAGGGCCTACGTCGGGTCCCTGACGGTCGAGTTCCGTCGGATCTTGCACGACGGCGAAAAAGACCCGCAACAGCTGGCCGTAGGTCACCTGCGTCGGGTCGTACGTGATGCGCACCGACTCGGCGTGGCCGGTGGTTTCGCTGCTGACAGCGTCGTAATTAGCCGTCGCGGCGTCTCCGCCGGCGTACCCCGACTGAGCCGCCGTGACCCCTTTGACGTGCTGGTACACGCCTTGTACGCCCCAGAAGCAGCCACCGGCGAGCACCGCGGTCTCGGTTTTGGGCCGTCCAGTCGTCGGTTCGTCGACCGTGGGCGCCGGAACGCTGCCCGTCGTCGTCCCGCTCGCGGACGGCATCACCGGCGATCGGACGAGGAACACCGTCGCGGCCAGTGCCAATGCTGTCAGTCCGCCCGCCAGGATCGCCCGCCGGCGACTCGTCGCTGCGTTCACGTCAACCCCCACATTCGATCATCTTCTCCCCCGGACGCCCAGCGTACGGGAACTGCACGAACGACGGCGGGGCCACACTTTTGGACCCAATCGAAATTCGTTGCAAGACAACGCCGGCTCAGATGGCGTCGGGGTCCTCGGCGAACAGCCCGGCCGCTTTCCTGGCCAGTTCGATGGCGGTACGCGCCCACTGCGGGGTCGCTGCGGCCAGCCCGCAGGTCGGCGTGACCCCGATGCGGTCGGTCAGTGCTGCCCGCGGGAAGCCAAGCCGGTCGGTGATCGCCACCACCGCGCCGGCGATCTCTTCGACCGCCGGCCGCCGCGTCGGCGTGCTGGACGAGACGACGCCGAGTGCGACCGCGCGTCCAGAGTCGATGAACTCCGCGATCGCCTCCAAATCAGCGGCCTGCAACGTCGCGGCATCCACCGATAGTGCGCCAATAGTACTCTGCTGCAAGACTTTCCATGGCAATCCAGCGCCACAGCAGTGCACCGACACCTCGGCGCCCGCCGCGGCCGCGCAGGTGTCGAGCATCGCGGTGGCCACCGTCTCGTCGATCGCGGCCACCGGACTGAACGCCGTCACCCCGGCGAGATGGCCGGCCACCGCGGCGGGCAGCAGTGGCTCGTCGAACTGAACCACCACCGGTGTGTCGAGTCGACGTGACACCGAAGCACGGTGCGCGGCGACTCCCTCGGCCAGCGACGCGGAGATGTCTTTGGCTGCACTGGAGTCGGTGATCGCGCGGTGCCCATTGGACAGCTCCAACTCGGCGGCCAGCGTGATGGGCCCTGGCGCCTGAACCTTGACCGGTCGCCCGCTGCCCCGCAAACCCGCGATCTCCCAAGCCTCTTCGAGTGCATCGACGTCCTCGTCGAGCAGGCTGGTCGCCCGTCGCGCCACCGCGCCGGGCCGGGCCGCCACTCGGTAACCGCGCGGCACCGTGTCGATGGCGACGTCGATCAGCAACGCGCCAGCCCGCCCGATGATGTCGGCGCCCACTCCCCTGGCCGGCAGCTCGACCAGGTGAGCCAGCGCGGCGCCGAGCTCGCCGACGACCACCTCGGCGGCTTGTCGGGCGGCGGTGCCCGGCCATGACCCGGTGCCGCTGGCGGCTGCGAAAACACTCACCGGCCAACCGTATTCGATGGGGGTTCGCATGAGCCCTGCCAGGGCCGGTCAGCGCGATTACGCTCAGGTCAAGATGATCGCGCGTCGAGTGATGCTGTGTGCTGCGGCACTCCTGGCCGCGGCATGCGCCCGCACGGTGGACGGTACGGCCCTACCGGCGTCGGACGGCGGGCCGAACACGTCCGGCGTCAACGTCGACCGGGTCCTGCTGGATCAACCCCGGATGCAAGCGATCACAGGCGCCGACGAGCATCTCACCATCATCCCGTCGATGGACGGCACGTCGCCGGTGGACATCGACACGCTCGCCAAGATCGCGCCCCCGGAATGCCGGTTCATCTACGCCGACACCGCCACCTTCGGTCCCGACATCGAGGCGTTTCACAAGACGACGTTCCAGTACCCGCCCCGCGGCGGGCTGATCTCGGAGGGCGCCGCTGCATACCGGGACGCCGGCACCGCGCATCACGCGTTCGACGCGCTGGTGGCCACGGTCCGCAGCTGCGCGGACAGCTCCGACGGGCAGGGTTACGTCGGCTCCTGGAATGCTGACGAGCGGTCGCTGGAGACCCGGCCTGGCGCTTGTGGGCGCAACTACCTGCTCAAGGCCGCGGTCTTGGTGGAGGTCACGTTCTGCGGATTCCCGGAATCGGTGCCCGCGATGGTGATCACGAACATCGCCGCCAACGTGCCGGGTTAACCGTCGGGCGCCGAGCGTGCGCTGGTGCGAAAATCCGGCCGAATTATCGCCGTTGTTGCACGTTCGGCAAGGGGTCAGGCCGCGGCGGCGATGGTGGCGCTGCCGAGCACCTCGTCGCCGGCCGGGTCCGGCCGGTACAGCACCAGCGTCTGCCCCGGCGCCACGCCCCGAAGCGGGGTGCGCAGCCGCACCACAAGCGCGTCGTCCGTCAACTCCGCGACGGCGTCGACGGCCTCGCCGTGCGCTCGCACCTGAACGGCGCACTCGACGGGCCCCGCCGGTGCGATGCCTGCGGTGAACACCGGCCGTTGGCCGCTCAGTTGCCATATCTCCAGGTCAGCAGCCGAGCCGACCCGAACGGTGCCGGTGTCGGCGTCGATCGCGGTGACGTAGCGTGGCTGGCCGTCCGGGCCGGGACCGGCGATGCCCAGTCCCTTGCGCTGACCGATGGTGAATCCGTGCACGCCGTCGTGGCTGGCCAGCACGGCGCCGCCCTGATCGACGACCGGGCCGCGGCGCACTCCGATGCGAGCGCCCAGGAAGGCCCGGGTGTCGCCGGACGGGATGAAGCAGATGTCGTGGCTGTCCGGCTTGTCGGCGACCGCCAGCCCGCGCTGGGCGGCTTCGGCGCGAATCTGCGACTTCGGGGTGTCACCGATCGGAAACGCGGCGTGGCGCAGTTGGCCGGCGGTCAGCACCGCCAGCACGTAGGATTGGTCCTTGTCCGCGTCGACGGCGCGGCGCAGTCGTCCGTCGGACAGCCGGGCGTAGTGGCCGGTGGCGACGGCGTCGAAGCCCAGCGCCAGCGCCCGTGCCGCCAGCGCAGAGAACTTGATCCGCTCGTTGCACCGCACACACGGGTTCGGGGTTTCACCGCGGGCGTAGGACGACACGAAGTCGTCGATCACGTCTTCTTTGAACCTGTCCGCGAAATCCCAGACGTAGAACGGGATTGCGAGCACATCGGCGACTCGGCGAGCGTCGCCGGCGTCCTCTTTGGAGCAGCACCCCCGCGAGCCGGTACGCAGTGTGCCGGGAGTCTGCGAGAGTGCCAGGTGCACGCCGACCACGTCGTGTCCGGCGTCGACCATCCGGGCCGCGGCGACCGACGAGTCGACACCACCGCTCATCGCGGCGAGGACCTTCATCGGGACACTCCGGCGGTGGCGAGTGCGGCCTGTCGCGCGCGAGCGACGGCACCGGGCAGCACCTGCAGCGCCGCGTCGACGTCCGCCTCGACACTGGTGTGCCCCAACGACAATCGCAGCGATCCACGGGCGCTGGCGGCGTCGGCGCCCATCGCCAACAAGACATGCGACGGCTGTGCGACCCCGGCCGTGCAGGCCGATCCGGTCGAGCATTCGATTCCGTTGGCGTCCAACAACATCAGCAGCGCATCGCCTTCGCAGCCATCGAAGGTGAAGTGCGCGTTGCCCGGCAGCCGTCGAGCGCCGGTCGCGCCGTTGAGGCAGGCGTCCTCGACGGTGGACAGCACGCCGTCGATCAGACGGTCGCGCAGCCGGCGCAGCCGCGTGCTGTTGGCCTCCAGACCGTCCACGGCGAATCGCACCGCCGCGGCCATGCCGACCGCGCCCGCGACATCGGGCGTGCCGGAACGGATGTCACGCTCCTGTCCGCCACCGTGCGACAGCGGCATACAGGCGACGTCGCGGCGAAGCAGCAGGGCTCCGACGCCGGGCGGTCCGCCGAACTTGTGGGCTGCCACGCTCATCGCGGAAAGCTGGCTGGCCGCGAACGCGACCGGCAACTGCCCAACTGCCTGCACGGCGTCGCTGTGCATCGGCACCTCGAATTCGGCGGCGACGGCGGCGAGTTCGTCGATCGGCATGATGGTGCCGACCTCGTTGTTGGCCCACATCACCGAGACCAGCGCTACGTCGTCGTGGCTCTGCAGCGCATCGCGCAGCGCGGCGACGGACACCGAGCCGTCGGCGGCGGTGGGCAACCAGGTCACCTCGGCGCCTTCGTGTCCGTCCAGCCAGTTCACCGCGTCGAGCACGGCATGGTGTTCGATCTCGGTGGTGATGATGCGACGGTGGCGCGGATCGGCGTCGCGGCGCGCCCAGTAGATGCCCTTGACCGCGAGGTTGTCGCTCTCGGTGCCGCCGGCGGTGAAGATCACCTCGGACGGGCGCGCGCCGAGCTTGGCGGCGATCAGCTCGCGGGATTCCTCCATGCGACGCCGGGCGGCCCGACCGGTGGTGTGCAGCGACGAGGCGTTGCCGACGGTGCCCAGCACAGCCGTCATCGCCTCGACGGCAGCGGGGTGCATCGGGGAGGTGGCGGCGTGATCCAGGTAGACCATGACCTGCCCAGGATACCGACGCCCGCACTGCGACCTCGCAGGCCGGGACGGGAGCGGGGCGATGAGCCGTCTCGCTGGGGGTCAGGACGCCAGCACGGACGACCGTTGCCCGTGACCTGGGTGGGGCGCCGCGGTGGCGCGTATCGCCGCCTGGCAGCGACGGGCCAGCTCCCGGCGGTCCTCGCCCGGCAGCTGCAGGGATTCGACGTAGATGCGGGCCACCGTGTGGCGCGCGACCATCAGCCGGCCAATCGAGCGCAACAACGTGTCGTCGCCGATGAAAGCCGGGACAGTCGACACCCGACCGTCCCGGTGGTGATAGCGCAGCCGCAGCGGCTGGACCGGCCGGCCGGTGTCGACAGCCGCCTGGAACATGGCCGGATAGAACGGCCCCGAGCCTTGATGCGGTTGCCCGGCTTCTCCTCCGG
>JBAWAV010000241.1:0-5204 GCA_049589475.1 Mycobacterium sp.
ATAGCGACGGGGTCCGACAAGTTTTACACCGTGAAACTCAAGTAACGCAAGTGGTTTGGGATGCTCTGCAGCGCTCGATCAGGATCTCGGCCAGCAGTCGGGGTTCGCTGATCATCAGGTCGTGGCAGGTGTCGACGGGGATCAGTGTCTGCACGCCGCCCAGCGCGGCGATGCTGCGCAACTGTGTGCGCCGAAAGAGCGCGTGATCGCGCAGGGTGAGGATCCAGGTCCGTGGAACGTCGTCTGGCAGGTCGCTGCGATCGACCGGCTCGGCGATGATCGTCGTGGCCTCGTTGTGAATCCGCGACATGGTGAAGCGGCGCTGCGCACGGCTCATGCCATTACAGAAGATCAAGGCGCTCAGCATATTCGGCATTGTCGAGGGAGGCTTGCGTAGTCGGACGGCCCGTCGCACGTACCAGGCCAACGGGCCGACGAGGGTGTCGACGATCGCCTTGCCCTGCACAGGCAGGCAGGCCGCCGCCAAGATCATCTCGCACACCCGCGAGTTCCCAAGCGCGGCGACAATCCCGGGCACGGTCAGCCCTGCGAGGGAGTGACCAACCACGATCACCTCATTCAGCCCGGCGTCCTCGATCTGGTCGACTGCCGACCGCACGCAGTCGGCGATGGTGACCGTTGTCAGATCTCCGGGCGTCGCGCCGTGGCCGGGCATATCGATGGCCAGCACCGGCAATTCCGGTGCCAGACAGCGTATTTCGTCGACAGTGAGATCCCAGCAATCCGCTGAATGCTCACCGCCGTGAACAAGGACCAGCGCTGGCGAACGCAGGTTATGCCACCCCGTAGTCAATGACGCCGCGGACGATTTCACCGTTGAGCAGGTCGGCATACGCTTCGTTGATGTCGTCGAGACGGTAACGCCGGGTGATCATTTCGTCGAGTTGCAGCTGGCCGGTCTGGTAGAGCTTGGCCAGCCGGTCGATGTCTGCCTTCGGGTTGCACGAGCCGAAGATGGTGCCCGCCAACGTCTTGTTCATCAGGATGAAGTCCTGCAGGTTGATCTTGACCGACTGAGTCAGCTGCGAGGTCATACCGGTCAGCACACAAGTGCCGCCCTTGCGGGTCAGTGCCACCCCATCGCGGACGTCTTCGCGACTCATCAAGGACGGCGAGACCACCACTGCATCGGCCATCACGCCGTAGGTGAGGCCCCGCACCAGGTCGAGTGCCTCTTCGGCCGATGCGACACTGTGCGTCGCGCCGAATTGCAGTGCCGACTTCTGTTTGAATTCCACCGGATCCACGGCGATGATCTGCGCCGCACCGTTGATCCGGGCACCCTGAATGGCCCCGGTGCCGATGCCGCCGACGCCGATCACCACGACGGTGTCGCCGGCCCGCATGTTGGAGCGGTTGGCAATTGAACCGTAGCCGGTCGGGATGGCACACGACAGCAGTGCACTGGGCAGCAGCGGTAGCTGCTTGTCAAGTTTCACAAGCGAATTCGTGGATACCACGGTGTGTTCGGCGAACGTGCCGACTTTAGCGATGTGACCCAGGTCCCGCCCATCGGCGGTGTGATGGCGGAACGTGCCGTCGGTCGGCATCCCTGGGATCATGGTGCCGATACCGACGTCGCAGATGTACTCGGCTCCGGTTGCGCACCAACGGCATTGGCCGCAGACGGCGATGAACGACATCGCCACGTGGTCGCCCGGGGCGAAGTCGGTGACGCCGTCTCCGACTTCGCGCACGATGCCTGAACCCTCGTGGCCGCCGATCATGGGGAACATGGTCGGCAGCCCCATCGAACGCATCACCTCGTTGGGCGCCGACATGTCGCCCTTGAGGATGTGGTCGTCGGAGTGGCAAAGCCCGGCGGCGGCCAACTGCACGAGGACCTCGCCGGCCTTCGGGGGATCCAACTCGAATTCTTCGACGGACCATGGGCCGCCGACGTCGTGCAGGATCGCCGCGCGACTTTTCATGACACCGGAGTGAAGGTGACGGGAAGCTGGTCGGGCGACCGGAATGTCACTCCGACTATCCGGGAGTCCCGGTCGGGATCGAGCGCGAGATTCTCGACTCGGCCGAGCAGGCTGTTCAGCATCACTCGGGTTTCCATCCGGGCCAAGTGCATTCCCAGGCACATGTGGATCCCACCGGCGAACGAGATATGTGCCTGGCGAGGCCGATGGATGTCGAAGGTGTTGGCGTCTGTCCAGCGGCTCTCGTCGCGGTTCGCCGACCCCATGCACAGGTCAACCTGCGCGTTCGCGGGAATGGTGTGGCCGCTCACCTCCACTTCCTCGGTGGTGGTCCGCATGACCATCGTCAGCGGGGTCTCCACTCGCAGGCCCTCTTCGATCGCCGCGGGGATCAACGACCGGTCCCGTTGCACCATCGCCAACTGCTCGGGGTGCGTGAGCAACAGGTAGAGCAGGTTGCCCGACGATCGGTAGGTGGTCTCGAGGCCGGCCGGCAGCAAGAGGCGCAAAAACGCGATGATCGCTTCGTCGGTGAGCTTCTCGCCGTCGATCTCCGCGGCGACGAGATCGCCGATGATGTCGTTGGTCATTGTGCGGCGGCGCTGCTCGACCTGGTCGAGGAAGTAACCGTGCAACTCGTTCGCCGCGGTCAAGCCCGCCATGATGTCGGTCGGGATCGAGATGAGGTCGAGGGACAGTCGCCGGAACAGGTCGAGATCCTCGCGGGGAAGCCCGAGCAGTTCGGAGATGATCCGGGTGGGAAACTCGAACGTCAGCGCCTTCACCAGATCGGCGTGGCGAGCGTTCTTGAACTCGTCGATCAGCTGATCGCACACCGGGCCGATGACCGAAGGCTCCCAGCGTTCGAGTGCAGTGGCCCGAAATGCCTTGGCTACCAAGCTCCTATGGTCGTGGTGCTCCTTACCGCCCATCGCCAAGATCATGTGGCCCATCACCAGCCCGATGGTCTTGTCGTAGGCCGCGGAAGTGAAGATCTTGTCGTCGCGGAACGCCTGGAAGACGCCGTCGTAGCCGAACAGCACCCACTCGTCGTCCGGTTTCAATTCCGGCGGGATCAGGTCGGTGTCCATCAACGACCCGTGAAACACCGGATCGGTGCGCCGCTTGTATTCGAAGAACGGGTAGGGGCTGGTCTCGCCGGTGGTGTCCAAGGTGATGGGCTGGTCGCCAACATCCGGACTTTCGGTGCGCAGCGTCATTGCCGCTCCTTAAGGGGGCGCTTGGAATCTGGCTATCATAGTATAAATAGCAACCAAGCCCAATGGCTTGTGACGGTCACCGTAGTGGGGACAGTATTGACCTGCGTGATCGTCAGGGAGGCGGTGATCCGGCTGTGTCAGAACGCCGATTCGTGTGCTCCCTCGACGAGTTACCCCCGGGTGCGATGAAGCTGGTGGACGTCGGGAAGTTCGGCGTCGGGGTGTACAACGTCGGCGGTTCGCTACACGCGATCGTCAATTACTGCTCGCACGAGGGCGCTCCGCTGTGTCTGGGATTGATCGGCGGCACCACTGAATTCGCACCTGACGAACCCGATGGTCTGCGCCGGGTCCGGGAAGGTCAGATCGTTCGGTGCCCTTGGCACAACTGGGAATTCGACGTCACGACGGGACAGAACCTGGCTGATCCGAAGCGGCGGGTGCGCACCTATCGCGTCGATGTGGACGACGGGCAGGTGTATGTGAACGCATGATCATCGACGCCAACGTGCAACCGCATTTCCGCTACAACGCCGAAATCCGCAAGTACCTACCCGCCGCGCATCGACTGCGCTCGATCCCCGACGTCGAACAGCAGTGGTATCAGGCACCGGGCGGTAACTATCGCGAAGACCTCTACGGCGAGAGCTACCCGGGCTCGGATCCCGACACCGTGGCAAGGCATCTGTTCGACGATGCCGGCGGCGTCGACTACGCCGTGCTGAACCCGTTGACCCGCGGCAACATTGCCGACTATCTGCTCAACAGCCGCATCTGTGCCGCGGTCAACGACTGGCTGCTCGACCGCTGGCTGGAACCCGACACCGGCAATCGGTTCCGCGGCACCATCCGGGTCAACCCGGAAGACCCCAAGGGCGCGGTCGCCGAGATCGAGCGACTCGCCGCGCATCCCAAACTGGTTCAGGTCGGCATTCCGATGCAGTCCCGCGAGCCGTACGGCAAACCGATGTTCGAGCCGATCTGGGAAGCCGCAGCGGCGCACGGGCTTCCGGTGACGGTCCGCATCAACGGCGGTAACGGCGTCGACTATGCGCCGACGTTCGCCGGTCACGCGCACACCTACCCCGGCTACGCCGCGTTCATGCCGCTGAACTACTTCGTCCACCTCGCCACGCTGATCGTCGAGGGTGTCTTCGGCCGCCACCCAGACCTGAAATTCGTCTTCGCCGACGGCGGCTACGACATCCTCACTCCGCTGATGTGGCGGCTGGACACGTTCTGGTTGTCGATGCGCGATCAGACACCTTGGGTCGACCGCTATCCCAGCGAGTACCTGCCCGCCCACGTCCGCTTCTGTTCGTCGGCGTTCGACGGGCCGACCGATCCCGGCCAGATGCAGCGGTGGATGGATTTCTCCGACAAGGCCGGTCTGCTGATGTATGGATCGGGCTACCCGCACTGGTCTACCTGCGCGCCGGGGGAGACCGCCACCGGGCTGGACAGTGCGCAACGCGACAACGTGTTGTGGCGCAACGCCAGTGAGTTGTACGGACTCGCGGCACAGATAGAAGGAACGACGGTATGACGACGATCGAACGAGTCGAGCCGCAGACCCAGATCGCGGTGACGATCGTCGACACCGACGTGCACCCGATGCCGGTGTCGACCGACGTGCTCAAGTCGTACGCGCCGGCCGATTGGGTCGACAAGATCTGGCCTACCGGGAACGCCGTGACCCCGCTGCCGCACTTCTACGACACACCCGACTCGTACAAGACCATGTCGATGCGGGTGGACGCCGCCCCGCCCGGCGGTGGTTTCGCCGGAACCGATCCTGACTACGCGGCCAAACAGCTGCTCGTCGACGCCGGCGTCAGCATCGCCACGTTGGAGCCGATGTGCGACGCCCAGTTGCCGCAAGCCGAGCATGTGCTGAAGTCGACTTACAACGACTGGCTCGCCGACGTCTGGTTGGACCGCAACAACGCCCACGGTCGCTGGCGCGGGTCGATCAGCGTCAGTGCCCAGGTGCCCGAACAGGCGGCACGCGAGATCGCGCGCTGGGCCGGTC
>JBAWAV010000242.1:0-1546 GCA_049589475.1 Mycobacterium sp.
AGGTCAAGGCGCACGACGAGCACGGTGACGCCGGCACCGGCGACCGGGTTTCGTTGATGGAGACCCGTCCGCTGTCGGCCACCAAGCGCTGGCGGCTCGTCGAGATCCTGGAGAAGGCTAAGTAGTCAGCTGGCCCGTGCGCTAGCGAGCTCACGGTAGGCTGGATCCAGGCGGCGTACGGCAACGACGAACGTCAACGCGATGAGCGGCCCGATGATGCCGTAAACAACTGCAGGCATTGCCATTTCGGCACTGTTCAACAGTTGCGGACTGAGCGCGATGCCAACGGCCACCACGGCGTTGTGCAACCCGATCTCCAGGCTGACCGCGATCGCCTGCCGCGGGCCCAGCTGCATCCTGCGCGACACCAGATAGCCGACGGTCAGGCTGATGGCGCAGAAGCATGCGACGGCAGCGCTGAGCACACCGAAGTTCTTCCACAGCGTCGATTGGCCACTGGCGATCCCCGCGACGACGGCGACGACCAGCAACACCGCCGCGGCGATTCTGACGAACTTCTGCAGTCGCCGGGCGAAATCCGGGAAGCGGTGCCGCACCGCGACGCCGATCGCGACAGGTATGAGCACCATTGCGAACACCGCGAAGAACTTGTCGAATTGCAGTGGGATGAAACGTCCTTCGCCGAGAAACCAGGTCAGCGAGAACGCCAATATCGCGGGTATCGCGAAGATCGACAGCACCGCGTTGATCGCGGTGAGCGTGAGATTGAGCGCCAGATCACCGTTGGCGAGGTGACTGACGATGTTCGCCAGCATCCCGCCCGGAGTGGCGGCCATCAGCATCAGTCCGACGGCAAGGTTGGGCGTGAGGTGCAGCGCCTCCGCGATCAGCAGGCACAGCGTGGGCAAGACCAGCGACTGACAGATCAGGGCGACCAGAAGTGGGCGTCGTACCGTGGCGGCCCGGCGGAAGTCGGCGACGGTGAGCGTCAATCCGAGA
Organism: Mycobacterium sp.; assembly: GCA_049589475.1. Lineage (GTDB taxonomy): Bacteria > Actinomycetota > Actinomycetes > Mycobacteriales > Mycobacteriaceae > Mycobacterium. Next base: position 961 of record JBAWAV010000242.1, read on the forward strand.
GCGAGCATGACCGCCCCGACGACTAACGGCAAGAACCGGTTGTCCATAACGCTCCAAGGTGGTTGGCGACGACGCGACAAGTAGTTAGCCTGCCTTACATGGCTGCACGTTAGCCTATGGTTTGCCGGCGCCGCGAGCCGAGCGGGCCGCGCGGGTTGCGCGCCAGCGGCGGTGCGCACAACCGGGCAGCGGATGGTCTCAGGTATTACGTTGCTGCCTGGGCGGTCTCATCGCGACTGGAATCATCATGAGCGAGATTGCGGGTCACCGGCCGACAATTTCGTCCTCGCGGAGTTGGCCGCCAGTTCGGCCGGGCGGTGTAGTCTGCATCCGAAGTCCCAGGGGTCCACTACGAGAGTGAGGCCAGCGATGGCTACCGAGTTCAACGGCAAGATCGAACTGGATATCCGTGATTCGGAACCGGATTGGGGCCCATTCGCTGCGCCGACCGCACCGGAGAGTGCACCCAACATCCTTTATCTGGTGTGGGACGACACGGGCATCGCGACGTGGGACTGCTTCGGCGGCCTGGTGGAGATGCCGACGATGACGCGCATCGCCGAGCGGGGAGTGCGACTGTCGCAGT
>JBAWAV010000243.1:0-1625 GCA_049589475.1 Mycobacterium sp.
GGGACGCGCCGAACGCACCGTCCGCGACGGGCTGTTGACTATGCGAGCGCTGGAGAAACACGCCGGCAAGACAGTCGAGGACCTCCAAGCGGTTGACGTCTTGAGGTACCTCGGCCGGCCAGAGATCGGCCCGTCGTCACGCTCGGCCTACTTCAACCCGATTCGCGCATTCTTCCGCTGGTATGGCTTCAACGGGGGAGCCGACGTGATGTCTCGACTGCCCCGGCCGAAAAATCCGAAAGGCACACCACGCCCGGTGTCGAACACAGGGTTGCGACGGCTGCTGGACGTTCCCATGCACCGCAGGACCCTGGTGATGATCCTCCTGGCCGCGCTCGCCGGCCTGCGCGTTTCGGAAATCGCCAAGGTGCGCGGTGAGGATATCGACGTTGACAGCCGCACTTTGCGCGTCACGGGCAAAGGTGGCCGGACCGACAGCATCCCGCTGCATCCGCTGCTCATCGCCGCGGCACTCACGATGCCGCGCCGCGGCTGGTGGTTCCCTGCCAACAACTGCCGGCCGGGCGACCACGTCCATGGCAAGTCGGTGTCGGCGATCATCGGCGACGCCATGCGCCGCGGGGGTGTGCCCGGCACCCCGCACAGCTTGCGGCACTGGTATGGCACGAATCTTGTTGCCGCAGGAGCTGATCTGAGGACCGCCCAGATACTTTTGCGACACTGCAACTTGCAGACTACCGCCATCTACGTGAGCGTGACCGACGTCAAGCGCGTCGAGGCGATCGACCGACTCGACCCATTCGGCTAGCGGCCGGCCACGTTCTGTGGGCCGTGCTTCGGGCATAGGTACTGCACGCGGTCTGGCTTCTGTTTCACGGGGGCGCCCCCGAAGGAACGCTTGGCCTGTCGCGCCCATCACCATCGAGTTCCGCGACGGGACGGTCGCTATTCCAAAGGGCGAATTCTCGGTCGAAGAGCGTCTGAGAGCGAACCGCTTTATCACCGCACTGCGCAACCGCATCGGATTCTAAAACCTACGCGGGATCGACCGGCTCTTCCCGTTCGTTCGGGTGACCTCCGGATCGATCGATCCGCGCCGCAGCAAGTGGGAAATCGAGGCGAAGCTTATCCAGCAAATAGACATCATCGACCTCCTTGCACTCCCTCAGTCGTTGCTGGTCGGCGGGGCTACCGCCCCAGTACAGCCGGGTTGATGTGTCGATCACCTCGGCATCCTCGGCGACCGCAGCGTCGTAAAGAGGCAGGAGGTCTCTAGAGCGCCCGAACGGGATACGCTCCACAAGTTCCGAGTACGCGAATTCGACATAGGTGCCAAACCGCGTCGGCTCCGGAAAATAGGCTTCGCCGTATCCGTTAAAGACCAATACTGCCGCCTCCCCGCGGAGCCCGTGCGCGTCGGGTCGGCGTTCCCGGGAGGTTGGGTACTTGAAGAACGGGCACACCAACGCGCTATACAGGGCGCAAGATTTGTGCATTGGGCCCGGAATCCAAGTTGTATAGACGCCATCCCCCCATTCATTCTGATTGCGCGCGGTCGTCATATTGCAGAACGTGCCGCCCATGATGCATCCGCACACTGAACAGCGCCGCCGCAGCGCCAACGCCCACCCGCGGACCGGGTCCCCCGTGGTACCACCGGGGAT
>JBAWAV010000244.1:0-16547 GCA_049589475.1 Mycobacterium sp.
GCTCGGTCCGCTGGGCCCGTGAGCTCCGCCCGAACCACCTGGCGCGCCCGCGCCGGGTCCGCCGGGCGCGGGTCCACCAGATCCGCCTCCGCCGGGTCCGTGAGATCCGCCCGCTCCGCCCGGTCCACCGGGTCCGCCGGGACCAGGTCCCGGGCCAGGCCCGGGTGGTGGCTCATCCGCGAAAGACCCACATATGGCGCAGATCGGAGCCGACTTCCACGGAGTGGCGGCCGCCAGGCCGGCTCCGATCGTCAGCCCCGACATGCCGAGGGCTGCCGCGACTGCCGCGCCCGCCACGTGCTTCACATACATACCTGTCCGCCCCTTCCGAGCTCGACGTTCAACGACGTTGGCAACGCACGGTCCCGTGTCAGGGGCACGTGACATCGATCTCGAACGACTTGGTAAGCGTTTGCTGTGGGTCGGCCGCGTTTACCCCGGTCGCGGTGCCCTTAATCGTGTAGGAGTTGCCACTTTTGGTGGCCTGGGCGTTGCCCTGGTTCGGCGCACCGGCCGAGTAGCCCAGCGTCACGCCGGTCAGGTTGCCCAGACCCACGGCCTGAACCACTGGCGGGTCGGCAGGTGTCACGACAGCGCCGATACCGGTTGTCGGGTCACCAATCCCAATGCTGGTATTGCCGTTGACCTGGGTGCAGCTGACTTGTCCGGTCACGTTCTGCGCCTGGCCGTCGATGAGGACCTTGGTGCCGCCGGCCGCCGAGTTGCCGCTGGATGCCGGTGGACTTGTCGTGTTGGATTTGTTGCTCGAACAACCGGCCAGTCCGACGGCCACAGTGGCCGCCGCCGCTATTGCGATCAATATCCCGCGATTTGCCACAGGTCTCCTTCGTCTCGTCGAACTCGAACTTCCCTGCCTTCCGATCGCGACCTTACGCGCTCGGTTTGTGACGCAGTGGCGATGCCACAAGGCCTGCTGGTTGCGCTGCTTCAGTTTTCGCGTCGTAGCGGCGCGGGTTCGACGACGGCCAGCTCGGTGAGTCCGCTGACGTCGAAGACGCGAATCAGGAAAGGGTGGGCGATCAACCGGATGTGGTCGGCGTGCGGGAAGATCGCACTGACCGCGGCGCTGTCCAGGTACTCCACGCCACCGAGGTCGAGCGTCAGAATCCCGCCGCCCGCGGCGGTTTCGGTGACGGCCGTGGTGAGTGCGTCATCAAACGTGTCGACGTTGCTGAGGTCGATCTCCTCTGTCGCGGTCAACACAAGTTGACCGTCGCGGGAGCGCGCGGTGTCGAGAGTCAGCGAGGTGGGCATCAGGTGATCCTCGCGGACAAGTGGACGATGGTTCCGCTGCTTTCAGGGTCGATGGCGACGTCGTGCATCAGCGCTCGCATGAGCGTGATACCCCTACCGCGATAGGGGTTGGCGGCCGGCTGCGGAGGCTGCCACGCGCCGGTGTCGGCGATCGTCAACCGCACCTCGTTTGCCAGCGCGGTCGCCCGCAGGCGGATCACGCCGTCCGGCTTATCCCGGTGGCCGTGTTCGATGGCGTTGGCGACAGCCTCTCCGGCGGCGATGAGTACGTCGTGAGCCTGCAACGGTGTCACTTGGGCACGGGTCAACCAGCTCCGCAACGCGGCACGGCTGCCGGCGAGCTGGCCCACATCAGCAGGGAAATCCAGTTGCAGCGGAGCGGGATGACGGTAGAGCAGCAGTGCGACGTCATCCTGGTAACCGCCGGGCGGCGCCAGTCTGGACATGATCTGGTTCGCCACGTCCGCCAGGGCCGACGCACGTCCTTCCTGCAGCAAGTCGCGCACCTGCGCAATGCCGTCATCGAGTGCGCGGCGGCGACGCTCGACCAGGCCGTCGGTGTACAGCAACAACATCGCGCACGCCGGAATCATGACGCGCGCTTCGGGCCGGGGCCGGTTTGGTCGCAGACCCAGCGGAATGGTGTGGCCGTCCTCGAGCGTCTGGGTAGCGCCGTCCGCGTGCACCACGATCGGCGGCGGATGTCCGGCACTGGAATACACCAGTTCACCTGTTACAGGGTCCAGCACCGCGCACACGGCGGTGGTGCACGGCGCCCCGGGTAGCCGTGCGGCGAATCGGTCCAGACCCGCGAGCGCGGCTCGGGGACTGGGATGTTCGAGTAACAGCGCACGGCAGGCGCTGCGCAGCTGTCCCATGACGGTGGCCGCGGCGAGACCATGACCGACGCAGTCGCCGACGATCAGCGCAATGCGCCCGTCCTCCAGATCGACGACGTCATACCAGTCACCGCCGACCTGCAGGGGTCGGGAAGCGGCCTGATAGCGCACCGCGAACCCGTCTGGCAGGTGAGCCGGGCCGAGAATCGCGTGCTGCAACGCCAGTGCGGTCTCGCGCTGCTGGTCGACCTGATATACCCGCTGAAGGCCCTGGCCAAGGCGCCCGGCCAGTACGGTGAGCAGTGTCTGGTCCTCGAGGGTGAAGGGGCGCTCCGCGGCCAGATCAATCCAGACGACCAGCACACCTTCGGGATGCTGCAACGCAATGCCCGCCGCGCCCGGCTCGGCTGTATACGGGTTGAGTAACGCGCCGTCGCGCAATGTCTCCACGATGCGCCTGGTCTGGGACGGCAATTCGCCCCACTGCGTCGGCTCACCGACCGACACTAAATCTGGTTCCTCCGACAAGGTTTCGGCAAAGGTCCGGCGCGTCGGGAACGTGACGGCCAGCACGCGACGGGCGCGCCACAGGCGACGAAGCTCCTCGGTTGCGGCGTGCAGCGCCTCATCGACGGAGTCGGCCTGAGCCAGTTGCTGATTGAGCGCATGTTCGCGACCTGCCGCCAGCGCCAACGCAATTGCGGCGTGCCGAGCGAAATCGCTGACGAGTTCCAGATAATCACTGCCGAACGCTGGCTGGTGCGGATTCCGGGCGACGGCGATAACACCCAACGGCGCCTCGTCCGCGATCAGCGGGATCACGATCGCCGGGCGTTCGCCGACATCGGTGAAACCCTCGATCGGATATTGGAACGAGTCGGTGATCAGTGGTATCCCACGTCGAGCAACGCCACCGGTAGTGGATCGGTCCATCGGAACCTGCTGGCCGATCACCTCCGCGGTGTAGCGGCCTGCCGCCGCAGCGATGACGAGGGTTTCGGCATCGGCGACGGGCAAGTCAGGCTCGCTTGGAACCAACAGAATCGCCTGCTCGGCTTCAGCCAACTCCAGCGTCCTGTTCACAATCAGCTGCAGCGGCCCGGTCTGCGGGTCACCGGACAACAGCGCGGTCGTGATCTCGCGACTGGCCTTCGTCCATTTCGCTGTTTCGCGTTCCCGCTCGAAGAGCCGCGCATTGTCGATGGCGACCGCGGCCGCCGAGCCGAATGCGCGCACCGTGCCGTCCTCGGAGTCCGAGAACACCCGACCCGGCCGGTCGTCGGCCAGGTAAAGGACACCAAAGTCGGCTGCCCGGACGGTGATCGGGATCGCGAGCAGCGCCCGTATTCGGCTGGCGTGTGCGTTCAGCTCTGCGGCCTGGGGATGCGCGCGCAGATCGTCGATGCGCAGACCCTCGCCGACGGACAGGCCACCCAGCAATCGCGCGGTGTCGCCGTCGATGCCGGTGTGGACGAAAGTGGCCGGCCTGCCGTCGGCCCCGCGAATACCGAGCGCTCCGATGCGCGTTCCGGTCAGCGCCATCGCGGCTTTGACGATGCGGTGCAGCGTGCCGTCCAGGTCGAGGTCGGAACCGATCTCGACGATGACCTGGACCAGCTGTTCTATCTGGTCGCGAGCTGCTCGCAGCTCGTCAGCCTGATCATCCATGCGGCTTACCGATCGGCGCCGGCTGGGTGGCTGTCCATATGCGCCAACCTTATGGGGCCGTCATGGTCTGAGTACGCCGGACCGCGATTGGCGACAACGTAAGTGGTCCCGGCTGGGTTCGAACCAGCGACCTCCCGCGTGTGAGGCGGGCGCTCTTCCACTGAGCTACGAGACCGGTGCCGAGAGGCGAACGAGCACGAAGATTAGCACGCGCGGCCATCGCCGCAGAAAGCACTGCCTCGCGGCAAATAGCGGCGCGCCCTGTCATAGACGAGGAATTTGTGCGGTCCCGCTCGGGTGGACTATCGTCGTGCTTCGCACCGGGCGACGATCTCGTCCGTTGCGCGCGGATGTAGCGCAGTTGGTAGCGCATCACCTTGCCAAGGTGAGGGTCGCGGGTTCGAATCCCGTCATCCGCTCGAAGGTGCAACTGGCATCAATCCAGCGGTGGAGTGGCCGAGTGGTGAGGCAACGGCCTGCAAAGCCGTGCACACGGGTTCGATTCCCGTCTCCACCTCCAGTTTTGGATTCCCCGGCGCGATTAGCTCAGCGGGAGAGCGCTTCCCTGACACGGAAGAGGTCACTGGTTCAATCCCAGTATCGCGCACCACGTATCATCGCAGCTAGATAGCTGTTTTTGGTACTCGATTCTCGGGTTGCGCCACATACGCACCACCTGGCAATTTTGTCAGGCGTAGCGCCAGAGTGAACTTCCACAACAACGGAAGGGCACCCCATGAACAACACCACCGCCCACTACAGAGGTACTCGGCGCGCCACGGAAACGGCGGGGCCGTCGGGAGATTGCACCGTCGAGGTAATCGGCGATCAGGATGCGGACGGCCGGGTGACCTCGGCCAGCATTTGCCTCGCGGGTGAAGTTCTGTTGTCAGCTGACGAGGCGCTGCAGATTGCCCGCCATCTGATCGCGGCAGTCGATGAACTGTCGGAGATCGCCATAGTTCCGGTCTGAACGGGTATGTCGTGGTGATGGGTGAACGCGATGCAGCTCAGGCCGCGGTACTGATCCAGGCTTTGAGCGATTTGCGGGACAAGATGATTGGCCGGATGACCTGGCTGGAAAGATACGGCGCGCGGTCAGAAGCCGCAGCGTTGCGGAAAGATGTCAATGAAGCTCAGGCCCACATCACTCGTCTTGAGCGCCGCTATATGGGCGGCGATGTGCGAGCGTTCGGCAGCCCCCGCTAAGCGCGGCTGCGGGCCTCTGCCGGAACCTGGTCACTGGACACTGGAAGTTGGGTCTTCCCGCCGGGAGCCTGATTGGCGTAACCGCAGTCTGAATAGTTGATCGTGCCGCCCCTGCTCTCCTTAGGGGCGGCACGATTCACTAGATAACGCGTTCGGCTTCACCGGCTCGCGACAGGCACTGGAAACCTCACTTTTCCTTTGCGACGGCGGCCTTTCGCGGCCTTGTTTGAGCCGCTCCAGTCGCAATACCCGAGCCACTGATGCCCTCAAGGCTTGGGACTTGTGGACGAACCGCAATTTCACTCGCGTCTGGAATATCCGTGTTAATGACCGCCCGCGGTCCGGGTACTGCTTCCCGGTCCTCGATATACACGATCGCCGTTCGATGACCTTTGCGAGCACTGACCGTGGCTGAACGGGAGCTGACACGCTTCTCGATGCCGGTGAATCCTCCAGCCCTGAGGGCCTCCGCCAGACTGTCCATTAAGTGTTTTTCATCCATGAGGGGCCTCCTGTTAGCGCGGAAGAAGAACGAGGGCTACGTCGGTATCGGCGTTTTGATTAAAACCTCCCTGGGACTGCGTTCCGTTACCGGGGAGGTAATAGAGCGTGCTGTAATGCGAACTTGCAAGAAGTGCAACGGCTTCATTCACCAACTTCTGAACACTGGGAATGGCTCCTGGTATGGCCTTATTCAAATCGTCATCTATGGTTCCAGTGCAGAAGGGGCCGCCGCCATCGTAGGAGTACCACCATCCGTCAACGTAGGCATTCAGCGCACCAGCCCCATCGAGGTAGAAGAACACATAGAACCCGATCCAACCATCCGCATCACTGCAGTACCAAGGGGTGTGAATATGGAAGTCGAAGTAGACACGGACCAGCATGTCGGTAGGGCTATGAGCCGACGGGTTCTGGTTTTCATACGGCACCTGATTCCAGAAGACACCGTTTGCCATCACGCTGCTCGTCCGACTCACGTCGCCAGTCAGGAAGCCGTCGATCGTGTTCGTAACCAGTGGATTCGAGAGCACAGAGGCAAAGTCAATTACCGTCTCGTCGTCGGCGCGATTCCAGGCGAGAGTCGCCTGACTTTGTCCACCGGTGATCCATGCCCACCCACCAAGTGGATAGGGCTCGTTGAATCCGTCGAAAGATCCGGCAAAGAATCCTTCATTCCCAAACCAGTACTGCGACAAAATGGGCACGGCGGCATCCTTCCTTTCGATGAGTCGGGTCTTGGGAGTCCAAGCCCGCGCGGATCAAGCGACGCAGCTCGGCGCCGGCCGCCCATGCTGCAACGATCACCAACACATCACCCCTGTGGTCGGCTCTGCGATCGCCCTGCTCAGCTCCACATTGATAGGTTCGCCGGTGTAGTTCCACCGCGAGAGCAGGATGCTAGTGGCTTCCTCCGCGATATCTATCACCATCCCGGGAGGGTTTGTCCTGGGGATTATTCGAAGGAATGTCATGATTACTTCTCCCTTTGAAAGACCCCACGGAGTCGGGGCCGCTGGCTACTGTTCGATGGTCCCGCGAAGCGGTGCAGCCGTCGTGCGTAGTCGACTACTTATGTTTTTCCGACCTCGTACATGCGGCTACGGGAACCAGACCGCCTAGCCACGTTTGAACCATTGATCGGGACGCCCCTTCCGCTGTCAGGGGTTCGAGATACAACGTCGCAGTGGCTCGAACCGCGCGACAAATTCCCGAACAACTTCGTCGGCGATCTAGTCGAAACCGGGCGGGGCTGGGTCGTCGTGCCACGAACATGCCGCCTGGACGGACACGCCTACAGCGGCCCCGGCTGGTCGGTCTCGTCTGTCTGGTGTACATGCAACGGGCGGCACATGGCGTGGCGATGCCATTGCGGCGCAACCCTTTACGCACCGGAGCCGGGACCGCATTGCCCAATCCGCGACAGTTTCCCGTCGCCATGTGGGAGGACGAGCAACGCGGCTGAACGGATGCTCGGGCCGCCCCATGTTCCTCGGGCAGCGGCCCGATTCAAAGTGCATGGCGCATTCTCTTGCCCCACAACGAATCCCGTCTACGTCTGGTGACGTACCCCTGACACTGGACCGAGGATAGAGAAGCCGACGTCGTCGCTTACATACGGATCGGTAAGGTGGCTTGGGCAGTAGACTTCCGCTGATACGGCGATGAACCTGATCGCGGTTCTATGAACCTTCGCGGATTCTTGGTGGTAAGCCGGATTCTCCTCGAATATACCGTTCATCTCTTCGTCTACCACGGTATAGACCGAGGCGCCGCCATTGAGTTCGTCACAAATGTGATGGGCTCGGGCGACGAGAGCAGGCAAGTTATCAATGAGGGGAATCTGATCTTGTTCGAGCAGCTCCACAAACTGCTCCTGCTGCTGGCTTGGGTCGGCGCGTGCCGCGCCAGCGCAAATAATTGCGGCGGTCAGTATCACCGAGGCGCTAACCAGAGCGTCTGCAAGGTTGGTGATGCCGGTGCGCACGGCAGGATTTCCGTTTCTTCGGTGTCATCTGCTCGGTGTCTAATTCAACCTGGGTAGGGACGGGACGTCCATAGGCACGGAGGAATCTAACCGACGTCGGCAGGTCCAGAACCGGATGCAAGGTCGCGTCAGGCGCGGTCGCGTCTATTGGGTCGCTATGGGGTCCCAACACTTCGTCGGCGATCTGGTCGAGACCGACCGCGGCTGGGTTGTCGTCCGCGCTGGTGCATGAGGTTGTTTGAAACTGCTCCGCGTAAACCAGTGACCACGGGTCCAAATCGCCGCGCGCCAGCATAGCTATACCGCTCCGACAGAATTCCTGCCAATCGCACAACTAGGTGGCCAGTTGCCGTACGCGCCCAACCAGTCCATCGCAACCCCTGGCCGGGATGGGCACCACCGGAGGCCGGTTCGCCCGCCAGCGGCGCAGCCAGCGGGCGATGACCAACGGCACGCGTGCACGAGGACTTTCGCCACGTTCGCTAGCAGGGGTTACCGGCCTAACTTCGGTTGGCATGAAGCGAAACATGCTGGCCCTAGGCCTCGCACTGTTTGCGCTCCTGGTGGCACTGGTGGTGGGGCTGCTGGTGGCACCCTACGCACATACTGACACCGACGATGACTTCTATTCCGCCGCGAAGTCTTCCGTACTTACGGTCAACCTGGTGCGGGAGAACGCTTTACGCGCCTCAGCCTGGGGTTGATTGCCGAATCCGGGATCGTGGCCCTGTCTCGATGTACGAAGACCAGCGCGGCTGAACGATTGAACGCCGCGTTGGCTCTCCCGGGGCGCGGCGTTTCCAACGTTGGAGTTTCTGCGGCATCCCCGCGTTCCGCCGTGGAACACCCGACCTTGACCGAGGTACCCGAAACCTGCTCAGCGCACGCGGTGCGGTATCGGCGCGAGCTTCACCCGGCTATCCGAAGAACCTGGTACGGGTACGCCGACCCATTAAGCCGGTGCCGCCGCGTCGGCCCATCAAACTGTTGCCGCCACGTCGACGCATCAATCGAGTGCCGCCGCGCCGACCCGTCACGGATTCGTAGATCGCGATGAGCACGACGGCCGCGGCGACTCCGATGAAAAACGGAATCCAGGCGACTCCACCATTGGCGTTCTGGTAGCCGAATTGGCTAGCCACCGCCGAGCCGATCAAGCCACCTCCGGCGCCGATTAGAACCGTCGGCAGCATGCCGATGTCTTGCTTACCCGGCATCACGAGACGCGCCACCAAACCGATGACCGCGCCCACGATGAGGGCGAGGATAATTGATCCGATCATTGCAGCTCCTGTCATAACGGCGTCCGGAGCGGACACCATCTCGCACAACCGGTTACCCGAACCGGGGCGCCTATAACACACCTGTTGGGCAAGCCAGAGTGGAGGACTAGTAACTAGTCCGCCCTTCGAAGCGGCCGGAGTCAATGTGCCTGGCGGACCAGCAGGTGCGACAATCTCGCGGTGGGGGAACGAGACGCGGCGCAGGCCGAGGTGCTGATCCATGCGTTGTGCGATCTGCGGGACAAGATGATTGGCCAAATGACCAGGCTGGAAAAACACGGCGCGCGGTTGGACGCCGCAGTGTTGCGGCGAGACATCAGCGAAGCTCAGGCCCACATCACTGGTCTGCAACGCCGTTACTTGGGCGGACAAGAGCAGACGTCTCAACCCGCCCCGACTGATCCGGTCACACGATTCAGTCAGCGGGGCCAGAAGCCGAGCTGACGGGTCCGTCCATTGTGTCGGTCCGTCTTCGATGCGGGAAAGCGGCACGGTCATCAACGCTGACGAGATGCGATATCAGCTTCGCTTCGAAGCATCTAGGTTTCGCTGTGGTCTTCGAATTTGGCGTAACCACCCTGGCCCTGCTCCCTAAAACCCAGCGACCCCATTCAGCACGACATCGCAGCCCACGACGCACTCACGGCATAGCTGGAAGCTGCCGGTGCACTGACCTTGCCCGTTCGGCGCGCGACCGTCGACGACGCGGCATCGTCAACCGGGTTCCACTAGGAACACGGGGTAGCGCTCGGCGAGCGTGGCGAACTCCGAGGGGGACGGGTTCGGTCGAACGCCGAAATAGTTGCGCGCTATGTAGGCCGGTGACCGTGAGAACGCTCGGTGATTGACGTAGGCACACAGAACTGGCAGCCGGTCCACAGACGGAATCTCGATCAATCGCACGGACAAGGATTCGCCATGTCGCAGTGTCACTCGTCCGGCAGCGGCCCGCACGTTTCGCACCCATTCCGATTCGCCCGCAAGGGAAACCAGGTACTGCCGACCATTGTGGTTCACCGAGACGACAGCGGTGCGGCGTAGCCGACCGGACCGGCGCCCGGGCACGTCGAGGGCGACCGTGTTTGCTGGAGTCCATCCCCGGGCGGCGAGCGCGCCGACCACGCGGTTGATCAGCCGGTGCGGCGTCGGCGGGGGGCGGTAGCGACCCGCGGAGTGGTAGCGCACTCAGGCCTCCAAACGTTCCGGCAGCAGGTCGCCGACAACCGCTGCCAGCGCCATGCCCGCACCTACTTGCCGGACACCGTGTCTGTTGGCCATCCGGCCCCCTGCCGATGTTGGCGGTGTTCACGCTTCGGAGCCCCTGAGAATTACTGAGAGTACCTAAGCGACAGCGAGCGAGCGGGCCGGTCGGCCCAGGATGTTCCAAGCCGCGAGGCACGAAGTCCACAGTCGCCGGAAGGGCACTCGAATTGGCCGTCTCCCAGACGCCCAGGGCCTAGTCTGAGCTGAGCCCGAAGACGGGCACCGGGTCCCAGCGAGAGGCCTGCAATGTTTGTTCGCCGTCTGGCAGCCGCTATTGCGGCCGCCTCATCCCCCCTGGCAGCAGCGGCCGTGGCAACGTCGCCGGTCAGCTCGGCGGGCTGCGACCCCGCCTGGGCGCGCAATGTGTGGACCGGTGAGTGCCACCCGCAGCCGGCGCCGCCGGACTGGTGGTCGGTCCGGCCGGCCTACGCACCGCCGTATGCACCCGCCGACGTGCCGCCGCCTCCTCCCCCGCCGCCATGGGCGAATCAGATGCAACCACGATGGGACGAAGGCGGCCAGCATTGGGTCTGGTCCGGGATCTAACTGCGGCGCAGGCAATTTCACAATCTACGAATACCGCGGAAGGCTTTCGCGAACGGGTTGCCGGCGGCAAGGCCCCGACGAAGACTTGGCTGCAGAGTGCTCAGGTTCAGCAAGACCGGGTAGCTCAGCCCGTGATCGCGCCACTCGGCGAGCTGCTCGACGATTTCGCCAGGCATGCCTTGCAAACACGCGTCTTTCAGTAGCGACAACGGCACATTCGACGTGTACGACAACACCGACTCTTCGTCGAGAATCTGCGGGATGATGTCCTGCGATCCGGTGAAATCGTCGCCCAGCGGGTGAGATACGCCGTGGCGCTTCCACAATTCGGCAGGAGCGTTCAGCGCGAACGTCTTCATCGCGGTCGATTCGAGCGCCTCGTCGATCTCGTCCCGGCTGCGCCCGGTCACGGTGAAGAACAGAATGCCGGCGCCGATGGACGTCGGATCGCGTCCGGCATCCGATGCGGCGGTGCGGACAGCGCCGAGACTGCGCTCATACTCCGCAGGCGAAAACACCGCTGCCGGAAACCACGCGTCGGCGTAGCGGCCGGTGGCCCGCAGCATCCTCGGTCCATGCGACGCGATCCAGATCTCCGGCCACTTACCGCGATACGGCCACAAGTCGAAAACGGCTTTGTGCAAAGGAAAAAACGGCGAGTCGCGGGTGACAAGCTCGCCGCTTGAATTCCACAACGCACGGATCGTGGCCATCGCCTCTTCGAACCGTGCCACCGGCCTGGACCAGTCCACGCCGTAGGGTTCGTTACCCTCCCGCCCGCCGGTGCCGATGCCGAGGATCGCGCGGCCGCGGGTGAGTAGCTGCAGCGTCGCCGCCGCTTGTGCGGTAACCGCGGGATTGCGGCGGCCGGCATCGGTGACGCCGATCCCAAGGCGCATGCGGCCCAACCGATTTCGGGCGGCCAAGTGCCCTAGCACGGTCCACGGCTCGAGATTGGCATCCACCTTCGGGGTCAGCCGTGCGGCGCCGATGTACTTCGGTTTGGCCATCGAACGCGGATACAACGAGTTGAGGTGATCGGCCAGCCAGAACGAATCGGCCCGGGTCGCAACCGCAGAGAGGTAACTACTTCGGGTCACCGCCATCGGCGAATAGCGCATCGGAAGTGCCTGCGCCGCCAAACCGACTTTCACCACTGCCCCCCGGCTTGCTCTTGCCTGCTGCCCGATGTTCCCACGACTAGTTCTGGCTGCCGCCGGCGCCTTGCAGATGCTGCGGACAGTAGGCGCTCGCCGCGATCGCGGTGAACTTCGCGGCGCTGGTCGTGTCGATTCCCGGATTCTGTTCTGTCACACGGTGAATGACATCGATTTGCGGCTGACCCTGATTCATCATCGCGCAGGCCGCCTTGGCCGCGTTGACGGCGGTCGCTCCGTTGTTGAAGCTGACGCCCGCTCGTTGGAGCGCATCGAGGAAATTCGCATCCAACTTCGGATCGCTCGTCGGGTCGGCGTGGGCCAGCACGGTGAAGCTCAGGGCCGCGACGACGGTCAGCAGCATCGGGAAACGTCTCACGGGGGCGGGCCGCCCCCGGGACTGGCAGCGCGTTGCAGGTACTGCGGGCAGTAAGCACTGGCCGCTATCGCGGTGAACTGCGCCGCCCTGGTCGTGTCCAAACCCGGGTTCTGCCGCGTCACCTGTTGGACGACGTCGAGTTCCGGCTTGCCCTGCTCCATCAGCCCGCAGGCAAGCCTGCCGGCCTTGATGGCCCCCGGTCTGCTCTTGATGGTGATGCCCGCTCTGGTGAGCGAATCGAGAAAGCTTGCATCGAGGTCGGTGTCGGGGTCGGCATGCGCCGGACTGGCGAAGCTCAATGCCGCGATGATGCCGACCGGCACCAGAAGGCGTCGCATCGCTCAATCATCGCTCACGACCGGCAGCGCTGTCGCAGCTACGCGCGAAGCGCGACATAGCCTCTGCCGCCCTGCCAGAATCGGACGAATGGCCGACATCATCGAAGTCCAGCGCACCATCGCCGCGCCCGCAGCCGACATCTTCGCAGTGCTGTGTGATCCCCAGGGGCACGTCGCCATCGACTCGTCGGGAATGTTGCAGGACGCCGACGGCTCCCCCGTGGCCGCTTCCGGTGACAGCTTCGTCGTCCACATGGACCGCGAGGCCCTCAACGACTTTCCCATGGGCAAATACGACGTCACGGTCACCATTCGTGATTTCGACCTCGACCGGTTGATCTCGTGGACGGTCCTGGGTCAGATCCGGCCCCAGATCGGCCACGTCTACGGCTACCGACTCGAACCCGCCGAGCAGGGCGAGGGCACGCTCGTGACGTCCTTCTACGACTGGTCGCAGATCGACGAGCACTGGCGGGAGGCCGGAATCTTTCCGGTCATCTCCGAGCTCGCATTGCGGGCATCGCTGGGCATTCTGGACCGCACCGTGCGACGTGGCTACCCGAAGGCCTAGCGTCAACCCGGCGACGTCGGCCGCGCGGTGTGCCATCATGCGATGATGCGCCGCTGCCTGGTTGTGCTGATGACCGCCTTCGCCGCAACGCTGATCGCGGCTCCGCACGCGTCGGCCGGTGACGCCCCGATCGGTCACCTCGGCGACAGCCTGCGGGTCGACACCGGAAAGATGATCGCGGACGTCACCGTCAGCAGCGTCCAACCGGTCGATCCGCCACCGGGCTTCGGCTACAACCGGGTGGGCGTCCCGGTGAAGAGTTACCCGAACTCCGCGGTGGTGCGCGCAGACGTGGCGATCCACGCGGTGCGCGTACCGAATCCGCACCAAATGGTCACCGATTTCACCTTCGACGGGGTCACCCCGTTCGGTGACGCCTACAAATCCCGCCCGTCTGACGCACCCGATGCGTTGGACGCCGCGCTGGCCAACGCTCCGGCAGGTTCGATCGTCCGCGGCGGCGTGTACTGGGAGGCCTACCGCGACCCGGTCGCCACCGTGGTGCTGCTGGACAGGAAGACGGGTTATCACCTAGCGCAGTGGAATCTTTAGCTCGCGTCAGCTCTGCGCAATCCACCGACATCGCCGAGCTCGCTGCGGTCGCTGCCCACACCTTTCCGCTGGCGTGTCCGCCGTCCGTCGCGCCGGAGGACGTCGCGTCGTTCATCGAGGCGAATCTGTCGGACAGCCGGTTCGCCGAGTATCTGGCCGACCCGCTGCGGATGGTCTTCACCGCCAGGCGGGACGATCGAATCGTCGGTTACGCGATGCTGATTCGCGACGACGACGGCCGTATCGAGCTGTCGAAGATGTACGTGCTGCCCGCCCAACACGGCTCGGGGGTGGCGACGGCGTTGATGGATGCCGCGCTGGCGGCCGCCGCCGACTGGGGCGCCGAGGGCGTATGGCTCGGTGTCAATCAGAAAAACAAACGCGCGCAACGGTTTTACGCGAAATCCGGCTTCACTGTCAGTGGCACGAGAATGTTTCAACTCGGTGCTCACACCGAGCACGACTACGTGATGGTGCGGGCTGTGCGGTGAAGGCCGCGCTCGACGCGAGCAGCCAAACCAGCAACCCCGTGCATGGGGGCACCCCGTCGACGTGTTGCAATCATCGACATGGCTGACCTCTCAGCTGACGACCCCGACGGGGTGCGATTGCGGCTACTCGACGCAGCACGCGATCTCGACCGCGGCGAACTGCCCGATCTCTACGGCTATCCCATGGACCATGCCGGAGTGTGGCTGCGCGCGAATTTCATCGCCAGCGTCGACGGCGGCGCAACCTTCGGCGGTAAGTCAGGCCAGTTGGGCGGATCCGGCGACCGGGCGGTGTTCAGCCTGCTGCGTGAACTCGCCGACGTGGTCCTTGTCGGCGCGGGCACAGTGCGCGCCGAGGGCTACGCCGGCGCCCGCCCCACCGTCGGACAGCGGGGACGCCGGCAGGCCCGCGGGCAGAGCGAGGTCCCCCAGCTGGCGATCGTCACCCGCTCCGGTCGTCTGGAGCGCGACATGCCGGTCTTCACCCGCACCGAGGTCCCGCCGCTGGTCTGCACCTGCGCGGCGGCCGCCGATCAGACCCGGCGCACGCTGTCCGACCTGGCCGACGTGATCGACTGTTCGATGAGCGACCCGGCTGAGGTCGATGCGGCCGCCGTGCTGGCCACGCTGGCCGAGCGCGGCCTGAACCGGGTGCTCACCGAAGGCGGCCCGATGTTGTTCGGCTCGTTCGTCGAACGCAACCTGCTCGACGAACTGTGCCTGACCATCGCGCCGAGCCTGGTCGGCGGTAGGGCCGGCCGGATCGCCACCGGCACCGGCCAGGTGCTCACCGCGATGCGCCGCGCCCACATCCTCACCGACGACGACGGCTACCTGTACACGCGCTACGTGCGCGACGACACCTGATCGACACGCCAATCGCTACTGTTGTCGGCATGAGCCGGCCCTCCGCACTCGCCGCGTCGTTGATCGTGGCGACCGCGTTGCTGGCCGGCTGCGCGCCCGGATTGGCCGCGAACCCGCGTTTCGCCACCAACGCCGGCGCTCGACCGCAAGGAAAGGCGACGACGGCCGCGCCGACCAACGGTCCGCCGCCTATCGCGAAGCCGAAGAATGACTTGTCCTGGCGTGACTGCACGTCGCGGGAATTCGGCGACGCCGCGGTCCCGGCGCCCGCCGGCGTCAAGCTCGATTGCGCCAGTTACGACGCCGACCTGGACCCGGTCAACGGCGCTGCCGGGACGCTGAGCATCGGCGTGGTGCGCGCCCGCTCGGCGCAGACGCCGGACGACGCCGGGCCGCTGGTGTTCACCACCGGTTCGGACCTGCCGTCGTCGCTGCAGTTGCCGGTGTGGCTGGCGCGCGCAGGCGCCGACGTGCTGCACAGCCACCCCATCGTCGCCGTCGACCGTCGCGGCATCGGCACGTCGAGCCCGGTCGACTGCCTCGACCAGTTCGACCGCCAGGAGATCCACGATCAGGCGCAGTTCCAGTCCGGCAACGACCCCGTCGCCAACCTCGCCGACATCGTGCAGAACGCCACCACGAGCTGCACCGACACCATCGCGCCGGGCGACTCCGCCTACGACAACACGCACGCCGCCACCGACCTCGAGCGGCTTCGCAGCACCTGGGATGTACCTGCGCTGGCCCTGATCGGGATCGGCAACGGCGCACAGGTGGCGCTGTCCTACGCCAGCTCCCACCCGGACAAGGTCGCCCGCCTGGTGCTCGACTCCCCCGTCGCGCTGGGCGTCGGCGCCGAAGCCGCCGCCGAGCAGAAGGTCAAAGGACAGCAGGCCTCGCTGGACGCGTTCGCGCAGCAGTGCGCGGCGGTGAACTGCCCGCTCGGCCCCGACCCCAAAGCCGCGGTGACCTCGTTGCTCGACGACGCCCGAGCCGGTCACGGCGTGGCGGGCGCGTCGGTGGCGACCATCGCCAGCGCCATCAACACCGCGCTGGGTTACCCGACCGGCGACCGGGTCAGCACCACCAACGACCTCGCCACCGCACTGGCCAACGCCCGGTCCGGCGACACCAACCTGCTGACCAGTTTGATCAACCGGGCGCAGGCCACCACCGGAACCGATGGACAGTTCGTCAACACCTGTAGCGACGCACTCAACCGGCCGACGCCGGACCGGATCCGCGAACTGGTCGTCGCCTGGGCGAAGCTGTACCCGCAGTTCGGCGCGGTCGGGGCACTCAGCCTGGTCAAGTGCGTCTCCTGGCCCAGCACCCAGCCGCCGCCGTCGCCGAAGGTGCTCAAGGTCAACGTGCTTCTGATGGGCGTGCAGAACGACCCGATCGTCGGGTCGGAAGGCGTCTCGGCGACCGCTGCCACCATCATCAACGCGACCGCGGCCAGCAAGCGGGTGATGTGGCAGGGCATCGGTCACGGCGCCAGCATCTATTCGTCGTGCGCGGTGCCGCCACTGGTCGCCTACCTCGACAGCGGCAACCTGCCATCCACCGACACCTACTGTCCCGCCTGATTCTTCGGGCCGTATAGGGTGCGCTCGTGACG
>JBAWAV010000245.1:0-5150 GCA_049589475.1 Mycobacterium sp.
ACTATGCCCTGGTGGCGGCAGCACGAAGTGGGCGTTGATCAGTCCGACGAATATGCAGGTGGACCACGTTGTGTTACAACCCAATAACGGCTAAGCGGCTTTTCGTGGGTAACACCAGTTCATCAGGCCGCCGGGGGGAGCGGCGCCCAACGCTGGCATGGGAGTGCAGGCCAGGACAAACGATGGGACATGCAGCGTGTGATACCTGCCCCCATCGTGAAAGCGACTCGTGGAGGCATCGCCTGCCTAACCGCCCCTGGCACGTCTGGCACACCGACACCGGGCGCTGGCTCGATCGACGGTGGAGCCGCCTACCACCCGGCCCAGTACCGACCGTGCTCGTGTGGTGTTGTAGGGCCATCAGCGCCCAGGACAGCTGAAAATCGAAACCCGTTACCACATAGAATGGTTGGGTTCTAGTCTGTTATGCCCGCGCGGGGTGAGTTAGCGTGTTGACTGTGGACGGATAGTCCCGTTTCTACTGATACACCGAATCGGAATTATTTGTTAAGCGGCATCCAATATGCTTGGGGTGCAATTTAATTCGGTCATCATCGATCGGAATTGCCGCTGGCCACCAGACTGGCCTCGCACCGGTTCAACGGGTCCGTTTTGCGGTGTCCAGGTGTTAGCGACGACACCGCAACATCGTTTCGTTCTGAAACGTGCGCAGCGGATGGACCAGTTGCTACGACAACGAATCATGGCCTTGGCCTGGAAGATTAGTGCAATCGCAGATTGCGCGGCGCGAAGATCGCCGGGCAGTTCTGCGACGCTGCAGCGGAACTCGGCGCAACGCTGGCTTTGCTCGGGTAGTTTCTGCCTGATTCAAATTCACAGCCTGACCAAGGAGATGCCGTGAAGTACAGCGAAGATTCCGGCGCTGAATCGTCACTGGATTCGGACACCGTAGGGCATTCAACGGCTCTGGGCAGGGCAGTTTGGTCCCGGTGGATCGCGCCGGCCGGCCTTGCGATCGGCGTGGTCGCTTTAGCTCTCACGCTCGTGCAGTGGTTTGACCCGTCGTCCCAAGGCAATGGGTCGCCTTCATTTAGCGACCAACAAATCAAGGAAGCCAAGACGAGCGTCTGCGCCGCCTACACGACTGTCCATCGAGCGGTCGTCGTGAATACCCATTTGGAGCCTTCCCCTAATGGTGATTCGTTGGCGGTGGCGACTAGCGCGCGGCTCGCGCTCTACGGCGGAGGCAGTTATCTCCGCGACCACCTCGCCAGAGCACCCGCCACTCCGGCCGACCTTGCAAAGGCCGTTGATTCCCTCGCTACCACTCTTGAGGACCTCGCCGTCAACTACCTTGCTGACGTACCTGGTTTTGTCCAAGACCAGTTGCGGCGCAACCTCGACGGGCAACTCGTGGACGTTGATGGACGTTGCAAATGAGCGTCCACTCAAGCCGCTGCGGCCCTTCTCAGCAGCAGTGTCCGGCCTTGGCCAGCTGTCAGGATGAGCAATCGCGAGCTGGCGCGGACAGATTCCAGGTTGAAGCTGAGTTCGGTGATGTAAATGTCGCCGCTGAGGTCGACTGCTAAACGGTTGAATCTTTGTGGCTTGTCTGTGGGTGTTGGTAGTGGGCTGCTGGCCGACGTGCTGATTTCTCGACGCACGGCAGACCGGCGTGTGTTGTGCGCAGCGGTCGGGTTGGTGGTGGCTGCGCTGGTGTATCCGTTGTCTCGGCGCCGGCCGGGGCTTGATCCCTCAGAGGCATGGACAGCGTTGTCCGCGTGCGTTATTGCCGCGTTGTCGGTGGGATGTCCTGAGCGGTCGGCACGTTCGCTGCTGGGTGTGTGGTGGATGTGCCACGCGATATTCGACCTGGCATTCGGCCACGGCTCGTCGGCACGGCGGCTGCCGCGGTGGTATCCCGCATTGTGCGCAGGTTTCGACGTCGCCTATGGTGCTCGATTGCTGCGGAGCTCTGCACCACCGAAACCCATTGCGGCATAGAATAGTTGAATTCTATCATTCTAGAACGCCACTCGTGGCGAACGCCAAAACGTAGTTGACCACGCCGCTGGTTAGGTAGCCTGATGCGCGTATGTATGCAGCCAAAGGTGGGGTCCAAGTAATCACCGGCGCCGTGTGTCGGCGTAGCGGGTGGTTTGGCGTCCCAGCTTCGCTTGCCGGCGGTGGTGGCACGTGAGGCGCCGGCTGCAGCCGGAGCAGCGTCGCGAACAGCTGCTCGACACCGCAGCCGCGATGTTCGCGGAAATGCCATATGACGATGTCATGGTGCATGAGATCGCCGCCAACGCAGGTGTGTCGAGAGCGTTGATATATAACTACTTTCCGAGCAAGCGAGAGTTGTACGTAGCGGTATTCCAGCGTGCCAGTAACGGGTTCTTGGCGCGCGTCAGCCGTGATCAGCAGCTACCGCTCGCCGAACAACTTGCTACCGCGCTCGAGGCCCACATTCAATCTCTTCTCGATCACCCCTTTGAAGCGGTCACGATCAACCGCATCACATCGTCGGATGACCCGGCGATACAAGCGATCGTCACCGAAGAGCTCAACGTCGTGGGTCGCCGCCTTGTCGATCAACTCGTGGCACAGGGGCGTCCGCGCGGCGCCGGCGAGATCCTGGTCGAGGGCTGGCTGGCGTTCGTTCGTGCGGCCTGTGTGAAATGGATTTATTCTCAGAATATCTCGCGGCAAGACCTGACCGTGATGTGTCTACGCGCATTCGACTGCGCCCTCGATATCCCAACCCCGACAAGCCGCTTGCGTGCCCGGATATCCGGGGTCATGCAATCTCCGGCGGTCAGTTCGCTGATTCGCAAATCACAGTCGGCGGCGTTGCCTGGGGCTCCACGCGCGGCCGTCGGTCATGACACGACTCGGCTTGCCGCCTTTTCAACTGCTCGCTCGGCATTGGCCAGTAGGAAAGGTTCGTGACTAGAGCCCGTGAACTGGTCCAGGCGACCAGTGACAACGTGGTGCGCTACCGCATTGAGGTGATGGCGCTCGCCGCCGACGACGTCGTGGCCAACCTGGGAGGGGTGCTGTTCGACCGCCGTTGCCTTGGCTGGGACACCATGGTGGTACTCAACGATCGCAACGATATTCGGCCACTTCAGATCATCGGTGCCGAATGCACCGATCTGCAGTCAACACTTGACATGCCCCAGGGGCCACAGCCGGCAGCCATCGCCACCTCCATACAGCTCTACCTCAGCGATCCCCGTATTTGCGCGCGAGTCGACGCCGCCATCGATAGTCAGTCAACCGAGGTGCTGCTGTGGGGTGACACCAACTCGATCGGCCCCAAGCCTCACATGATTGCGGTCGCGCATCGCATCAGCAAGGCAGCCGCAACATTCAAAACCCACGCGCTGACCGCCGCCGCGGGTGCCAAACCCTCGACAGATCTCGTCGTCGAGATGTTCCTGGCGACCCGCGCAACCTGGCAAGCGCCGCACACACAATTGCAGGCGGATTTTGCCGGATAATCGAAACTAATTGTGGGGTAGAATATTTGGGCTCTTGTGTTCATAGAACTGCGGTTTACCTAGGCGTTACACAGTGGCTGCGTAAACCGTTATTTACATGCGTCCGATTAGGTATTCTGGTGCGTCTATGGGGGCAGTCGGAGAGAAGGTCGTGTTAATGACCGGCGCTGTCAACGGAATTGGCGCCGAAGTGGCCTCTGGCGCAGCGCCCCGAAAGAACGAATTGGAGCGACCGTCTATGTCCAGCATGGACCACCTCATCGAGCAGTACTTCGAAGAGCATTTTGCCGAGGGCGTGAAGGTCCCGACCACCGTCAGCGAAGACGACGCGATCCGCTCGGTTCAAGAGCAATTCGATGACGCCGGCTTCGACTGTTCGGAGGAGACGGCGCGAGGGCTTGTGCACGAAGTCTGGCGCAGAACGGCCGAGTAGCGCGGCTCGCGCTTTAAGATTCGCGGGTCGCGTAGAACAGCGATCGTTTTCTGGAATCGGCTTCCCGCCGACGCGATCTCGGTCCATGTCGGCCAGAAACATCGTGTTTGCGTGTCCGCTGTTAGTGGTAGGTTGCGCGGTGAATCGCGCACTGGGAGGGCCGCCGATATCCGACGCTGACACCGCGCTCTCGGCTTGTCAGGAATCCAACAGGCTCGTAGGCCAGCATCGACCGCAGGTTGCCGCAGGTCTTGCACTGGGCAAACGGCACCGGGCTGGGATGGTTCTTGGCATACACGCGCCGTCGGTACTCTTCGTCGTCCTGATCCCTTCCATCCCTCAGGATTTCTGCGAGAAATCCGTCGAGGGGCAGAAACCTTTTCTTGCTAGGCGTTTTGCGGCCGATGCCGTCTTCGGGCACCGCATACTCTTTCCTTGACCCGATCACCTCGCCGTTGATCTCCAGTGGTTCGGAAACCTGTAGCTGGTCGCGACGCCTGATCCACTCGACGATCTCGCGCACGGGGCCGCTGCCCCACCATCGGTACCTCGGGCATTCGCTGTTGTGTTCGGAAACCACTGACCCGGTGGAAGCTTCTCCTTGCCCTTCAAATTGGAGCGTTTTGGCGTAACCGCTGGCTCCTCGGCGGCGTTTTTGGCCTTATAGCTCTCTCGCCACCCTGCGTTAAACCGCTCGTTCCTCATCGAGTTCGCGCTTCGACGGCCTCACACTGCCGAATTGGTACGTGTCTGAATTCGCCAGGAGTCGCTCGACATCGTCACCGCGGGTTGTGACCTCGCGGATGCAGCCGCAGTCCAGCTGGATCCGCCACCGGAATGTGTCTTCGGGCTTAGGGACGAGCAGATCAAAGATCGCGGCTCGTCCGGGGCCTTCCTGCACATTCCTCCAACGCCGGCTTTCGTACTGACGGACAACCTCCTCGCGTGAGGTGGGCTCGCCGGGAAGCTTGCATTCAACCGAGCTGTCAACTGATTTCGCCATCTATGCGACTTCAGGAGGTGCTGTCGACGCCACGGTAAACAATCTGGGTCGCAACCGCAGCGGGCCGTGAGGCTCATGCACCGCTAGGGCTGGTACTCGCCGCGTCATCTCGCACGAGCGCATCATGTTGCGTCCAACGTGGTTTTCACGTACGTCGACGAACTCGACAACGACGGGATCGTGCTACGGCATTTGTGTTCTCGCTGTGCCCGTCTCGCTCGCGCCGAGCCGGTGTGCCGGGTCTGCG
>JBAWAV010000246.1:0-5777 GCA_049589475.1 Mycobacterium sp.
GGCCGGCGCCAAGCAGGCGCGCGCCGGCGGCGGAAGCCGGCGCCGATGAGGACCGCGACGCTGCCCCCCGAACTGCAGCGGGTGCACATGGTCGGCATCGGGGGAGCGGGCATGTCGGGCATCGCCCGCATCCTGCTGGACCGGGGCGGCCAGGTGTCGGGCTCGGACGCCAAGGAGTCGCGCGGTGTGCGCGCGCTGCGCGCCCGCGGCGCATTGATCCGCATCGGCCATGATGCGTCGTCGCTGGATCTGCTGCCGGGCGGCGCGACCGCCGTCATCACCACTCACGCCGCCATTCCGAAAACCAACCCCGAGCTTGTCGAGGCCCGCCGCCGCGGAATCCCGGTGGTGCTGCGACCCGCGGTGCTGGCCAAGCTGATGTCCGGGCGGACGACGCTGATGGTGACCGGCACACACGGCAAGACGACCACGACGTCGATGCTGATCGTGGCCTTGCAGCACTGCGGTCTGGACCCGTCGTTCGCGGTCGGCGGCGAGCTGGGCGAGGCCGGTACCAATGCCCATCACGGCAGCGGCGACTGCTTCGTCGCCGAGGCCGACGAGAGCGACGGCTCGCTGCTGGAGTACACCCCGAATGTCGCCGTCGTCACCAACATCGAAGCCGACCACCTCGACTTTTTCGGCAGCACCGACGCCTACACCGCGGTGTTCGACTCGTTCGCAGAACGCATCGCCCCGGGCGGTGCGCTCGTCGTCTGCACCGATGACCCGGGCGCAGCCGCTCTGGCGGAACGCGTTGCGGCGCTCGGGATCCGGGTGCTGCGGTACGGCTCGTCGGACGCCGGCCCGACCGCCATGCTGAGCGGGACGCTGTTGTCCTGGGAGCAGCAGGGGACCGGGGCGGTCGCGCACGTCAGCCTGGACGGCGAGACCCATCCGCGGGTGATGCGGTTGTCGGTGCCGGGCCGGCACATGGCGCTGAATGCGTTGGGCGCGTTGCTGGCCGCGGTCGAAGCCGGTGCCCCGGCCGAATGTGTGCTCGACGGGTTAGCCGGATTCGACGGCGTCCGTAGGCGTTTCGAGTTGATCGGCGCAGTGGGATCGGTGCGGGTTTTCGACGACTATGCCCATCACCCGACCGAGATCAGTGCGACGCTGGAGGCGGTGCGCACGCTGCTGGAGCAAACCGGCGCCGGTCGTTCGCTGGTGGTGTTCCAGCCGCACTTATATTCGCGGACAAAGGCTTTCGCTGCTGAGTTCGGTCAGGCGCTGGACGCCGCGGACCAAGTTTTCGTGCTCGACGTCTATGGTGCCCGCGAGCAGCCCATCGCCGGGGTGAGCGGAGCCAGCGTCGCCGAGCACGTCAGCGTCCCGGTGCAGTACTTGCCGGACTTGTCCTCGGTTGCCGACGCCGTGGCCGAAGCGGCCGGGCCCGGCGACGTCGTCGTCACCATGGGCGCGGGCGACGTCACCATGCTCGCGCCCGAGATCGTCACCGCGCTGCAGGTGCAGGCCAATCGCCGCGCGCCGGGCCGGCCGGGGATGTGGTGATGACCGAGCCGGACGGTGCCGGACCGGACCAAGTGAGTGACGAGCCCGTCACGGAATCTGCTGCGACCGAACCGATCGCCGTCGTCGAGGGCGAGCAGGAACAGCCTGCCGAGGTCGAAGGCCCGCGACGAAGGGAGCGCCGCGAACGTGCCGAGCGCCGCGAGGCGCAGGCGCGCGCGGTCGCGATCGAGCAGGCCCGTCGCGAGGCCAAGCGCAAAGCGAAGGGCAAGCCGACCGCGGAGTCGAAACCCGTTCCGCGCGGCGCTGTCCGGGGTTTGAAGCTGTTCCTGATATCGCTGCTGCTGGTCCTGCTCACCACCGGGATCGGGTTGATCCTCTACTTCACGCCGGTGATGTCGGCGCGCAGCATCATCGTCACCGGCAACGGGGCGGTCACCCGTGACGAAGTGCTCGGCGCGGCTCAGGTCCGGTTGGGCACCCCGCTGTTGCAGATCAACACCGACGGCATCGCCGACCGGGTGGCCGCGATCCGCCGGGTGGCCAGCGTGCGGGTGCAACGCGAATACCCGTCCGCGCTGCGGATCACCCTTGTCGAACGAGTCGCCGTGGTGGTCAAGGACTTTCCCGACGGCCCGCACCTGTTCGACCGCGACGGCGTCGACTTCGCGACCGGGCCACCACCGCCGGCGCTGCCCTACATCGACGTCGACAATCCCGGTCCGACCGATCCGACGACCAAGGCCGCGCTCGCGGTGCTGACCGCGCTGCGTCCGGAGATCGCCGCGCAGGTCGCACGCATCGCCGCCCCCTCGGTGGCGTCGATCACGCTGACGCTCGCCGACGGGCGCACGGTGATCTGGGGGACCAACGATCGCACCGAGGAGAAGGCCGAGAAGCTGGCGGCGCTGCTGACCCGGCCCGGGCGCGCCTACGACGTGTCCAGCCCGGATCTGCCCACCGTCAAGTAATCGGCAGCACACAAAATCGGCCGAAATTCGCCCGCGGGTTTTCGGCGCGCCTGCATCGATCGTGCGCGCGGCGGCAATACCGTTCTGTTTGCGCGAAACAACTTGACATAACTCTAACTCTCTACTTGAGGTTTAGGTTTGCCGGGCGGTCCGCTTTAAGCCAAGTTCCACCAGGGAGGAACACAGAATGATGACCCCGCCGCACAACTACTTGGCCGTCATCAAAGTCGTGGGGATCGGTGGCGGCGGCGTCAACGCCGTCAACCGGATGATCGAGCAAGGGCTCAAGGGCGTCGAGTTCATCGCGATCAACACCGACGCGCAGGCGCTGTTGATGAGCGACGCCGACGTCAAGCTCGACGTCGGCCGCGAGTCCACCCGCGGGCTGGGCGCCGGGGCCGACCCCGAAGTCGGCAAGAAGGCCGCCGAAGACGCGAAGGACGAGATCGAGGAGCTGCTCCGCGGCGCCGACATGGTGTTCGTCACCGCCGGTGAGGGCGGCGGCACCGGCACCGGCGGTGCGCCGGTCGTCGCGACCATCGCGCGAAAGCTGGGCGCGTTGACGGTCGGCGTCGTCACCCGGCCGTTCTCCTTCGAGGGGAAACGGCGCAGCAACCAGGCCGAAAACGGCATCTCGTCGCTGCGGGAGAGTTGCGACACCCTGATCGTGATCCCCAACGACCGGCTGCTGCAGATGGGCGACGCTGCGGTGTCCCTAATGGACGCGTTCCGCAGCGCCGACGAGGTGCTGCTCAACGGCGTGCAGGGCATCACCGACCTGATCACCACCCCGGGCCTGATCAATGTCGACTTCGCCGACGTCAAGGGCATCATGTCGGGCGCCGGCACCGCGCTGATGGGCATCGGCTCGGCCCGCGGCGACGGCCGTGCGCTCAAGGCGGCCGAGATCGCGATCAACTCCCCGCTGCTGGAAGCGTCCATGGAGGGCGCGCAGGGTGTGCTGATGTCCATCGCCGGCGGTAGCGACCTGGGGCTGTTCGAGATCAACGAGGCGGCCTCGCTGGTGCAGGATGCCGCCCATCAGGAAGCCAACATCATCTTCGGAACGGTCATCGACGACTCCCTGGGCGACGAGGTGCGGGTCACGGTGATTGCCGCCGGCTTCGACGCGAGCGGACCGGGCCGAACGCCGGTGGTCGGCGCCGCGACCGCCGCCACCAACACCGGGATCGCACCCGGCAAGGCCGGCAAGATCAGCTCGAGCCTGTTCGAACCCGTTGACGCGGTAAGCGTGCCGGTGCCGACGAACGGTGCGACCTTCGACATCGGTGGCGGCGAGGACGACGACGTCGACGTGCCGCCGTTCATGCGGCGCTAGTCGCGCGACGATGCAAGCCGCGACGCGGCGCGATACTGGGCGGGTGAGTGTTCGTATCCGGCGTGTGACGACGACCCGAGCAGGCGGTGCCTCGATGGCTCCGTTCGACAGCTTCAACCTCGGCGACCACGTCGGCGATGATCCCGCCGCGGTCGCGGCGAACAGGGCGCGGCTGTCCAAGGCGATCGGCCTGGGCTCCGATCGGGTGGTGTGGATGAACCAGGTGCACGGCGATCATGTCGAGGTCGTCGACGGTCCGCGCGACACCCCGCTCGACGACACCGACGCGGTGGTGACCCGCACCCCGCGGCTGGCGCTGGCGGTGGTGACCGCAGACTGCGTGCCGGTGCTGCTGGCCGACGCGCGAGCCGGCGTCATCGCCGCGGTGCACGCCGGCCGAGTCGGCGCCCGAGACGGCGTCGTGGCCCGGGCCGTCGAGGTGATGCTGGCCGAGGGTGCGCACGGGCCCGACATCTCGGTGCTGTTGGGGCCCGCGGTCAGCGGACGCAACTATGAGGTGCCCGCAACGATGGCCGACGAGGTCGAGGCCGCGCTGCCCGGCAGTCGCACCACCACGTCGACCGGGACGCCCGGATTGGATCTTCGAGCCGGAATCACTTGTCAGCTCAAGACTTTGGGTGTCGGTGCGATCGATGTCGACCCGCGGTGCACGGTCGACGACGCCAACTTGTTCAGTCATCGCCGTGGCGCCCCGACGGGGCGGCTGGCCTCGGTGGTGTGGATGGAATGAGTACGGCGGCGGAAAACGCGTCATCGCGACGCGAATTGGAATTGGCCGACGCTCTGGCCGCGTTACGGGGACGCCTGGCCGCGGCCGCCGAAGCGGCCGGTCGCAAACTCGACGAAATTCAACTTCTGCCTATTACCAAATTCTTCCCGGCAACCGATGTGGCGATTTTGTCGCGATTGGGATGCCCGGCGTTCGGCGAATCGCGCGACCAGGAAGCGGCGGCCAAGGTCGACGAAGTCGCGCGGTTGCTGGACGACTCGACGGATCGTCGGCAGTGGCACATGGTCGGCAAGATTCAGCGCAACAAGGCGCGCTCGATGGCCCGCTGGGCGCACACCGCCCACTCGGTCAGCAGCACCCGGGTGGTCGCCGCGCTCGACCGGGCCGTGACCGGCGCGTTGAGCGACGGTCACCGCCCCGGGCCGCTGCGAATCTACGTCCAGGTCAGCCTCGACGGCGATGTGTCCCGCGGAGGTGTCGACGTGTCCGACACCGCGGCCGTCGATGAGGTGTGCGCGCAGGTCGATGCCGCCGAATCGCTGGAACTGGTTGGGTTGATGGGCATTCCACCGCTGGACTGGGATCCGGACCGGGCATTCGAGCACCTGCAATCGGAGCACCATCGCGTGCGCCGGGCACACCCCGACGCGGTGGGATTGTCGGCCGGAATGTCGAACGACCTGGAAAGCGCGGTCAAACATGGTTCGACGTGTGTGCGTGTCGGTACCGCGTGATTGGGCCCGCGGCCGCTACCGTCACCGTCAATAGTCACTCCAGTCACATCTTCATCACAGACACCGGAATTTCCAGAGCCGTAGAAGGGTCAAGCGATGAGCACACTGCATAAGGTCAAGGCCTACTTCGGTATGGCTCCGATGGAGGACTACGACGACGAGTACTACGACGACCACGCCCCGGCTCGCAGCGGCTACCCGCGGCAGCGGTTCGCCGACGATGGCTACGGCCGCTACGAGGGTCGCGACTATGACGATTCGCGCGGCGAACCCGGCGACTACGCCGCGGGCAGCTACCGCGGCGGCTTCGCCGAGGAGTCCCGCTTCCGCGGACCCGACTACGACCGCGCCGAGCTGGGGCGGCCGCGCTTCGGCTCGTTGCGCGGCTCCACCCGCGGCGCGCTGGCGATGGACCCGCGCCGGATGGCGATGATGTTCGACGAGAGCAGCCCGTTGTCGAAGATCACCACGCTGCGGCCCAAGGACTACAGCGAGGCCCGCACCATCGGCGA
>JBAWAV010000247.1:0-18414 GCA_049589475.1 Mycobacterium sp.
AGGGGTGAGATTCGGGCATCGTTGGAATCTAGACGGTAGCGACGACTGACTCGACAATCGTCAAGCCACCGCGAGTTACTCAGGCCAGGGCAGCCTTGGCTTCAGCGAGGTTGTCCGCACCCAAAACCAGACGAGTGTTGGTGGCCAGATATGCGGTTTCCAGATTGATCTTCGCGGCCCCGAGCTTGTGTACGATTTCGCCGAGCGCGCCGGGCCGGTCTTTGACGTCGAGCACGATGACCTCTTGCTCCTCGGCGATTTTGATTCCGGCATGTTCCAGCGCCTCGAATGCGGAAGTGGCGTCGTGGACCAGAATGTGCACTTCCGCTTGACCTCCCCCACTGGTCAAGGCGCACAGGCCGGCGATGTTGACGCCGGCCTTGCCCAGCACGTCGCCGATGAGAGCCAATTCGCCGGGCTCGTCGTCCAGATAGAGCGTCAGATCGGTCGCCATCACGCGCTCCCTTCGCTCCGGGTCTGGCCGGATCGTATGTCAAGTCGGCCCAGCTTTTCTAGACTGCGACTGTGGCGTTCGACCCGGTGTTTGCTCGCGATGTGGTGCTGCCGCTGGCGCAGGCGGCGTACACCGTGATGGACGGCAGCTCCGCGACCTTGCCGGCCGGCTACAGCCAGACCGCCCTGATCCAGGGGAACGAAGTGGCCCTCGCCGCAATGATCAACCCGCATCCTGCGGTGAGCGCGATGACCAAGAACACCAACATCTTCGGGCTGATGGGCCACAACCCGACCAGCCGCACCGCGTTCATGTCGTTTCGCGGCACCTCAGACATCGACGAGTGGGTCGCGAACATCGATGCGGTCCCCGACGATTACCGCCCGATCAGCGGGTTCGGGCAGGTGCACGCCGGCTTTCAGGACGTCTACCAGCTCGTCCGGGCCAACATCGCTGCGAACCTGGCGACCGCGACGACCGGTTGCGATCAGATCTTGATCACCGGCCACAGCCTTGGCGGGGCCCTGGCCGTGCTCGCGGCGCCGGACGTCGCGCGGAACATGCCGCCGAACACCATCGAGCCGCGATTGGTCACGTTCGCCGGACCCCGGGTCGGGCTGAGCGATTTTGCCGCGAGCTTCAACGCCGCGATCGAAAGTTGTTTTCGAGTCGTGAATTTCCTCGACCTGGTGCCCTACCTACCGCCCACGCCTTACGTGCACGTCGGCGCGGAGATCACCGTGGACAGCGGTGGCCCGGTCCAGGTCGGCTGGCGGCACAGCCTCCCGGCGTATCAGAAGGGACTGTCCGCTTTCATCGCAGCTCAGACCTAACGAGCGCCCCCGGCACCGAAACGCCGTGAGGGTTTGGGTACCGGGAGCATGACCGTTTTTCAGGCGCCAACTTCGAGAACGCCCGCGCGCCACAGCGCGGCGTAAAGCTGGCGCAGCGGAACACACAGCAGCCGAGCAGCTCCGGCGACCAACGGGTCGGCGCCGGCCAGGTGGGCATCAGGCCGCTTGGAGGTCTTCGGCGTCGGCGCAGCCGGCGGCGTGAGGTCGGTCACTACACGGAGCCGGGGTGCGGGCGTCGCCGCTACTAATACGTCGTCGTGCAGAACAGCGGTCATGGTCGCCTCCTAAGCAAAAAATCAAACGGGCACAACGGGATTCGATGTCCGCCCGACAGGAGACGCGCTGATGAGACTCAGCTGATTGCGATGCGCCGCAGGCCGGATCGGGACGAAAGGGAATCCGGATATCGATCCGGACTATCACTGGAACTCATGCGTCCCTCACCTCCTCGCGGTCGCGACATGTGCGGTTTCACCGCACGACTGGCACGCAAACAGGAATACAGAACCCGAACAACCTCGGGAAACCGCACCCCACTCGTCAGAGTTTCGGCACTACACGCCGTATCCGGCCTACAAAAAATGGAAGGCCGGAAGCCACTTGGGCTCAACCCTTAAGCCGGGAGGAGCTGTCCTGACCCTGGGCGTCTCTCGACGTTCGGGGTCAGTGGCCTGTATCCGTGTAGACGCCTCACCTAACGAGGTGCTTACCCCCACGACTATGCATGAACATCCGCCCGAGGTCAATTCGCCGCGCCCAGAAAATCTAACGGTGCTGACCAGCTGTTATGGGTTCGTTACCCGGGCGGCGTGGCCCCGTCCGGGCGCAATCCCTTCATGACCAGCGAGACGACGAAGTCGGCGGCTTCGGCCGCCGTGACCCCGTCATCGGTGGTCAGCCGCCGACGCGCGATGTCTCCGATCAGCGCCGAGAGTGTGAAAGCGACCAACCGAGACGGTGCGGCCACCACCTCTGCGCGCTTCTGGGCTGCCACGATGAGGCTTTCGATGTCATCGATCCACCGTTCGTAGATACCGCCGAGCTGCTTGTCGAAGCTCTTGTCTTGCGCGAAAGCGTCCCGGAAGAGCAATTTTGTGCTCGCCCTGTCGGAGTCGAAGAACTCGAATATCGCCTGCAACGTGGCCCGGAAGGGCGCCTCGGCGTAGCCGAACCGTTGTCCGCTTTCGGCCAAGGCGATCGCGACGCGGGTACGCAGGGCGTACCCCTCAGCGGCGATCAACGCGCCGAACAAGGCGTCTTTGGAGTCGAAGTACTGGTACACCGACTCGAAGGGCAGCCGCGCTTCGTTAGCCACGTCGGCGATCGTCGTGCCGTGGAAACCGTTGCGCGCAAAGACTTTCTTAGCCGCCACCATGATGTCGTCGCGCCGCCCCGGGTGCTGCTGGTCGCCGACCACAGGCTGGCCGGGCGGGCGTGGATCGCCTGTCACGTCTCGACAAATTCGTCAAGGCGGCCGATCGTGTCGATGAACTCGGAGACCATTTCCAACACCACCGAAGCGGTCGGCTGCACCTTGTTCATCGACCCCACCACCTGGCCGACGAAGTATGTGGCCAGCTCGCGGGCATTGGCGTCGGCGTGCGCGGCCGCGCGATTGATCCGCCGTTGCGGGTCACCGATCAGCGCGCTCTGCAGCGGCATGCCGAGCGGGTCCGGGCTGTCCGGCCGTTCCCACTCCTCGGTCCAGGCGGTCCGCAGCATCCGCGCGGGCTTTCCGGTCAACGATCGCGACCGCACGGTGTCCGATGAACTGGCGGCCAGGAATTTGTCCTTCACCACCGGCAGCGTCTCGGCCTCCTCCGTGGTCAACCAGACCGAGCCGCACCACACGCCTTCGGCCCCCAGCGCCAGCGCCGCCGCGATCTGGCGGCCGCG
Organism: Mycobacterium sp.; assembly: GCA_049589475.1. Classification (GTDB taxonomy): domain Bacteria; phylum Actinomycetota; class Actinomycetes; order Mycobacteriales; family Mycobacteriaceae; genus Mycobacterium. The sequence goes on from JBAWAV010000247.1 coordinate 3,205, forward strand.
GGCGATTCCACCGGCGGCCAGCACCGGTACCGGGGCCACCGCGTCGACCACCTCGGGAACGAGGACCATGGTCGCGACCTGACCGGTGTGCCCGCCGGCTTCGGTGCCTTGCGCGACGATCAGATCCACACCGGCCGCCGCATGCTGCCGTGCGTGACGTGTGGTTCCGGCCAGCGCTGCCACCAGGACGTCGCTGTCGTGGGCGCGGGTGACCAGTTCGGCCGGTGGCGACCCCAGTGCACTGGCGATCAGCCGGATGCGATGGGAGAACACGACATCGAGCAACGGTTCGTAGCCCTTGGGCGAGATGTTGAGGTCGGCAACCGGCTGCCGCTCCTCGTCGGTGGGCACCGGGATGCCGTAGCGGACGAGAAGGTCGTCGACGAACTGGCGGTGCTCTTCGGGGAGCAGTTCGCGGGCTTGCTTGCCGTCGATACCACCGCTGTCGGCGCCAACGTACTTGGGCGGCAACAACAGATCGACACCATATGGCTTGCCGCCGACCTGCTCCTCGATCCAGGTCAGCTCGGTCTCCAGCCGCTTCGGGGTGTGCGCGACGGCGCCTAGGATGCCGAACCCGCCGGCATTGGTCACGGCCGCCACCACATCCCGGCAATGACTGAACGCGCAGATCGGGAACTCGACACCGAGCATCTCGGCAACCCGTGTTCGCATTGCCGGAACGCTATGAGTTGGTCATTATCGTGTCAATCCGACACGTTGGGTCGACTGTTATGACGGCGATTGTCCATCCGGCGGCCAACTCACCACGTCATCCTCCAGCGGAACTTCCAAGCTCTTCAGGATTGAAGACACCATCCGCCACGCGCTGATCGCGGTGACGAGCTCGACGAGCGTCGCCGGGTCCGAGCCGAACTCCTGCTTGCACGCGGCCCAACTCTGCGCGCTTACTACACCGTCCCGCACCACATCGTCGGTGGCGGCGAGCACGGCCTGCTCGCCGGGGCCGAATGCCTCGTAGGACTGCCAATCCCGCACACCGGCCAGATCATCGGCGCTCACGCCGAGACCCTGCGCGACACGCCAGTGCTGTGACCATTCGTACTCGCACGCGGTCAGCCAGGCGATGCGCATGATCGCCAGTTCACGCAGGCGCGTGTCCAACTTGCCCTGCCACAGCATTCTCGCGAGCAGATCGTTGAGGCCGGACGCCAGTTTGGGGTGGTTCAACAGCACCTGAAAGATCGCCAGCTCGGCCATGTAGTCGGGCACCCCCGCCTCATCGGCGGCGGCTTTGGCCTCGTCAACCGGGAGACGGGGCACCCGGGCCTCACTGCGGGGTGTCACACTGACTCGTTCAAACCCGTTAACCGGCAACGGCTCCCGGCTCGGAGAAGGGTGAGCCGAAGTCGGGCACCCGCTCGAACCCGTGTTTGCGCGCCTCTGCGGCCCCGAGCCTCGCCAGTGCGCTCGTTGCGACGAACCCGGCGTGGTCGAGGACCACGAAGGGTGACAACAACCGGTTGTGCACGAACCCGAACGCCAGGCCGCTGTCCGGGTCGGCCCACCCGAGCGAGCCGCCGAGGCCGACGTGACCGAAGCCCGGTATCGCGTCGAACGGCAGACGGTGATAGCCGAGGTGGAAGGCCAGCGGTATCACCAAGTTGCCGTCCGGGCGTAGACTCCGCCGACCGCTCAGGCCCGCTGCGATTTCGCGGGACAGGAACTGCCTGCCGTCGATCTGGCCGCCGTTGGCGATCGCACCGTACATCCTGGCCAGCCCGCGCGCCGTCGCCACGCCGTTGGCCGCCGGAATCTCGCCATCGAGGAGCGGAATATCGCCTTGTGCAACGGCTTTCACACCTGGGAAGTACATCGAACCGAATCCGGCGGACAAGCGTAACGCGGCGATCTTCGGCGCGACCGCATTGAAGACCGGATTCTGAAAAGCGCTCTGCGGCATGATGATCTGAGCGGCCCGTGTCGGTGAGCTGGCGGGCGGTCGACCGAGGTGCAGGCCGTCGGTGCCCAGCGGCCCGGCCACCTCCCGACGGATCAACTCGCGCATGCCCTGACCTGTGACGGCCCTGGCCAACCCCGAGAGCAGCCACCCGTAGGTCAGCGCGTGGTATGCGGACCGGCCGAACGAATAGCCCGGGCGTGCTGCCGCGAGCCGCTCCTCCATCAGTTCGTGATTGAGCAAATCTTCCCTGCTGGCGCCTTGCAACGCCGACAGGCCGGCTTGATGCCGCATCACCTGGTGCACGGTGATCTTCGATTTCCCATTCGCGCCGAACTCCCGCCAGTACTCGGCGACCGGAGCTTCGTAGTCGATCAGTCCGCGGTCCACCAGACGATGGATAACGGTGGACGCCACGCCCTTTGTCGCCGAGAACACCATCGTGCCGGTATCCGCCGACCATGGCACCCGACCACTCCGGTCCGCCCACCCAGTCCAGACGTCCACCACGGGTTCGCCGTGAAGGTAGACCGCCAGCGCCCCGCCGCCGAACCGGCGGCCCGGGAACATGCCGGCGAAACTGCGTACCGCGCAGCCAAAGTGTGGATCGGCTGCACCGTGGACGCCGTGCGGCAGCACAGACTTGCGATTACCCGCTACTTCGAGGGTCATGTCGAAAGAATCTACCTTTACAGAGTGGAAAGAACTTGAAATTTACTCATCCGTTATTGAGGCGAGCTTAAGTATTTGCTGAGCCGCAAGAGCGGGCGTCAATTCCCCAGTAAGGACCTGCCGTTCGATGTCGGCGCGACCTTTGCGGACCGCCGGGTTCGACAGCACCCGGTCTAGCACCGTGTCCCGCACCATCTGCCACGTCCAGTCGACTTGCTGAGCTCGCCGCCGCGCCTCGAAGTCTCCGGACTCGGTCAGCACCTTACGATGCCGCTCGACGGTCTCCCACAGCTCATCAAGGCCAGAGCCTTCCAGTGCGCTCATAGTCAGAACCGGTGGACGCCAGAGGGTTTCGCGCGGATAGATGAGACGGATCGCCCCGGACAGCTCGCGGGCGGCTTTTCCCGCCTCCAGTAGGTGGTCGCCGTCGGCCTTGTTCACCACGACGATGTCGGCCAGTTCCAGCACGCCCTTCTTGATGCCCTGCAGCTGATCGCCGGTGCGCGCCAGAGTGAGGAAGACGAAAGTGTCGACCATGTTGGCCACCGCGACCTCGGATTGGCCGACGCCGACCGTCTCCACCAGGATCACGTCGAAACCCGCGGCCTCCAACAGCACGATGGTTTCGCGGGTGGCCCTGGCCACGCCGCCGAGCGTGCCCGACGTCGGCGACGGGCGGATGTAGGCGTCCGGATGCACTGCCAGCCGCGGCATCCGGGTCTTGTCGCCGAGGATCGATCCACCGGTGCGGGTTGAGGACGGATCTACGGCGAGCACCGCCACTTGGTGTCCGCGTTCGATCAAATACATGCCGAGCGCCTCGATGGTCGTCGACTTGCCCACTCCGGGCACCCCGGTGATGCCGACGTGCAGAGCGCTGCCTGCGGCCGGCATCAGTGTCAGCAGCAACTGCTGCGCGCGGTCGCGATGGTCGGCGCGGGTGGACTCGACCAGCGTGATCGCCCGCGGCAGCGCAGCACGGTCACCACCGCGCACCGCCGCGGCGAGTTCGTCTGTGCCGTCGCCGTTGTCGGTTGCCATCTGGCTAGAGGGTGTGCCCGAGTCGCTCGGCCAGTTTGTTCAGCAGATCGATCGCGGCTTCCGCGATGACGGTGCCGGGCGGGAAGATCGCCGTGGCTCCGGCGGCGTACAGCTCGTCGAAGTCACCCGGCGGGATGACCCCACCGACGACGATCATGATGTCGGGCCGGCCCACCTCGGCCAGCGCATCCCGCAGTGCCGGGACCAGCGTCAGGTGACCGGCCGCCAGCGACGACACCCCGACCACGTGCACGTCGTTGTCGGCGGCCTGACGCGCGACCTCGTCCGGGGTGGAGAACAGCGAGCCGACGTCGACGTCGAATCCGATGTCGGCGAACGCCGTTGCGATCACCTTCTGTCCGCGATCGTGGCCGTCCTGGCCCATCTTGGCGACCAGGATTCGGGGACGCCGGCCCTCGGCCTCGGCGAACTTCTCGACGAGATCGGTGGCGTCAGCCAAATTCTCGGCCTTTCCAGCTTCGTCGCGGTAAACCCCCGCAATAGTACGGATCTCGGCCCGGTGCCGCCCGTACACCTTTTCCAGCGCGTCGGAGATCTCACCGACGGTGGCTTTGGCCCGGGCAGCGTCGATCGCCAGCGCCAGCAGGTTGTTGCCCAGCCCGTCGTCCCCGGCCCGGCCTTGCGCCGCGGCCGCGCGGGACAGTTCAGCTAAGGCGGCGTCGCAGGCGGCCTGATCGCGATTGGCCCGCAGCTCCTCGAGTTTGGCCAGCTGCTCGGTGCGCACCCGGCTGTTCTCGACCTTGAGGACCTCGACCTCTTGATCCTCTTCGACCTGATACTTGTTGATCCCGATCACCGGTTGAATGCCGGAGTCGATACGGGCCTGCGTCCGCGCGGCGGCCTCTTCGATGCGCAGCTTCGGTATTCCGTCGCTGATGGCCTGCGCCATGCCACCATGCTCGGCAACCTCGGCGATGTGGGCACGCGCCCGCTGCGCGAGTTGATACGTCAGCCATTCCACGTAGTACGAGCCCCCCCAGGGGTCGATCGGCCTGGTGGTACCCGACTCTTGCTGCAGCAGCAGCTGGGTGTTGCGGGCAATGCGAGCGGAGAAGTCGGTGGGCAACGCCAACGCCTCGTCGAGGGCGTTGGTGTGCAGTGACTGGGTGTGACCCTGGGTTGCGGCCATCGCCTCGATGCAGGTGCGTGCCACATTGTTGAAGGCGTCCTGGGCGGTCAGCGACCAGCCTGACGTCTGCGAATGTGTGCGCAGAGAAAGCGATTTGGGACTCTTCGGGTCGAACGCTGCGACCAGCTCACTCCACAGCAGCCGGCCAGCGCGCAGCTTGGCCACTTCCATGAAGAAGTTCATGCCGATACCCCAGAAGAACGACAGCCGGGGTGCGAACTTGTCGATGTCCAGTTCCGCTGCCAGACCCGCCTTGATGTAGTCGACGCCGTCGGCAAGCGTGTAGGCAAGCTCCAAATCCGCTGTGGCACCAGCCTCTTGGATGTGGTAGCCGGAGATCGAGATCGAGTTGAACTTCGGCATCTTGGCGCTGGTGTAGGCGAAGATGTCGGAGATGATGCGCATCGACGGCTTGGGCGGATAGATGTAGGTGTTGCGCACCATGAACTCTTTGAGGATGTCGTTCTGGATGGTCCCGGCCAGCTTTTCCGGGGTAACACCCTGCTCCTCGGCGGCCACGACGTAGAGCGCCAGGATCGGCAGCACAGCCCCGTTCATCGTCATCGACACCGACACGGTCGACAAATCGATGCCGTCGAACAGCTGACGCATGTCCAGAATGGAATCGATTGCCACACCCGCCATTCCAACATCGCCCTGGACGCGCGGATGGTCCGAGTCGTAGCCGCGGTGGGTGGCGAGGTCAAAGGCCACCGACAGACCCTTCTGCCCGGCGGCGAGGTTACGCCGGTAGAACGCGTTGGACTCCGCGGCGGTGGAGAACCCCGCGTATTGGCGGATCGTCCAGGGCTGGTTGACGTACATCGTCGGGTAGGGACCGCGGACAAAGGGCGGCTCGCCCGGGAAGCTGTTCAGTGGATAGCCGTCAGCCTCGACGGCGGCGCGGTCGGCGGCGATGTACACCGGTTTGACATCGATGTCTTCCGGCGTGTGCCAGACCAACTGGTCGGGTGTATACCAGTGCGCGGCCGCGGCCGCCGCGACGTGCTCCTCGACTGCGCTTTCCGTCGGCGTCGGCACATCACGGTCGCCGTGCAGCGGGACATCGGAGAAGCTGCCAACAACTGGCGTCGTGGTCGTCATCGTCGCTATGCTCCCAACCGGTTCAGCAAACCCGAAAGTGCTTCCACCGCATTGATCTTCGCGGTGAGAAACTCATCGGGCCGGTGTTCGGCGTCTGCCAGTGCTTTTTCCGGGCCCGCCAGACATACGTGACTGACACCCGCCCGGCGTGCCGCCTCGACGACTGCCGACGCCTCGCCGCCGTAGCGGTTGTCGGTGCCGCAGATGACCGCGACGGTGAGCGATCCGGCATCGACGACCGCCTTCTGGACTCCGTCGGCGTCGACGGTTCCCGGGTTGACTGCCTCAATGCCACCGGACGCCAGCAGGTTTGCGGCGAAGGTTGTGCGAATGTTGTGTTCGGCCAGCGGGCCCAACGGCAGCAGCAGCACCTGTGGCCGCGTACCGGTGCGCTCCAGGTAGACATCGGACCGGTCCCTCAGCAGCTCGAACTCCGCGGCATAGCGCAGCAGCGTGCCGGCGGCGAGTGGCGAGTGCGACGAATCATTCTGCGGCAGCGCCGGTTCAGCCAGATTGGGATATTCGCTGACGCCGGTGATGGCGGTACGGCGATGCGCGACGTCGTCGCTGCGCCGGGCGGCGACCTCACCGATCTGGTCGGCGATGTAGTCGTGTGCCTCGATGAAGCCGCCGTGTTGCTCGATGGCCTGGAACTGCTCCCAGGCTTGCTCGGCCAGCCGTCCGGTCAGGTCTTCGACGAACCAGGCCCCGCCGGCGGGATCCAGGACACGGCCGACGTGCGATTCCTCGAGCAGCAGAAGCTGAACGTTACGGGCCATCCGGCGCGCGAAACGCGTTGCCATGCCGGGGAATCCGCCGGGAATCGCCATATCGAACGGATACACCAGTACGGTGTCGGCACCGCCTACGCCTGCACCGAACGCGGCCAGCGTGGTGCGCAGCATGTTCACCCATGGATCGCGCTGAGTCATCATCGGCAGTGAGGTCTCGGCATGCAGGACGGCCGCACCGTTGTCCGGCTCGCCAACGACCTCGGCAACCCGCGCCCAGAGTTGGCGTAGCGCACGCATCTTGGCGATGGTCAGAAACTGGTCGTCGTCGGAGGCCAACCGGAAGCTGATCTGGCGCAACGCATCGCCGACCGAGAGGCCGGATTCGGTGAGCACCCGCAAGTACGACACCGCGGCTCCGATGCTGCCCGACAGCTCCCACGTCGCGTTGGCGCCCAGATTGTGGAATGCGGGGCCGTCGACGGTGATCGCCCGGACACCGTGGTCACCGGCCACCTGCTTGGCGACGGCGACGACCTCCTGAATGGGTGCGGTGGGGCGCTTGCTGAGTGACGCGGTGAGCGGGTCGGCGCCCAGGTCGATCGACAGAGTTGCGCGTTGGTCGGGCTCGACCTCGGCCACCAAGGCCTGCAGGACGTCGAACGCCGCGCGGTAGTCGGCGCCGGCGTCGAGAACCACCGGGGCCATGCCCAGATAGACGCCCTCGAGCACCTTGGCCAACTGCTGCGGCACAACGCCCGACTCCCCCACCCGGATCAGCAGCGCGCTGACGCCTTCGGCGAGGCCGGCGAGCACCGCGGCGTTGACCTCCTCGGCCGCGACGCCGGCTACCCGGCCGGCCGGAATCGCCTCGGCGACCCTCCATCCGGACTTGACATCGCGTAGCGCATCGCCGCCACGCAGATAGGGCCAGTCACCCGGCAGTGGCGGCTCCGGCAGCTCGTCGAGCGCGGTGTAGAGCGCTCGGATTGCGAAGCCTTCATAGGTCGGGGTTTCCAGCATTCCCTCGGGTTCAGGACCCAGTTCATCGACGTCGCGCCGCGTGCTCTTGGCCAGCACCCCGGCCACCGCCGTGCGCCATCGCGCACGACCCCGCGCGAGGTCGGCAGGTTCAGCGGACACATCGACTGACACCGGCGGCTCCCCATCCCAGTATGTGGCAGGTCCAGCTGTGACAGTCCGACGCTGGTCTGCCACCAGACAACCAGGCTAAATGATCCTCTTCGGGGTTACCGAACACCCTGCTGCCGGCGGGCGTGACGAGCCACGACGGCCCCGGGGAAGTTAGGAGTACCTTACTAAGGTAGGACAGCTAACGTTAGGGCGATCATGCGTACTCCGCCACAGAGCACACGCGATCAATCCGGCTCGGTGATCGTGCTTGCCCAGCTCGCGCCCGGACGACAGGCGACCGTGGTCGGCACCGTCCCCCAAGCCAACCCAGCAGTGGCCAATCGGCTGGGCCAGTTGGGTTTTCGAGCACAAGCGCGCGTCGACGTGATCCGGCGTGCGCCACTCGGCGACCCAACCGTGTACCGGGTCCAGGACACCGAGCTATGCCTGCGGCGCCGCGAGGCCGAGCTGATCGAAGTCGCCCTGGAAGCCATCGAATGACCGCGTGCCACGACGCCACTGCTACTCCTGTCGCCGTTGCCGGCATCCGGCGCGTGGCGTTGATCGGCAGCCCTAACGCGGGCAAGACCAGCGTCTTCAACCATCTGACCGGATTACGCGCCAAGACCGGCAATTACCCGGGCGTCACCGTTGGGCGCAGCGTCGGCACCACCAGCGTCGACGGCGTACCGATCGCCGTGGAGGACCTGCCGGGCACCTACAGCCTCGACCCGATCAGTCCGGACGAGCAGGTGGTGACCGACCTGCTCGCCGGCAAATATCAGGACATCGATCGGCCTGACGCGGTGGTGCTGGTCGCCGATGTCACCACGCTGCGCCGGTCGATCTTGCTGATCGGCCAAGTGCTGCGGCTCGATCTGCCGTGCCTGCTGGCGCTGACCATGGGCGACGAGTTGACCACCCGAGGCGGACGCATCGACGTCGAGGCGTTGTCGACGGCGCTGGGCATTCCGGTGACCGCGGTCGTCGCGCATCGCGGGTCGGGCATCGACGGCCTACGGGCACAGCTGGCGTCGTTCGAGCGGTGGCAACGACCGCCGGTCCTTCCGCCGCCGGACCCACAAGCCATCGACGCCTGGGGCCAATCCGTACTCGACGCTGCCGATTACGCTGCACCACACGCTGACCGACGCACGCGCCGAATCGACCGGGTGTTGCTGCACCCGCTCTGGGGCACCGTCATCTTCTTCGCCGTGATGTTCTACTTCTTTCAGGTCCTGTTCACTGCCGCAGCGCCGCTGCGGGACGGCATCGGGCGCGGACTGACCTGGCTGGGAATCCAGGTCGCCGGGCACGTCGGAAACGCGATACTCCGGGGGCTGCTCAGCCAGGGCATCATCGGCGGGGTCGGCACCGTGCTGCAGTTCATCCCGCAGATCGTGCTGTTGTTCTGCCTGCTCGCGTTTCTGGAAAACGTCGGCTACATGTCACGCGCAGCGTTCCTGATGGATCGGGTGATGGCCAAGACCGGGCTGGAGGGCCGCGCCTTCGTCGCGATGCTGTCGTCCTATGCCTGCGCGATCCCGGGCATCATGGCGACCCGGACGCTGCCGTCGTCGCGAGACCGGATCGCCACGATCGTCACCGCGCCGCTGATGACCTGCTCGGCACGGCTTCCCGTATACACGTTGCTGATCGGCCTGATGATCGCGCCGGAGACGCACTGGTGGGGGTTCAGCGCGCAGGGCGTGACGATGTTCCTGTTGTACCTGGGCGGGGGGCTGTCCGCGTTGATCGCGGCGCTGCTGGTCAAGTCCACGGTTCTGCGCGGCGATCTGCTGCCGTTCACCATGGAGCTTCCGCCATATCGGCTCCCGTCGCCGCAGGCGATGCTGGCCGCGATGTGGAGTGCCGCCAGCATGTTTCTGCGCAAGGCGGGCACTATCATTCTGGGCACGTCGCTGGTGCTGTGGGCGTTGCTCAGTCTGCCGGTCCGTGAGGCGCAGACGCAGGGAATGTCGACGACCGATGCGACGGCGTATGTGATGAACCACAGCTACGCCGCCGACGTGGGCCACGCCGTCGAGCCGGTCTTCGCACCGCTGGGTTTCGACTGGCGCACTGACATCGCGCTGGTCGGCTCGCTCTCGGCGCGCGAGGTATTCGTCTCGACGCTGGGTCAGGTGTCGGCGGCCGCCGATTCAGAACATCCCCGCCAAGCGCTGGCCGGCATGATCGACGAACGCAGCCATCGGGTGTTCACCGCCCCCACGGTCATCGCGCTGATGGTGTATTTCATGTTCGCGTTGCAGTGCATGTCGACGATCGCCGTGATGCGCCGCGAAACCAACACCTGGCGTTGGCCCGCCTTCGCGTTCACATACATGTTCGTCCTGGCCTGGGTGATGGCGTTCGCTGCGCGCTCGATCGCGTTGGGTCTGGGCACATGATCCCGATCCATGCCACCGCCACGGCGAACCCACAGCAGCTGCGCTGGGTCGTCGCGGCTGACCGACTGCCGGCTCGCGGCACGGTGCGGACGGCGCCCGGACGTCTCGGCGCACTGCTGCGCGACGGGGTGATCGACGAGATCGAGGTCCGCGCAACGGATGTGCTGATTTCGCTGCGGGCGGACTGCAGTTGGCGCGAGTCGGGCGACGACATCCGCGACGCGCTCTGCGACGCGCTGCTGGAACCGGCGGGCTGGCAGGTGGATACCGCACTCGATGACAGCGGTCGACTGAGGTCGATCGCCGCCGAGTTGCTCGCCGGCCAGATCGGCTCCCTCGCCGAGTCGCACGGCGGGTCGATCGAATTGGTATCGGTGAACGGCGACAGCGTCAACGTGCGGTTGTCGGGCGCGTGCCACGGCTGCCCGTCGGCCGCGGCCACCCTGCACGACAGACTACAGCGCGAGCTACGCCGACGGTCGGGCCGCAAGGTGACGGTGTGCACTGAAAACGACTCCCTGGCATTGCCATTGGGCAGAAGGCTGCTGTCGTTGATCGTCCGCTGACCCAGGACCGTACGCTGAATCTCGTGACACGGCCCGCCATCAGCACCATCGCCGACACGCTGCGACCGCTGAGCTCCGCGGTTGCCGCATCGGTGCGCCAGGTGTCCACGCGTCGGTTGGTGCTGACGGGCGCAGTGATGGCCGGCCTGGTCGCCGTTGCGTTGCTGGTCCGGCTTCCCTCGGCAGTGCAATTGCGTGACTGGTCGATGTCGATGGGTCCGTGGTTGCCGCTGGTGTTCCTGGGCGCCCACATCGTGGTGACGGTGCTGCCGTTTCCTCGCACCGCGTTCACGTTGGCCGCGGGGCTGCTGTTCGGGCCGCTGCTCGGGGTGACGCTGGCGGTGGTCGCCAGCACGGCCAGCGCGGTGCTCGCGCTGCTGTTGGTCCGAGCCGCGGGCTGGCAACTCAACAGGTTGGTCCGCCATCAGGCGGTCGACGCGCTCGACACCCGACTGCGTGACCGCGGCTGGGTGGCGGTCGTCTCGTTGCGGCTGATTCCAGCGGTGCCGTTCGCGCCGCTGAACTACGCCGTCGGGGCGTCGGCGGTGCGGGTGCTGCCCTACACACTGGCCACGGTCGGGGGTCTGCTTCCCGGGACAGCAGCGGTGGTGATCCTCGGCGACGCGCTCACCGGTCACGTGAGCCCGCTGCTCGTCTTGGTGTCGCTGTGCACCGGCTTCGTCGGCATTGCGTTGCTGGCGTACGAGATTCGTCAACACCGACGGCATCACCGGGCCGCGCGAACGGACGTCGACGATGCCGCAAGGGCGACGCTGCGCGGATAATCCCCTGCGTGCTCAATGACTTGGTCGCAACTGCGCCAACGGCGGACAGTGAACTACCGGCGCACCCTGACTCGTGTATCTACAGTGAGCCTGGCAGCCGCCGCGGCTTATCTATACACTTAAAAAAGTGAAATAATTTGCAAAGGCCAGACAGTAGCTGTTTCCCGTCGCGGTGGTTTTCCACCTTGACCCGCCCAGTTAGCTGGTAGCCCGCGTTGTAACCATCGGGGAGATACTCATGGGCACAAGACATTTCGTCACCGCAGCGGCAGCTTTGGCCGCCGCGATGGCGTTCGGGGTGGGACCCGTCAATGCCGCACCGCTGGATCCGCCTCCGGCCCCGCCCGGTTCGGATGCACCAGCAACCGCTGCGCCGCATAAGGCGATGAAGTGCTGGCCCTACGGACGCGTCGGCCCGGGCAGCGCCCGGGGCGGCGGCGGGGTGCCGGTCTATCCGCCGCCCTGCCCGCCGGGCACTCCGCACTAAGGGGCTAGTCGACGCCCTCCACCAGCTCACGGGCCTCTTGTTCGGTCTCGACGGTCGGTGGTGACCCGGGCAGTCGCTTGCCCGCGACCTCAGGCGTGAACACCAGCGTGACGGCACCCACCAGACCCGCGACGATCAGCATGTAGGCCGGCATCATGACGTTGCCGGTGCCCGACACCAGCGCCTGGGCGATCAACGGGCTGGTTCCGCCGAGCGCGGAGATCGAGACGTTGTAGGCGATCGCGAGCGCCCCGTAGCGCACGTTGGTGGGAAACAGCGCGGGCATCGTCGCGGGCGACGTGCTGTCGAAACACAGCTCCATCAGCCCGATCAGCAGCACACCGAGGAAGATCAGCCCGTAACCGCCGCCGTGGCGGATCAGCAGGAAAGCCGGGATCGACGCCACCACCAGCAGCCCACACCCGGTCCACATGATCGGTTTGACGCCGATGTGGTCGGACAGCGCTGCGACGAATACCAGCAAGAGGGCGAGAATGGTCAGCGTCCCGGTGATCATCACCAGCCCGGCCGTGTGGCCGAGGTGCACGACGATCTTGAGGTACGTCGGCAGATAGCCGGTGAGCATGTAGTCGGCGGCGTTGGAGGTGTAGACCAAGGCCGCGCAGATCAGCATGGGTTTCCACTGCTCGGCGATCATGCGGCGGTAGTTCTGCGGTTCCTCGCCGGCGGCTTCCGCATTCTGCTGCGCTTCCTGAAAGGCGGGCGACTCTTCAAGCCGCATCCGCATGTAAATCGCAACGACTCCTAGCGGCGCGCTCAGCAGTAACGGCACCCGCCATCCCCAGCTGAGCCAGTCGTGACTGGGCAGCCAACTCTGCAGCACGGTGACCAGCAAGCCTGCAGCGATGAACCCACTGAGATTGCCCAGCGGCAAAAAGCCCACGATCATCCCACGTTTGCGATCTGGCGCCTGCTCGACGACGTACGTCATCGCGCCGACGTATTCGCCGCCGGTGGACAGCCCCTGAAAGATGCGTCCCAGGACGAGCAGGATCGGCGCCCAGATGCCGATGGCGCTGTAGCCCGGCAACAGCCCCGTGCCCGTCGTACCTATCGTCATCAGGACGATCGTGATCATCAGCACCCGCTTACGGCCGATGCGATCACCGAGCGGGCCGAAGATGAAACCGCCGATTGGACGCACGACGAACGCCGCGGCGAGCGTGCTGAAGGTGGCGATCAAGTGGACCGCGCTGACGCTGTCGCCTGGGTAGAAGACCTGGGCGATCGTGGTGGCGATGTAGCCGTAGACGCCGAAGTCGTACCACTCCATGAAGTTGCCGATCGACGCGCCCTTGATGGACTGCCGGGTCATCTCAGGGTCGGTGACCTGAATCTGGTCACGGGTCCATCTGCGCCGACGCCGCCGACTGAAACCGGTCAACCGGCGTGCAGTGTTCATCGCGACGTTAGATACCCACTACCTGCCGGGTTGAACGCGACAGTGATCAACACCGCTAACGAAACGTGTTAACCATCGGATATCCACCATAGCCAGTCGTCACCTCGTGCAGTCGGGTACCGGTTCGCAACGAGTTCGTCACACCGAAATGGGGTCATCATGTCCGCGGTACCGCCGCCGTCGCGGCTGGCCTCCTTCGGTGCACGCATCCTGCGATCCCGCATACTCACGCGGGCTCCGATCTGGATCTACAAGGCTCGTGCCGGGGCGCTGTTCGGCTCGCGCATGCTGATGCTGGAGCACGTCGGTCGAGTTTCCGGGGCTCGGCGTTATGTGGTCCTCGAAGTCGTCGGCCATCCCGCGGAAGACGTGTATGTGGTTGCGTCCGGCTTCGGCGAAAAGGCTCAGTGGTTCCGCAACATTGCCGTCGACCCGCGGGTGCGGGTGTTCATCGGAAGCCGTGCGCCCGCACCGGCCACCGCACGCATCTTGACACAGGCGGAAGCCGACCAGGCACTCTGCGCATACATCAGCGCGCATCCACGGGCTTGGGAGCAATTCAAAACTGTGCTGGAGCAGACTCTCGGCAGCAAAATCTCGGCGACCGACACGACGCTGCCCATGGTCGAACTGCGATTCGGCTAATCCGCCGCCGGCCCTCGTACCGTCAGGATCGCATAGGTGCCCAAAAACGACGCTGCCGGAATGGCGTTCACGACGCGGTCGCGCACGCGGATGTGCGCGCCGACGGCGAGTACGAAGTACACCGTCAGCATGGCTGTGGTCAGCCGCGCCAGCGCCGGGATTCTGCTCGCCGACAGCAATCCGATCGCCGAGGCCGCTTTCGATGTCGGCAGGATCCATCGAATGTTTTGTGGAACACCAAGAGTGTCAAGGATTTTGGCGATCGGCGGAATCGGGATTGCGCACGCCACCGCGTCGGCGGCCTGGAATGCGGCCAGCGCCGCATAGGTTTTCGGTGAGGTCAAGGCGCTCACGTCATTGTCTCAATTCGTGCTGCGGTGGCAGATTGCCCTCGACGGGCGTTCGGGCGTCCGCTTCTGCCTTGGCCACCGCTTTGACGATCGCCGGATCGGTTTCGGTGGAGAACCAACCCGCCATATCCTCGTCATCGTGGTCTGACGGCGGGGTGCTATCGGCTGGCGACGGCACGAAGCGGAACACCCCGTCATCGCCGGGAGCCCCGAGCAACTTGGTGAAGCCCTGCAACGCCGTACCGAAGTCGCTGGGCACCACCCACACCTTGTTGGCATCACCTTCCGCGATTTTCGGCAGCGTTTGCAGGTACTGGTAGGCCAGCATCTCCGGGGTGGGCTTGCCGGCCTTGATGGCCGCGAACGTCTTCTCGATCGCCTTCGCCTGACCCTGGGCCTGCAGGTAGGCCGCCGCTCGCTCACCTTGGGCACGCAGCATGCGGGATTGCCGGTCGGCCTCGGCGCCCAGGATCGCGGCTTGCTTGGCGCCCTCGGCAGCCAGGATCTGGGACTGCTTCTCGCCCTCGGCCTGCGTGATCGCGGCCTGCCGCATGCCTTCGGCGGTCAGGATCAGCGCGCGCTTCTCCCGGTCGGCCTTCATCTGCTTTTCCATTGAGGCCTGGATCGACGGCGGCGGGTCGATGCTGCGCAATTCCACTCGCGCGACTCGCAATCCCCAGCGGCCGGTGGCCTCGTCGAGTACACCGCGGAGCTGCCGGTTGATCTGGTCGCGTGAGGTCAGGGTCTGCTCCAGCGTCATGCCCCCGACCACGTTGCGCAGTGTGGTGGT
>JBAWAV010000248.1:0-1874 GCA_049589475.1 Mycobacterium sp.
CACCGGCATCGCACGCGAGTTCGCCGACGCCGGCATCACCGCTAACACGGTCGCGCCGTGTTACGTCCGCACGCCGGAGCTGACCGGCCTGCTCGAATCCGTTGACGCGCCGCCACGTCTGAGGCAGGTCGTGGAAGAGGCAACCGCCATCGTCCCGATGGGACGGCCCGGCGATCCGGCTGAAGTCGCGGCAGCCGTCGCCTTCCTAGCCGGCGACGACAGCCGATTCATCACCGGCCAAACGATGTACGTCAACGGCGGCGCCAGCATGGGCTGATGGCCCTTTCCGCAGAATTGAAAGGAACCAAATCTGATGACCCTCGCCACCACTAATTTGCGTGCAGCCGCGGACCGGCTGATCGCCGCGGCCGCCGAGCCGCGGCAATGCGATCCGGTGCGTGATGTTCTAGGTGACCACGACATCGCGTCGGCCTACGCAGTGCAGCGGTTGCTGACCGACGACTCACTCGCGTGCGGACGAACGATTGTCGGCCATAAGATCGGCCTGACTTCGCCGGCCGTGCAGCGCCAGCTAGGCGTCGATCAGCCCGACTCAGGTGTGCTCTTCGCGGACATGCGGGTGGCTAATGGCGCGGTCGTCGCGACCGATACGTTGCTGCAGCCCAAAGTCGAGGCTGAGATCGCGTTCATCCTCGCCGAAGATCTCGACGGCGACCTGTCCGAGTCGCGGATCAGAGCCGCCGCCGGTGTCGCGATGCCGGCCATTGAAATCGTCGACTCGCGGGTGCGCGACTGGTCGATCAGTATTGTCGACACCGTCGCCGACAATGGTTCCTCGGCGCTGTTCGTGCTCGGCTCGAATGCGGTGGCCGCCCACGACCTTGACTTCGTCTCCCGCACAATGCGACTCACACAGGATGGCCAAGTGGTATCCACCGGTCGGGGCTCCGACTGCCTGGGCAGCCCGCTCAACGCCCTACGGTGGCTGGCCCGGACCGCCCAGCAGAACGGCTCTCCGTTGCGCGCCGGCCACATCGTGCTGTCCGGTGCACTGGGCCCCATGGTGCCGGTGCAGCCGGGTAGCACGTACGTCGCAGACATCGACGGAATCGGCTCGGTCGAAGTGTCTTTCACAGCAGACTGAACGAAGCGTTCCTATCCGCTGCTGTACGTTCTGAGACGTTCCGCGAAGTAGGCATTGAAATCGGCGTAACGCTCTCGAAGTCGATCGCCGGACCAGTCCGTCGGGAGCAGGTCGTCCGGCAGGTAGGGATCGAGCATCAGGTGTCGGATCACCTCCGCGATAGCCATGAACCCGTCGGCCAGACTCTCTGCCTTGCCGAGCACCGACAGCAATCGGTCTGCCTCGGCCGCCCAACCAACCAAGTCCCAGAGCGACGCCGCCAGGCTCGTCGAGTCCGAGTGGTGACTGACAAAAAACTGACACTGGTCGGCGATGATGCCATCGAGCTCGCGAGAGAGGTTGTCCGGCCGCAGCCAAACCCCCTCGCGCAGTTCGCCCATCCGGTGGCGGACCATGCTCTTGCGCAGCGCCACCCGCTCGGCCAACGGTCGGGTCGTGCTCGTGACGATGGCCATCTCCCAGCCCCCAGTCCACACCCGGGTGGGCGGCGAGGTGAGCGCATCCTGCTCCGCCTGACGTCGCAGCAATCGCTCGGACAGCCGGTACACGCCCCCGACCACGGTCACGTCGCCGTCCTTCACCATGCGCGTCAGGGCAACCCGGGTAGCGCGGTCCGCGATCCCTAACAGCTCCCCGACCTTCACCAGGGCGCTGACCGGAAGCGCCGGGGGGTGGTAGCCGAGCAATGTGCTCAAGGCGACTGACCTCGCGGTCAGCGCGGTCACCGATGGCAGGTGACGGTCCGGGACGGCGGGATACATACACGAAC
>JBAWAV010000249.1:0-7351 GCA_049589475.1 Mycobacterium sp.
ACCCGAACCCGCGGCCCGTTCTGGTCTATCCGCCCGGCCCGCATCTTGTTGATCGCCGTTTTCGGCACCCAGACCATCGCTACATTTATTGCCGTTTACGGGCTATTCATGACGCCGCTCGGCTGGAGGTGGGCAGCCGCGGTCTGGGGATACGCCCTCGTCTGGTTCCTCGTCAGCGACCGCATCAAACTTCTGGCCTACCGCGTCCTAGACCCGGCAAAGAAGGCAGAGAAAAAGGCCCAACCAGTTCGCGACTCAGCCCTGGCCCCTGGGTGAAACGAATGATCCAGTGGGACAACAAGGAGAGGACCTACTAGTGAACTCACACTTGAGTGGTCACCATCGGCTGACGATCGAAAAGATCTTGAGGCATCCGGCGGGCAGGAACATCGAGTGGCGCCAGGTCCTGTCGTTGCTCGAGGATCTCGGGTCGGTACAACACGAACACAACGGCAAATTCACAGTGAACCTGGGACCCGAGACACAACTATTCGAGGCTCCGCGGGGCAAAGACATCGATGAGCAGATGATCGTCGACCTGCGCCGGATGCTCAGGGAGGCCGGGTGGGCGCCGGATGACGACGCTCCGACTCCGCACGCGCATCAGCGCGATCACGGCGATGGACAAGACCCGGACCGAAAAACATGACGGCCGGAGCAGATCAGATCTCGTTCACTACGATCGGAGAAACTCGACATGGTTGTCATCTTTGGATTAATTGTTCTGCTCGTCGCAGTCATCCTCGGGTTCACCGGCGTGCTGAACAATGCGGGGGCTGCGCACGCTCTGACCGAGAACTTTTCGGTGTTGGGCTATCACGTCACAGGGTCGACTGGCACTTTGTTCCTCTTCGGCATCATGATCGGGGCACTCGCGATGCTCGGCATGAGTGTGTTGCTGGCCGGTGCGAGCCGCACCGCGCGTAGCGGGCGCGATGCCCGCCGTGAGCTTCAACGGTCTCAGCGCGAAGCGGAATTTGTCCACCGCGACCGCGATGTCGAAAGCCGACCCGTCGGGTCGGCCACCGGCTCAACGGTGGACTCGGAATTGCCCACGACTTGGCTGAGCAGAATGAAGGGTTCGTTCGTCGGTCGCCGGTCGTAAGGTCGACAACCGACCGCGCGGCGCGCAGGCGATCAAAGTCGCTAGGCTCCCGAACCCGCCAAGGCGCGCTGGCGAAGCGCCGCGCAATTGTGCGGCGAAGGCGCTGTGATCGTACGGATGACCCTAGATCTCGTCGAGTCGGGGATAGAAAACTTCCTGAGTGAGCAACTGGAGAGTGGCGGCGATCGGAATAGCCACCAGTGCAACAACAATGCCGAGCAGCGCACCCCCGACGAGGACCGCGACCACGGTGATGCCGTCGTTGTGCTTGGTGTAAGTGTCACCGAAGCGCATATTTTTCGATGTCGCCGTCTTGCCGTGCAAGTGCCGCGATAACAGCCTTGACTCAAACCTTCTGTCTCGCAAGCGAACGCATCGCGGAACTCGTCGATGGGAGACCGCGTAGTCGTGAAGTGTGGGATCGCGGCGGATCCGAACTCAGCGCATCTTCTCCGGAATTGAATTCAGCGCCTGCAGAACATGTTCCGCCAGTTCGCTAGCCTTCTCGTTGCTGAGCTTGGAGTGAGACATGATGGTGTCCCTGACCAGTTCGAGACGGAGGATATAGGGCGAGCGGAGCGTCGTCGATGAAGCCATCAGCTTTTCCTTTTCAATCAAGCATGTCTGCTCGAAACCGAGCTGCCCGATATTGGCAACGCTACGCCGATTCGCGTCGATTGGGTGCGGCCGGCGCTGACCACGAACAAAGTGGATGAGTTTCCAGTTTGACCGCCGTACCCCGGGGTATCCTCGCCCGATGACGGTACGACCGGCGCCGCGTTTCCCTGGGCGCACCATGATCTCCAGGGCCAAATGGTTGTTGCGGGCCCGCCCTGGCGATTACATGCTGGCAGCCAGCGATGCGATGGCGTCGCTTCCGGTGATCGGTAGGCACCTGGAACCGCTCGGCGGAGTGACCGCGATGGGCATCTGGGGCACCCGGTTGGCACCGGCGATGATGTCCTCGTCGGCCAAGTCGTGGCTGACCCCGGGCATCGGCGAGATCAAGAGGGCCGAGCGCGACCAGACCCAGGCCGTGTCCGACGCGGCGCTGCGCGGTGTGGTGTCGAGCAAGGACCTGGACATCGAATGGCCGGCACCTGAGCGGACTCCGCCGTTCTGGCGCGCCAGGCATCACCGTCGCCACCTGCACCGCACATCGGTCAGGTACGGCAGCCGACCGACGCAGTTGCTGGATGTGTGGCGTCGCAGAGATCTGCCGGTCCGGCCGGCGCCCGTGCTGATCTTTGTTCCCGGTGGCGCCTGGGTGCACGGCGGCCGTCAACTTCAGGGCTATGCGCTGATGTCGCATTTGGCCGAGATGGGTTGGGTGTGCCTATCGGCCCAGTACCGGGTGTCCCCGCACCACCGGTGGCCGGCGCACATCACTGACGTCAAAACCGCGATCGCGTGGGCACGGGCCAACGTCGACAAGTTCGGCGGCGACCGCAATTTCATTGCGGTGGCAGGGTGTTCGGCCGGCGGGCATCTGTCGGCGTTGGCCGGGCTGACCGCCAACGATCCTGAGATGCAAACTGATCTACCGGCAGGGTCTGACACCTCGGTGGACGCCGTGGTGGGTATCTACGGCCGATACGACTGGGAGGACCGCTCGACACCCGAGCGGGAGCAGTTCGTTGATTTCCTCGAGCGAGTCGTGGTCAAGCGCAGGATCAGTCGCCACCCGCACGTGTTCCGCGACGCCTCGCCGATTGCTCGGATACACCCAGATGCCCCGCCGTTCTTGGTCATTCACGGCAGCGGCGACAAGGTCATCCCGGTCGAGCAGGCGCGCAGCTTCGTCGACCGGCTCAGGTCGGTGTCCCGGTCGTTGGTCAGCTACGTGGAGTTGCCCGGCGCCGGACACGGATTCGACATGATCGACGGTGCGCGCACCGGCGCGATGTCGACTGCGATTGGGTTGTTCCTCGGCCATATTCATCGCAGCCGGATGATCGCTGCCAAAGAAGTCATTTAGCCGCCGCCCGACTGTAGGGTCCCTTCCATGAAGCGGCTGAGCGGTTGGGACGCGGTACTGCTGTACAGCGAGACACCGAATGTGCATATGCACACGCTCAAGATCGCCGTGATCGAGTTGGCCGAAAACCGCCGTGACTTCGGTATCGACGCGTTCCGCCGGGTGATCCACAGCCGGTTGTACAAGCTGGAGCCGTTCTGCTATCAGCTGATTGACGTTCCGCTCAAAATGCACCACCCGATGTGGCGGGAGAACGTCGACGTCGACCTGACGTATCACGTGCGGCCGTGGCGACTGCCCGCGCCAGGCGGTCGTCGCGAATTGGACGAGGCGATCGGCGAGATGGCCAGCACTCCGCTGGACCGCGCTTATCCGCTGTGGGAGATGTATTTCGTGGAGGGGTTGGCCGACAACCGAATCGCGGTGGTCGGCAAAATCCACCACGCGCTGGCCGACGGAGTCGCGGCGGCGAATCTGCTGGCCCGCGGAATGGATCTGGCACCCGGGCCGCAAAGCGGGGAGGTCCGGCACGCACCCGATCCGGCGCCGTCGACTGGAGAGCTGGTGCGGTCGGCGTTCGCCGATCACATGCGGCATATCGGGCGGATCCCGGGGACCATCGGCTACACCGCGAAGGGCATCAACCGGGTGCGACGCAGCAGCCGCAAGCTGTCGCCGGAGTTGACCATGCCGTTCACCCCACCACCGACCTTCATGAACCACATGCTCACGCCCGAACGCCGCTTCGCGACAGCAACTTTGGCGCTGAGCGACATCAAGGAAACCAGCAAGGCGCTCGGCGCCACGATCAACGACATGGTGTTGGCGCTGTCCGCGGGAGCGCTACGCACACTGCGACTGCGCTACGACGGCGACTCCGATCACCCGCTGCTGGCGTCGGTGCCGGTGAGCTTCGACTTCTCACCGGATCGGGTGTCGGGAAACCTGTTCACCGGGATGATGGTCGCGCTGCCTGCTGACGTCGATGATCCGGTGGAGCGGGTACGGCGCGCACACGACTACGCCGTCGACGCCAAGGAGAGCCACCACTTGCTCGGCCCGGAGTTGGTCAGCCGGTGGGCGGCGTACTTTCCGCCCGGGCCGTCGGAGTCTTTGTTCCGTTGGCTGGCCGGCCGCGACGGCCAGAACAAGGTGCTCAACCTGCCGATCTCCAACGTCCCGGGCCCGCGGGAACACGGGCGGGTCGGCGGCGCACTGGTCACCGAGATCTATTCGGTCGGACCGTTGACGGTAGGCAGCGGCCTGAACATCACGGTGTGGAGTTACGTTGACCAGCTGAACGTGTCGGTGCTCGCCGACGGCGCCACTGTCGACGATCCGCACGAAGTGACCGAGGCGATCATCGACGAGTTCGTCCAAATACGCCGTGCTGCGGGACTTTCGGAGAAGCTGACGGTCGTCGAAGGCGCGATGGCCCAGGCCTGACCGGGCCTTGGTCTCATTTGTCACAGCCGTCCCAGGTGCCGGGGGCAGCCGTTGTGCCCGCCTCCGAGCGACTCCGTCCGATTGTCGCTGTGAGGCGAGCAGAAAGCGCGTGGCCGGACTCAGAGGCCGGTGGGGTTGATGTGACTCAGCAAGTCGCGACGGGAGATCTTGCCGGTGCTACTGCGTGGCAACTCGTCGAGCACGACGATCTCGCGGGGCACCTTATAGTTGGCCAGGTTGTTGCGGACATGCTGCTTGAGGTCATCGACGGAGGCCGAATCGCCTTGTGCCAGAACGACGAAGGCCGCCAACCGCTGCCCGTATTGCTCGTCGTCGACGCCCAGCACCGTGGCCTCGGCCACGCCCGGGTGGAGAGCCAGCGTCTTCTCCACCTCAATCGGATAGACGTTCTCGCCGCCGGAGACGATCATCTCGTCGTCTCGCCCGACCACAAACAGCCGGCCGGCCTCGTCGAGGCGCCCGACGTCACCGGACGCCATGAAGCCGTCGTGGAAATTCTTGCCCGCCCCTGAGGTGTAGCCGTCGAACCGGTTGGAGTTGCGCACGAAGATCTGGCCGACCTCACCGGTGGGAACGGGGCGGTGATCGGCGTCCAGGATGCGAATCTCGGTGCCGACAGCGGGTTTACCCGCGGTGTCCGGCGCGGCACGCAAATCCTCGGGGGTTGCGGTCGCAATCATGCCGGCCTCGGTGGCGTTGTAGTTGTTGTAGATGATGTCGCCGAATTCGTCCATGAATCGGGTGACCACATCGGGGCGCATCCGGGATCCCGATGCGGTGGCGAACTTCAGCGAGCGACCGTTGTAGCGGCGGCGGACGTCGTCGGGCAGGTCCATGATGCGGTCGAACATCACCGGGACGACGCACAGGCCGGTGGCGTGATAACGGTCGATGAGATCGAGCGTGGCTTCCGGGTCGAACTTGCGCCGGGTCGCCACCGTACAGCCGAGCGACGCGGCGAACACCAGTTGGGAAAAGCCCCAGGCGTGAAACATCGGCGCCACCACCACCGTCGTCTCCTCGGTGTGCCACGGGACACGGTCGAGGATCGCCTTCAGTTCCGTCGCGCCCCCGCCGGAATGCTTGGCGCCCTTGGGATTACCGGTAGTTCCCGACGTCAGCAGAATCAACCTGCCGGTGTGTTCGGTGCGGGCGGGCCGCTCGCCACGGTGGCTGGTGATCAGCTTCTCCACGGTGGTTTCGTAGTCGTCCGGTTGATCGGTCCATGCGACGACGCGGGTGGTCTTGGGTCTGTCCGCCAGCGCGCGGTCCACCGAGTCGGTGAACTCCTCGTCGTAGATCACCGCGTCGGCGCCCTCGCGTTCGACCACATCGGCCAGCGCCGGCCCGGCGAACGAGGTGTTCAGCAGCAGTACGTCGGCGCCGATCCGGTTGGCGGCGATCAATGCTTCGACGAAGCCGCGGTGATTGCGGCACATGATCGCCACCACCGTCGGGGTGCCACCGGGCAGACCCTGCAGCGCTGAAGCCAATGCGTCGGCACGCCCGTCGAGCTCGCGGAACGTCAGCGAGCCGAGCTCGTCGATCAGTGCGGCACGATTCGGGCAGCGTTGCGCCGCCAAAGCGAATCCCATGGTGAACGAGAGACCTTCGCGACGAATCGCGGCGCCCATCCGCACATACTTGTCGGGCCGCAGCGGGGCGATGATCCCCGCGCGGATCATGGTGCCGAGCAGGCCGAGCGCTGCCATCGACCGGCTAGCCGATGACCGGCAGGCGACGCTGCTTGGCCAACCCGTCGAGCGCCTTCTGCATGACGCGACGGACATGGGCGTCGACCGCGGCGATGTCGGGCTGCTCGCCGAACTGGGCCGTGATGTCGATCGGCTCGAGGACCTGCATCACGATCTTGGTCGGCAGCGGCATGTTGACCGGCAGTACTGCGGACAGCCCGAACGGGAAGCCCACCGAGATCGGCAGGATCTTCACCCGCATCAGCTTGTCCAGCCGCAGCGCCTTAGCCAGTCCCATACCGCGGGTCAGGTACAACTGGCTTTCCTGACCGCCGATCGACACCGTCGGCACGATGGGAACGCCGGCGTTCAGCGCTGCCCGCACGTATCCGGTGCGGCCATCGAAATCGATGGTGTTCTCCGACAGCGTCGGTCGGTAGACGTCGTAGTCACCGCCTGGGAACACCACCACGACTCCGCCGGATCGCAATGCTTCGTCGGCATTTTCGTGGTTGGCGCGGATGAAGCCGGTGCGACGGAAGAATTCGCCGGTCGGCCCGGTGAAGATCAGGTCGTGGCTCAGGGTGTAGACGGGCCGGTCGTAGCCGAAGTGCTCATAGAACCCGGTGGCGAACACCGGGATGTCCATGGCGAACAGCCCGCCCGAGTGGTTCGACACCACCAGTGCGCCACCCGGCGGGAAAGACTCGAGCCCGCGTATCTCGGCTCGGTGATAGCCCTTGATGATCGGACGGATCCAGCCCATCACACGTTCGGTGAGCCCGGGATCCCACTTGGACATTTCGCTGGGTTCGATATCGGTTGCGGTCAACGCATTCCCCTGAAGTTTCAGCGCGGGTTTGGCTGTGATGCTAGCCGAGCCGCGACGGCTGGTTACCATCTCCTCCGAGAGCCGTTACAAACAGAGCAAGGAGCGTCACACCGTCGTGAGCACTGAAGAAGCCGTCAGCGAACCC
Organism: Mycobacterium sp.; assembly: GCA_049589475.1. Taxonomy (GTDB): domain Bacteria; phylum Actinomycetota; class Actinomycetes; order Mycobacteriales; family Mycobacteriaceae; genus Mycobacterium. Next base: position 7,222 of record JBAWAV010000249.1, read on the forward strand.
GAGGTCCTCGTCGAACAGCGGGACCGGATCCTGATCATCACCATCAACCGGCCCAAGGCCAAGAACGCGGTCAACTCCGCGGTGGCCCATGGTTTGGCCGACGCGGTGGACAAGCTCGATTCAGACCCCG
>JBAWAV010000250.1:0-8481 GCA_049589475.1 Mycobacterium sp.
GAGATAGGAAGTTCATGCCCGGAGTGCAGGATCGCGTTGTCGTCGTCACCGGAGCCGGTGGTGGCCTGGGCCGCGAATACGCGCTGACCCTCGCCAAAGAAGGCGCTAGCGTCGTCGTCAACGACCTCGGCGGTTCTCGTGACGGCACTGGTGCCGGGCACAACATGGCCGACGACGTCGTCAAGGAGATCAAGGACGCCGGCGGTCGCGCGGTCGCCAACTACGACAGCGTCGCCGAGGCCGCGGGCGCGGAGAACATCATCAAGACCGCCCTCGACGAGTTCGGCAAGATCGACGGCGTGGTGAGCAACGCCGGCATTCTGCGCGACGGCACCTTCCACAAGATGACGTTCGAGAACTGGGACTCGGTGCTCAAGGTGCACCTCTACGGCGGTTACAACGTGGTGCGCGCCGCCTGGCCGCATTTCCGCGAGCAGAGTTACGGCCGCGTGCTGGTCGCCACGTCCACCAGCGGGTTGTTCGGCAACTTCGGCCAGGCCAACTACGGCGCGGCCAAGCTGGGTCTGGTCGGCCTGATCAAAACGCTGGCCCAAGAGGGCGCCAAGTACAACATCAAGGCCAACGCGCTGGCGCCGATCGCCGCCACCCGGATGACCGAGGACATTCTGCCGCCGGAGATTCTGAAGAACCTGACGCCGGAATTCGTGGCACCGGTGGTGGCTTACCTGGTCACCGAAGAGGTGCCCGACACGGGTTCGATCTTCATCGTCGGTGGCGGCAAAGTGCAGCGCACCGCGCTGTTCCAGAACGAGGGCGTCACCTTCAAGACGCCGCCGTCGGTCGACGACATCGCTTCGCACTGGGGTGAGATCGACGACCTGTCGGCCGCGAAGCAGGCAGACTTCTCGATCCGATAGCCTTCAAACTCATGAAAGCCTGTGTTGTACAGGAACTTTCAGGTCCGGGCGGTCTCGCCTACACCGACGTCGACGACGCCGCCGGGTATGATGGCACGCTGATCATCGGTGTCCGCGCCGCGGGAGTGTGCTTTCCGGACCTACTGATGAGCAGGGGCGAATACCAGCTGAAGCTGCCGCCACCGTTCATTCCGGGCATGGAAGCCGCCGGCGTGGTCGAGTGGGTGCCCGAGGAGTCCGAATTCAAAGTCGGCGAACGGGTTTCGGCGTTCGGGATCCTGGGCGGCTATGCCGAACAAGTGGTCGCTCCGGTGGCGAATGTGACCCGCAGCCCCGCCGAACTCGACGACGCCGAAGCGGTGTCGCTGCTAGTGAACTACAACACCATGTATTTCGCGCTGGCCCGACGGGCCGCGATGCGGCAGGGCGAGAGCGTGCTGGTGTTGGGTTCGGCCGGTGGTGTGGGAACCGCGGCGATCCAGGTGGCCAAGGCGATGGGCGCGAGCAAGGTGATCGCCGTGGTACATCGAACGGGTGCAACGGAATTCGTCGAGTCTTTGGGCGCCGACGTGGTGCTGCCGCTGACCGAGGGCTGGGCGCAGGCGGTCCGCGAGCACACCGACGGCCGCGGCGTGGACATCGTGGTCGATCCGGTCGGCGGCCAGGCTTTCGATGACGCCGTCCGGGTGCTGGCCATCGACGGCAAGCTGCTGGTGATCGGATTCGCCGCGGGCGCCATCCCGACGATCAAGGTCAACCGACTGCTGCTGCGCAACGCGGGCGTCCTCGGTGTCGCCTGGGGCGAGTACCTGAACCAGGTGCCCGGCTCGGCGTCGCTGTTCTCCTTCGGTCTCAATCAGCTGGTCGCAGCCGGGCTGAAACCCCCACCACCGCAACGGTATCCGCTGTCGGAAGGGCCTGCCGCGTTGCAGGCTCTGGCCGACGGCGGGGTGTTCGGCAAGCTCGTGCTGGAGCCCTAGCCCACCTCGTAGCACATTCGGAACGCGCCGCCCCGGCAGACCGGTGGCGCCGCGTTCGGTACCCCTCGTCACTAGAAGAGACCCGAGAAGTCGGCGGATATCTGTGAGACAGCGTTCTCGATGACCGCGAATGCGAAACCGCCCAACAGCGTGTCCATCCCGGTAGTAGCCGCGATCGGCAAGCCGAGTGCGTCGAGGAGGTCACCGCTCGACAGGTTCTCGGTAAACAGCGAAAGGTCGTACGCCGGGAGGCTGGTCAGCAAGGCATTCCCTACGTCAGCCAACGGCAGCAACGTGGAGTAGGCCGTCGAGGCCGCACTAGAGATCGCGTTCACGAGCTCGGTAAAGGTGGCGGCGGGATCAGCGGCGTCGGCCGACAATGCCGACAGCAGATCCGTGAAGCTCTGCCCCGAGGAGGCCGGGTCCAGCGACGCCAGCAACGCGCTGGGATCCGCGAGGTCATTGTCGAACGCCGTGATGCCTTGCTGGGTGTCGGTGGCCAATGTGCTGAGCACGGTGGACAGGCTGACGTCGGGGAAGAGTCCGAACGGGGTGGGCTCGTTGGCCGGTGAATCAGCTGTCACGGAGTAGCCGAGGCTGGCGTCGCCGTAGCCCAGGTTGATCAGGTACGTCAGGTCCGGCCCCAGCAGGTCTTGCAGTGGCTGCGGGAGCAGTGCGACCAGCGGCGGGGTTTCGTCGATCATGTAGTAGTTGGTGAGGCTGTCGGCGGTGCCGGAGTCCATCGAGCCCGGCAGCAGAATTGCATTGGCGATCTGTTCGGCGGTGGGGCCGCCGTTGCCGGGGACAAACCCGTTGAGATACGTGCCGTGGAGCTCGCCGATGCCCAAAAAGGCGTTGAGATCGGACAGGAAGTTCAGCGGGTAGCGCGGGAAGTCGGCGAAGCCGTCATATTCGAGTGAGTAGATCGAAGTCACGTAGTCATCGGCCGGGGTGGCGTTGTCGAAGTTGAAACCCAGGCTCGCGAGGGTCAACGGGTCGGAGACTGGTTGGCCCGACGTCGTTTCGAAGCCGGCGAAGCGCTCGAGCGCGCCGCCGTTGGGATTGCTGGGGTCAGCGAGCAGCAGGAATTGCAGCCCCGAGGCTGGCTGCGGCGTGCCGTTAGGGTCGAGTTGCTGCATTACGTAGCTGGCTACCGTCGAGCTCTGTGAGTAACCGAACACCGTTGATGTGTCCCCGGCTGCCTGGTCGGCTGCGATAGTGCTTTCCACAATGGCCATGCCTTGGCCCGCCGATGTGCTCGGCGCCGGAAAGCCATCGTCGGCCGTGGGGTAGTTCAAATATAGTTGGTGGACGCCGGCGCCGGTCAGCGGATAGAGCCCCTCCGGCGTGAAAACGCCTTCCCCGAAGGGATTGGCTGGGGTCGCCTGGTAGAACGTGAGGTCGGGGTAGAACTGCGTGAACGGGTTGTCGAGGTACTGATGGTTGGCGGCCTCCACGTACAAGCTCCCGGGGATCGGGAGGCCGCTGGCGCCGATCACCAACCCGATGTCTTCGCCGTCCGCGTACGCGACCGTCGGATTCACCATCGCCGTCAGCCCTAAGGCACCGGCCGTTCCCACCAGCCCTAACCCCAGCCAACGAAGCTTGCGGTCTGACATCGCACCCTCCCCTGACTTCGAGGAACGCGCCGCCCCCCCGTGGCGACGCGTTCCGCTCCCCTCGTGACTAGAACAGACTCGAGAAGTCGGCAGCGATCTGCGACGCCGCGTCTTGGACGATCGAGATCTCGAATCCGGCTGCCAGGGTGAAAATCGCAGCGGTACCCGCGACCGGTAGGCCGAGAGCGTCAACGAAGTCACCGGTGCTCAAGGTGTCCGTGAAAATCGAGGTTTCCCAGGCGGGGAGGCTGGTCACCAGCATGTTGATGATGTCAGTCGTTGGCAGCAACAGGGAGTAGGCCGTCGAAGCCGCGCTCGAGATCGCGTTGACGAAGTCGGTGAACGATGCTGCCGGATTTGCGGCGTCGGCCGACAATGCCGACAGCAGATCCGTGAAGCTCGTCGCCGAGGAGGTCGCTGGAACCAGCGCCGTCGAGTAGGGGTCTGTGCCGCTCATCAAGTTCTGGAAACCTTGCTGGGTGTCCGTGGTCAGGGTGCTGAGCACTGTGGACAGGCTGACGTTGGGGAACAGCCCGAACGGGGTGGGCACGTTCGCTGGTGCATCAGCCGTCACGGCGTAACCGAGGCTACCGTCGCCGTAACCCAGGTTGATCAGGTACGTCAGGTCGGGCCCTAGCAATTCTTGGAGCTTTGTCGGCAGCACCGACACCAGTGGCGCAGTCTCGTCGATCATGTAGTAATTGGTCAGGCTGTCTGCGGTGCCGGAGGCCATCGAGCCCGGCAGCAGAATCGCGTTGGCGATCTGTTCGGCCGTGGGACCGCTCCCGTCGACGCCCCCATTGAGATACGTGCCGTGGAGTTGCTCGATGCCCAAAAAGGCGTTGAGGTCGGACAGCGCATTGATCGGGTATCGCGGGAAGTCAGTGAAGCCGTCGTATTCGAGTGAGTAGATATTGGTCAGGTAGTCATCGGACGGCGTCGCGCCGTTGAACGCGATACCCAGACTCGCCAGATTCAGCTGGTCGACGGTGGCATGGCCCGACATCGTCTCGAAGCCATTGAAGCGTTCGAACAGCCCGCCGTTGGGATTGTTGGGGTCAGCGAGCAGCAGGAATTGCGGGTCAAGCGGTCCCGTTTCGGGCGTGCCGGACGGGTCGAGCAGCTGCATCACGACACCGGCTAGCGTGGAACTCTGCGAATAGCCCAATACCGTTGAGGCGTCTCCGGCCGCCTGGTTGCTGAGGATCGTGCTTTCCAGGATGGCGGCGCCCTGGCCCACCGAGGTGCTGGGGCCCGCGAGGCCATTGGAATCGAGTGGGTAGTTGAAATACAACTGCTGGACGCCCTGGCCGAACAGCGGATAAGCCCCTTCGGGCGTGAACAGGCCGTTGCCGAAGGGGTTGGTTGCCGTCGCCTGGTAGAAGGTCAGGTCGGGGTAAAGCTGCGTGAGTGGGTTGTTGAGGTAGAGGCCGTCAGCGGCCTCTACATAGCCGGGGCCGGGGATGGGGTCCGCGCTGCCGCCGATGACCAACCCGATGTCGTCGGCGCGGGCGAACGCCGGATTCATCATCGCCGACAGCCCTATGACACCGGCACCAGCGGTTGCCACCAGCCCGAATCCGATCCAACGAGCTTTGCGTCCTGACACTTTGCGACCTCCACAACGTTGGAAAGAGTCATTGCCCGGTCACGCGTCATCAGAGCAGGTCAATGCCCAAGCAGCCGGTATTCCACATATGTTCTACGCCTATTGCGCTGCTTTGTCTAAGAAATACACAGGTTTTCGTTGGCGAAAATTAAGTTTCCGCTATAGGCGCTCACAGCTCGTGCGCCTTGACCCAGCACATGTCCGCGAGGGTCGGATAGCCCTAGCGGCAGCCCTGAGATCGAAGATCGGTCGGCCTCGCTCTGGCCGATATTCTGCCCAGGTGCGGCTCGGCTTTGTGGAACGCGAACGGGTATTCGCTGCCGTAGCCGATGAGCGAAGGTCGATCGCAACGCTGATCGACGGCCTTGACGCCGACAGTTGGCCACCCCGAGTCTGTGCGTCGGGTGGGATGTCAAAACGGTTGCCGCGCATTTGGTCAGCGATTTCGCCGACGGGTTCTGGGGCTTCATGGTCAGCGGTCTTCGCCACGGCAGCATCGATCACGGAATTGACGCACTTGCCCGTCGCCGTGCCCAAGCACCGGCCGAAGAGATCGCCAAGATGCTGTTTCGCCGCGCTGACCACAGGCTCAGCCCACCGGTGACCGGACCGCTATCAGGCCTTACTGATGTGCTCGTCCACGGGGCCGATATACGAATCCCCTTGGGGCTGACGCATCGGCCCGATCCTCACCATGTCGCCCGGGCAATCGATTTCCTCACCGGGCCAACGCAGTTCGGCTTCTTCTCACGCCGGCGCCTGCGCGGTATCGCGTTGCACGACGATGCTACCGGTCAAAAATGGGGCAGCGGCGAACCGATTCGCGGACCGGGCGTCGCGGTGATGTTGGCCGTGTGCGGGCGCACCGTCGCGTTCGACCGCCTCACTGGCCCCGGGTTCCCCGTGCTGCGGTCCCGGCTCGCATAACTGTTGTCGGCATGATCCGCAGTTCGGAATCAGGTGCTACCTTCGCCGACCCCGATATCGCATGCGCCACCATTTCGAGAAGCGCACCATGCCTAGGTTCAGGTGCTGGTGATGCCAGTGTGACTGCGCCGGAGGCTGATTCAGCCCAGCAGTGCGTCGCGCAGCCGGGTCACATCGGCCTCCGTGATGCCTGCGCTACGGAAGTAGCCGTCGAGGGAACCGAAGTTGTCGTCGATGGTCCGTCGCGCAGCGTCCAGGTATTCCGGCCGAACGCCGAGAACCTCATCGGACAGCCGAGCCTCGGTGAGTGAGAGCAGGTCCGGCGTCATCTCGACATCTGAGCGCTGCCGGACGGTTTGCATGATCCGGTCCCGCAAGAGCGGAACGGCTTGGTTGCTGCTCAGGAAGTCGGCTTCGATCGCATCGCGGTTCACGCCCGCGGCTTCCAGCACTAATGCCACCGTGAAGCCGGTGCGGTCCTTGCCTGCGAAGCAGTGCGCGAGCACCGTGCGTCCGCCGGCGAGCAGCGTCACGAGGCGGTGCACGGCTTCCTGCGCTCCGGGGTAGGTCGGAAACCTGCTGTACTCGTCGACCATGTAGCGGCTGGATGCCACGCTGACCGACTCGTCGTCGGGCTTGTCTTCGAACAGCCGTCGGAATGCGTGCTCGTGAGGAGCTTCGCCGTCCGGATTCTCGTCGCTGGGTTCGAGATCGGGGATCGGCAGCAGATGTATCTCGACGCCGTCGGGCACCAGACCCGGCCCGTGGCGCTCGACTTCGCGACGCGACCGCAGATCGGCGACGTCGGTGACACCCAACCGTCGCAATTCACTTCTGCCGTCGTCGCCCAGCTCGCTCAGCTCGCCGGAACGGAACAACCGTCCCGGACGCAGCACACCTGTGCTGTCGGCGACGTCACGAAAGTTCCAGGCGCCCTGCAGATCTCGTACACCCGTGGCCACCTTAGGTGACCGCCGCCGCGAAAGCGCTTTTCTCCCGGCCGATTTCAGCGCGTGCGATCGACCGCATGTGCACCTCGTCGGGTCCGTCGAAGATGCGCATGGCGCGATGCCAGGCGTACATCTGGGCCAGCGCGGTGTCCTCGCTGACGCCCGCGGCGCCGTGCACCTGTATCGCGCGGTCGATGACATCGCACGCCACCTGCGGCGCCACTGCCTTGATCTGGGACACGAGCAGGTGCGCGGCCTTGTTGCCGTGTTGGTCGATGGTCCACGCCGCCTTCTCGCACAGCAGCCTGGCCTGGTCGATTTCGTTGCGGGACTTGGCGATCGCATGCTGCACCATGCCCTGGTCGGCCAGCGGACGGCCGAATGCGATGCGGGTGTTCGCGCGGTTCACCAGCAGGGCCAGCGCACGCTCGGCGCCGCCGAGGGCCCGCATGCAGTGATGGATGCGTCCCGGTCCGAGCCTCGCCTGCGCGATCGCGAAGCCGGAGCCTTCCTCGCCGAGCAGGTTGGTCACCGGCACCCGGACGTTATCGTAAATGATCTCGCAGTGACCGGGCTGGTCCTGGTAACCGAAGACCGATGTGGACCGCACCACCGTCACGCCCGGTGTGTCGATCGGCACGAGCACCATCGACTGCTGCTGATGGCTGGCCGCCTCCGGGTTGGTGCGGCCCATCACGATCAGGATCTTGCAGCGCGGATCGGACGCCCCCGACGTCCACCACTTACGACCGTTGATCACGTAGTCGCCGCCGTCGCGCACGATCGAGGTTTCGATGTTGCGGGCGTCGCTGCTGGCGACTGCCGGCTCGGTCATCGAGAACCCGCTGCGGATCTCGCCGGCCAGCAACGGCTCCAGCCACTGCTTGCGCTGCTCCTCGGTCGCGAACAGGTGCAGGGTCTCCATGTTGCCGGTGTCAGGTGCCGCGCAGTTGAGCGCCTCGGGTGCGATCTCCAGACACCACCCGGTCAGCTCGGCTAGCGGCGCGTAGTCCAGGTTGGTCAGACCGGATTCGGCCGGCAGGAACAGGTTCCACAGCCCCGCGGCTTTGGCCTTGATCTTCAGTTCCTCGATGACCGGCGGAACGGTGTGATCGTGCGGCCCGGCCTCCTCGCGGTACTTGTCGTAGTCGGCCTCGGCCGGAAAGACATAGTCGGTCATGAATTCGGTCAGCCGCTTGTGGTAGTCGCCGGCTTTGGCTGACATCGCGAAGTCCATGACCGTCACGATAAGCCACCCGGAACACGGCCACACCGGGGGCGCAGGATGAAGGCCATGACCGACGTCAACCCGCCGCTGCCGCCCTTCACATCGGCGACGGCGATCCAGAAAGTTCAAGCCGCCGAGGACGCTTGGAACAGCCGCGACCCCGAACGCGTCAGCCGGGCCTACACCGTCGACTCGCAGTGGCGAAATAGGGGCGAGCACATCGTCGGGCGCGATCAGATCGTGGACTTCCTCACCCGCAAGTGGCAGCGCGAGCTTGACTACGTCCTACG
>JBAWAV010000251.1:0-24362 GCA_049589475.1 Mycobacterium sp.
CTGTGGTTAAGTGGTGGCCGTGAAGAAACTGTCAGCTGCGCTGGCTTCGCTGGCCGGACTCGCGATCACCGCCAACGGTTATCAGCCGCTGAGCAAGCGCGGTTACCTCTCGATCTACGCCTTCAGCTTCGGGGTGTTCGCGACCGAGCTGCCGCTGCAACTGATCGCCGCGCAGTTCGGTGTGCTGGCCGCCGTGACCCGTCGGCTCTCGCCGCGGCTGCGCTGGTTCAGCTGGCTGGTGTCGGCGCTGTCGTGGTTGGGAATGTTTGGTCTGCACCGCATCGGCACGCAGGCCGACCAGCCGCTCAAGGCCGCACTCGACGCCGGGTTGGGTCCCGATCGCCGCACCGAGTCGGCGGATCTGTGGAAGCGGCCGGCCGGTGCGGGCACCGCCAAGTCGCCGGGTGTGCTCCGCATGGCGCGGATCTACGGCGACTACGCTCACCACACCGACATCAGCTACGGCGAGCACGGCTCGCGCAACCACCTCGATATCTGGCGGCGACCCGACCTGGACCGTGGGGGACGAGCACCGGTGCTGCTGCAGGTACCAGGTGGCGCCTGGATGGTGGGAAGCAAACGCCAGCAGGCGTATCCGCTGATGAGCCATCTGGCCGAGCTCGGCTGGGTGTGCGTGGCAATCAACTACCGACTCAGCCCGCGCTCCACTTGGCCCGACCACATCATCGACGTCAAGCGCGCGCTGGCCTGGACCAAGGAGCACATCGCCGAATACGGCGGCGACCCGGACTGGGTCGCGATCACCGGCGGCTCGGCCGGCGGGCACCTGTCGTCGTTGGCTGCTCTCACCCCGAATGATCCTCAATTCCAGCCCGGCTTCGAAAGCGCCGACACGAGTGTGCGGGCGGCGGTCCCGTTCTACGGCGTGTACGACATGACCCGAAGCGACGGTGCGCTGCATCCGCTGATGGTGCCGACGCTGGCGAGGTACGTGTTCAAACTGAGGCGAGCGGAAACAGCAGAGGCGTTCCGCGGCGCATCCCCGATCACGTATGTAAACCCTGACGCGCCGCCATTTTTCGTGCTACACGGCCGCAATGACTCGCTGATCCCGGTCGAACAGGCCCGGGCGTTCAGCAAACGGCTCCGCGACGTGAGTCGCCAACCGGTCGCCTACGCCGAGCTGCCGTTCGCGCAGCACGCCTTTGAGATCTTCGGATCGGCGCGGGCTTCCCACACCGCGGTAGCCGTGGAGCAGTTCCTCGCCGAGATCTACGCGAAGCGCCCAGTCTTGCTCTAGGGCGATGACGGCCGTGCGCTGCGCTCATCCAGTAGCGCAATGACCTGCGCGGCAAGGTCATCGGTGTCGGCGCCCGCGGTGTCCAACACAAGATCGGTGTCCTCAGGGGGCTCGTAGGGTGCATCGACGCCGGTCAGTCCCTTGAGCTCGCCGCTGCGCGCACGCGCGTAAAGCCCTTTGGGGTCCCGCTTTTCGCACTCTTCCAGTGATGTCGCGATGTACACTTCGATGAACGGCAACTTCGCGGCGTCGCTGAGGGCGCGGGCGGTCTCACGGTCCGACTTCAACGGCGAGACCAGCGAGGCTAACGCCACCACGCCGGCGTCGGCCAGCAATCGAGTCAAATGGCCGACCCGCCGGATGTTTTCGGTCCGGTCACCGGGGGAGAAGCCGAGATCGTCGGACAGGCCGTGTCGCAGGTTGTCGCCGTCGAGCAGATAGGCGACCCGGCCGGATTCGACGAGCGCGCGCTCGACGGCTACCGCGATGGTCGACTTACCGGACGCGGGCAGTCCGGTGAACCAGATGGTCGCGCCGGCTTGTCCGGTGGCCTGCCAGCGATGTTTGCGCTCCAGTGCCGACGGGTGCCAGCGGATGTCGCTGCGTGAATGGGTGCCCGGCTTGACTTCGCGCGCCTCGATGATGGTGCCCGCGCCAATGGTGTCGTTGGCGACTTCGTCGATCAGGATGAACGCACCGCTGTCTCGGTTGTCGGTGTAGCTGTCGGCAATGACGACCGAGCTGGTTCGCAGCGTCACGGTGCCGATGTCGTTGAGCGTGAGCTCAACTGGGCCGTCGAGCTCGTCCAGCGTTTCGGGATCGAGTCGTGAATGCAGCTCCTGCACGGTGGCCCGGACACTTGTGGTGGTCTGTTTGAGAGCCAGTCGATCGCCGGCCCGCAGCGGGGAGTCGACGAACCAGCAGACGTTCGCGTGGATCTCGCGGGCCAGCACCGGCAGCGCCGCGTCATCGGCACCGCTGACTAGCACGTCGCCTCGGCCGACGTCGATGTCGTCGGCAAGCTCGATCGAAACCGACAGCGGCGCAACACCTGTCGTGCGCTCGTCGTCCAGGGTGTCCAGTGCCGTCACCGTCGACTCGGTGCCGGCGGGCAGCGAGATGATCGGGTCGCCGACGCTCAGTGTTCCGGCGGCAAGGCGGCCGGTGTAGCGGCGGCGCTGGTCGTCCGTCGGCCGGGAGACCCACTGGATCGGCAACCGCAACCGGGTCGGTTCGGCCTGCGGCGCAGCCAGTTCGACGTCTTCGAGGTAGTCCAGCAGCGTCGGTCCGTCATACCACGCTGTGTTGTCGGAGCGGTGCACCACGTTGTCGCCGAGCTTGGCGGCGATCGGGATCACGGTGATGTCCAGGCCGCCAAGGCGGGTGCTCAGCTGCTGCAGCTCGGCCTCCACGTCGGCGAACCGGTCCTGGTCGAAGTCGACCAGGTCGATCTTGTTCACCGTTGCGACAAAGTGCTTGATGCCCAACAACTTTGCGATCCGGGCATGCCTGCGGGTCTGACGCAGCACGCCGGCGCGCGCGTCGACCAGCAGAATGGCCACGTGGGCGTTCGAGGCGCCGGTGAACATGTTGCGGGTGTAGCGCTCGTGGCCGGGCGTGTCGGCCAGGATGTAACTGCGGGTGGCGGTCGAAAAGAAGCGGTACGCCACGTCAATGGTGATGCCTTGTTCGCGTTCGGCACGCAGACCGTCCGACAGCGCGGCGAGATCGGCGACGCCGTCGGAGTCGGTGACGGCTTCCAGGTGGTCCAGCGGCAGGCTGTCGGTGTCGTGCAGCAGCCGCCCGATCAGCGTGCTCTTGCCGTCGTCGACCGAACCCGCGGTGGTGATCCGCAGCAGCTGCCGCGTGATGTCGCCGGCCGGCTGAAATGCCGCGGACTGCTCGATGTCTTCGCTGACGCTCATCAGCTCGGGCCCTTTCGTTCTTCTTCGCTGACGCTCATCAGCTCGGGCCCTTTCGTTCTTCTTCGCTGACGCTCATCAGCTCCGGCCCTTTCGTTCTTCTTCGCTGACGCTCATCAGAAGTAGCCCTCTCGCTTTCGGTCTTCCATCGCCGCGGCCGAGGTGCGGTCGTCGGCCCGGGTCTCGCCGCGCTCGGACACCGTCGCTGCGGAGATTTCTTGGATCACGCCGCTGATCTCGGTGGCCCTGGAACGCACCGCACCGGTGATGGTCAGGTCGCCGACGGTGCGGTAACGCACCCATTCGGTGGCCACGGATTCGCCGTCCTGCGGTTCGGCGTACTCCGACACGGCCAGCAGGATGCCGTCGCGCTCGAACACCTCGCGTTCATGGGCGTAGTAAATCGACGGTATCTCAAGGCTTTCCAGCTCGATGTAGCGCCAGACGTCGAGCTCGGTCCAGTTGCTCAGCGGGAACACCCGTACCTGCTCGCCCTTCTTGATCCGGCCGTTGTACAGCGACCACGGCTCAGGGCGCTGAGCGCGCGGATCCCACTGGCCGAACTCGTCGCGGAAGCTCAGGATCCGTTCCTTGGCGCGAGCCCGCTCCTCGTCGCGTCGGGCGCCGCCGAACGCCGCGTCGAATCCGCCGGCCTCCAAGCCGTCGAGCAGTGTTCGGGTCTGCGCCCGGTTACGCGAGGCATTGGGGCCGGGGTCGGCAACCCGGCCGTTGTCGATGGACTCTTGAACCGACGCGACGATCAGCTTGTGTCCCTCGCCGGTGACCCGCCGGTCGCGGAACTTGATCACCTCGGGAAAGTTGTGGCCGGTGTCGACGTGCATCACCGGGAACGGCAGCGGAAGTGGTCGAAACGCCTTCTCCGCCAACCGGAGTAGAACGATGGAGTCTTTGCCCGCGGAAAACAGCAGAACCGGACGCTCCAGCTCGGCGACGACTTCGCGGATGATGTGTACCGCTTCGGCTTCGAGCAGCCGCAGTTCGTCGACGCGTCTCGCCTCGGTCACCGGCGCGGTCATAGCGGGAGCCCTTCCTTCTCGGCGTCGTCGCGGTAGCGGTCTACCCATTCGTCGGAGCGCCTGTCCGCCTGGCGCTCCAGCACCGGCTTCGGCGCCAGCTGGGGGTCGAGCCCCAACGTCTCGAGGATGGTGCCGACCACTTCGGTCAGGTTGCGCCACAACACCGGATACGGCACTTCGAACGGCTTGATATCTTCCTCGGCGAACCAGTTCTGCCAGCCCTTTTCCTGTTCGCGCAGCATCGTGACGACGTGTGCGATAGCGCCGGCGTGGTAGGTGGCGCGCGCGTCGCGGATCGGATCAGGCCTGCCGCGCCATACCCGCGTCTGCACTGCCCGCCAGAACGACACCGCCTGCGAGACCACATCCGGCCGGTGGATGTGAATGAGTAGCGGTTCCTGGCCGACGACGTCACGAATCGCGGCCAGCAGGCCCTCGCCGGAGCGATTCGGCAGTTGACCTGCCCGCTCCAGCAGCAGCGGTGTCTGATTCCACATCAGCTTGCCGCCCCACACGCCGTTGGGTGTCCGTCCGACAGTGCGGATGTAGTCGCGCCAAATTTCGGGCGGCGCCAGGTCCGGCTTGCCCGCATCCCACGGATCGAGCAACTGCAGTATTGACTCGTCGTCGATACCGGCGAACCACTCACGCGGTTGCGGGGCCTGGCTGGTGGCCGACAGATATTGAAAGAACTCTTGCGGTTCGCCTGCGACGCCCGTTGCTCGCAGCGATTCGACGAGCAGAGTGCTGCCGCTTCGCTGGGAAGCCAGCACGAGGTAGGCAGTCGGATGGTCTGTCACCCAATGCAGCTTAGCTGACGGAAAATTGGTGCGCCGCTTGAAGTTACGCTCATGCTGATGATAACGGTTGCGCGAACGGCAGAACTTGCTCGCGCTATGTTTGCTCGACGCTAGGTCTGATCAAGTACGCGCAACCCGAGTGACAGCAACAGTCGGACATCGGGATCGGCCAACGATGTCTTGAGCAGAGTCTCGATGCGGCGGATCCGGTAGCGCACGGTGTTGGGGTGGACGTGCAACTGCTCCGCCGCTGCGGCAACGTCACCGAAACCGTCGAGATATGCCCGCAGCGTCTGCACCAACGCCGGGTCGTGGGCTTGCAGATCGCGAACTCGTGGATCAACGAGCCGTTGGTTGGCACCGATCATCGTCATGATCTCGTCGAGCAGAACTGTGGTGTGCGCTTCGGTCAGCGACGTCACCTGGCGGAACGAATCCGGATGGCGTTCAGCGCTATCCAGCACGCGGTCGATCTCTGTGCGCACCGCTGACAAGCCGGCCAGGCCGGGCAGCGGGGCCGCGACCACCGCCCGTAATCGCAGTCCCAGCTCGCTGTGCAAAGCGCTGATCGTGCCGCGAATCCAGGACTGCAGCGACGAGCGCTTGGTCGTGTCGGGCAGCAGCACGTACACCCGTGAGCCGCGTGTGCCGACTTGGGCATCAGCACGAAAGGCGTTGGCGCTCAACGCGAGGACGTCAGCCAACCGATCATGTCGGCCGGAACTGTGAAAGCCGATCAGGGCGGCGTTGCCGTCGATGACGATGCCCAGCTCACGACCGATCGCGTCGACGTCGACCGGTCCGTCGTCGACCAGGCCCAGCAGCTGTTGGGCGCGCACCGCATGCGTCGACGGCCTTGCGCTCAGCCGCGACATGATGCGCGCCGACAGTACCGCGGCTCCCCGCATCACCTCCTCGGCGTCGTCTGCCAGCGGGCGGGAGCCCTGCTGCACCCAGATGGCGCCGGCGAAACCCGGTGTCCGACGGGCGTCGACGCTGGGTTGGTGAATGCCGACCGCGAGCCGCGGCCGCAGGCCCAGTTCGGGTCGCTCGGCGATCCGTACCACCTCGCTCCCGGCCCGCAGCGCATCGAAGATGCCCCACTGGCCGATCCACTTCAGGTGCTCGGGCGGACCGGCGCGGCCCAGGATCGACAGCCGCCGCAACTCGTCGGCTTCGTCATTGGACGCCGAATACGCCAACACATGCGATTGCGCGTCTTCGATGCTGACCATGCCGTGGACACGGTCGGCCAGCGACTGCGCCAAGCCGAACAAGTCGGTGCCGGAGTCGTGCTGTGGGTCGGCCCGGTCTCCATGGTGCTCGAGCACGTGATCGACCAATCGGTAGATCCGTTCCCAGCGGGCCTGCGGTTCCACGGCCACCACCGCAGTGCCGGCCGCGACGGCCCGGGACACCAGCGCATCCGAGGGATTCTTGGCGAAGACGGCCACCGGAGCGCGCCCCACCGTCCCGGTGGCGATCCAGCGTTGCGCCTCGTCGTCGGATACTCCGACCAGAAAGAAGACGTCCGCGGAATCGGCGCCTCTTGCCAAGCCGAGCCGCACGTCGTCGGAGTCGATCAGCGCTGCCGAAGCCACCGTTCGGTCGAGCCCGCGCGGCGCCTCGACCAGACTCGCCACCGTCGTGTCCAGGGCCAACAGTAGCTGGCCAAGTCCCACCCCGGCGCTGTGCATGTTGTCCGATTCTACTAGCTGATCGATCATTCCTTGTCCGATCAGCCAAGCCTGCGGGCCCGTGTCGCTGAGATGCTGAGATATGGACGCGATTACCGATGTTCCACCGCCCGTCAACGAACCGATTCACGACTACGCCCCCAACTCTCCCGAACGGGCGCGTCTGCAGAGCGTGCTCGCCGACTTGGCGCAGAACCCGATCGACTTGCCGCACGTCATCGGGGGTGACCACCGGATGGGCGACGGTGAGCGGATCGCCGTCGTGCAACCGCACCGCCACTCCGCCACGCTGGGCACCTTGACCAACGCCGGGCCCGCCGATGCCGCCGCTGCCGTCGACGCCGCAATGACGGCCCGGAGGCACTGGGCGGCGATGCCGTTCGACGAGCGCGCCGCGATCTTTTTGCGGGCGGCCGACCTGCTGGCCGGCCCGTGGCGGGAGAAGATCGCGGCCGCGACGATGCTGGGTCAGTCCAAGACCGCCTACCAGGCCGAGATCGACGCGCCTTGCGAACTGGCCGACTTCTGGCGGTTCAACGTCGGTTTCGCGAGCCAGATCCTGGCCCAGCAGCCGTTGAGCGCCCGCGGCGAGTGGAATCGCACCGACTACCGCCCGCTGGACGGGTTCGTCTACGCGATCACGCCGTTCAACTTCACCGCGATCGCGGCGAATCTGCCGACCGCGCCGGCGTTGATGGGCAACACCGTGGTGTGGAAGCCGTCGATCACCCAGACGCTGTCGGCGTATCTGACCATGCAATTACTGGAGGCGGCCGGCCTGCCGCCCGGGGTGATCAACCTGGTCACCGGCGACGGCCTTGCGGTATCCGATGTGGCACTGGCCGATCCGCGGCTGGCCGGCATCCATTTCACCGGATCGACGGCGACCTTCCAGCGGCTGTGGCAGCAGGTCGGCGTCAACATCGAGCACTACCAGAGCTACCCGCGACTGGTGGGCGAGACCGGCGGCAAGGACTTCGTCGTCGCACACGCTTCAGCCCGGCCGGATGTGTTGCGCACCGCGCTGATTCGCGGCGCATTCGACTATCAGGGCCAAAAGTGTTCGGCGGCCTCGCGGGCATTCGTCGCGCACTCGGTGTGGCAGCAGATGGGCGACGACTTCCTGGCCGCCACCGCCGAATTGCCCTTCGGCGACATCACCGACCTGACCAATTTCGGTGGCGCGCTGATCGACGAGCGGGCCTTCGCCAAGAACGTCAACGCGATCGAACGCGCGAAAAGCGCTGCGGGCATGACCATCGCCGTCGGCGGCGAATACGACGACAGCGAAGGCTATTTCGTGCGGCCGACGGTGCTGCTGTCCGATGATCCGACCGACGAGGCCTTCGCGACCGAGTATTTCGGTCCGCTGCTGTCGGTGCACGTCTACCCCGATGACGAGTTCGACCGGATCCTCGGTGTCATCGATACCGGATCGCGTTACGCGCTGACCGGGGCGGTGATCGCCGACGACCGCGACGCGGTGCTGGCCGCCCAGAACCGATTGCGGTTCGCGGCAGGCAACTTCTACGTCAACGACAAGCCGACCGGCGCGGTGGTCGGTCGCCAGCCGTTCGGCGGTTCGCGAGGATCGGGAACCAACGACAAAGCCGGTTCGGCGCAGAACCTGTTGCGCTGGACGTCGGCCCGCTCGATCAAGGAAACCTTCGTCCCGGCCACCGACCACCACTACCCGCACATGGCGGCGCAGTGATGACGGGGCGATCGCAAGCGCGGCGGAGCCGGGCGCAGCGGGTCGGCCCCAGATGACGGGGTCCGGCCTTTTCAGCAAGACATTGCGGCCCGCGATTCTGTCGGCCAGCCGATCCGATGGGTTGCGTCGCACCGCCGAACGCCTGCCGGTCACCCGTAAGGTGGTGCACCGGTTCGTGCCGGGTGCGACACTCGACCGGGTGCTGGACAGTGTTGCCCTACTGCGGGATTCGGGCCGGTTCGTCAGCATCGACTACCTGGGCGAGGACGTCACCGACGTCGATGGCGCGAACGCGACGGTGCGGTCCTACCTGCAACTGCTCGACGCACTGGGCCGCCGACCGGACGCGCACCACCATGGTGTGCGCCCACTGGAGGTGTCGATGAAGCTCTCGGCGTTGGGGCAGGCGCTGGATCGTGACGGCGAGAAGATCGCGTTCGCGAATGCGCATACCATCTGCGAGCGGGCGCAGCAGGTCGGTGCGTGGGTGACGGTGGACGCCGAAGACCACACCACCACCGACTCCACGTTGTCGATCGCCGCCGATCTAAGCGGCGAGTTTCCGTGGCTGGGTGTGGTCGTCCAGGCCTATCTGCGGCGCACGCTCGGCGACTGCGCCCAGCTCGCGAAAACCGGGACCAGGGTCCGGCTGTGCAAGGGCGCTTACGACGAGCCCGGATCGGTCGCGTATCGGGACACCGCGGCCGTCACCGACTCCTACCTGAGCTGTCTTGCGGTGCTGATGGCGGGGGCGGGCTATCCGATGGTGGCCTCACACGATCCGGTGGTCATCGAGGCGGTGCCCGCGTTGGTTCGCGAATATGGCCGAAGCACAGCAGATTTCGAACACCAGATGCTGTACGGAATACGCGACGACGAGCAGTCACGGCTGGCGTCGGCCGGCAATCAGGTCCGGGTATACGTCCCGTTCGGCACGCAGTGGTATGGCTACTTCATGCGGCGGCTGGCTGAGCGACCGGCCAACCTGACGTTCTTCATGCGGGCGTTGGCGCAGCGCGGTCATTGACGGTCGCAAGCGCGGCGAAGCCGGGCGCAGCGGGCCGTCACTATAGCGCGGTCATTGACGGGCGTTTCGCGTCAGGGCTTGCGTGACCATCGGCGACCGGCCGGGGGACTAATGGCCCCTCAACGACAGGGCAGGAAACGGATAACGTCGGTTCTGACGCGCGGTTGACGCGCTCCCCAATCCTGGAGGCCGCCATGCAGTCTGTCGAGGCGCCACCATCGGTTGTTGTCGGTATCGACGGTTCCGAAGCCGCAGTGGGGGCCGCGCTCTGGGGCATCGAAGAGGCAGTTGCGCGCGACATCCCACTTCGCCTCGTATACGCCATCGATCCATGCGAGCCCATCCGCCGAGACGCCAACAGTTTCACCCACCGGTTCGCCACCGCCGAGATCGCTGTGCGCAGTGCGTTCATGGCAGTTGAGGCATCGCAGCGGCCGGTGAAGATCGAGATCGAGATCGTCCAGGACCACCCGGTCGCGACCTTGATGCGGGCTTCGCGATCGGCGGCGATGATGTGTCTCGGTGCATCCCGGCATTCCAGGTTGAAGCGAGTGGGCTCGACAGCCTCCGCATTGAGTGCCTCCGCGCACTGTCCGGTAGCCCTGCTCCGCGGGTACGACAAAGTCGTGCGCGGACAAGGCGGATGGATCGGGGTAGGCCTTGACCAGTCGGCCCAGAACGGGGCGCTGGTGACGCGGGCGATGGAAGAGGCCAGACTGCGCGGCGCACCGCTGGGTGTCTTGGTGCCACGTCAACTGTTCGACGGCCCCACAGCGAATGCGGCTGCGGCCGGCTGGGTCGGACGCGATCCGGACCTGAACTTCCGCTCGGTGCCGGTGTGCGGCAATATCGCCGACTACCTCAATGAACACGCCCAGTCGCTGAAGCTCTTCGTGGTCGGCACAGACGGTCTCGGCCGGCCGGACTCCGCTGACAAGAGCGTCCTCTACGACACCGATTGCCCGCTGCTGATTCTTCGACACGATTCTGAGCCAGACGACGAACGCGCCTGCGCCGCCGGGGGCCGATGACTCAGGGAGGACGTTCATGCCGCACGCGACGCTGACCAGAGAGGTCATAGCGAATGCGGTGCTGCTGGCGGGCCGTGCCCCGTCGGTGCACAACAGCCAGCCGTGGCGATGGGTATTCCAGGACGCGACGTTGCGGCTCTACGCCGACCCGGATCGTCTGGTGCGCCGTACGGATCGCACGGGGCGCGAGGCGATCATCAGCTGCGGCGCGGTCCTCGACCACCTTTGTGTCGCCATGGCGGCAGCCGGTTGGCAGGCGCACATCGACCGATTCCCTCTCCCGCGCAACCCCACTCATCTGGCATCAATCGAATTCGCGCCACTCGAAGTCGTCACCGACGATCAGCGCCGGCGCGCTGATGCGATTCTGCAACGGCGGACCGATCGGCTCCCGCTGGATTGTCCGATCTACTGGGGATCGTTCGAACCGATGCTGTGCGGCAGTGTTGCCGAGACCGCCGCGATGCTCGACGTGTTGCCCGACGAGGCGCGCGCGCAGCTGGCCGAAGCGTCGCGGCTCACTGAGATCCTGCGCCAGGACGATATCACCTACCAAGCCGAACTTCAGTGGTGGACAGCGCCGTTCGTGGCTTACGAGGGGGTGCCTCCGGAGACACTGGCGTCGAGTCTGGAGATGTACCGCGTCGAAGTCGCGCGTGAGTTTCCATCCCGGGCCGCCGGCGACCGCCGCGCCTGCGTCGCAGAGGACCGGTCGAAGATCCTGGTGCTGTCCACCGAATCCGATGCGCCGGCGGATGTGTTGGGCTGCGGCGAAGCGTTGTCCACTGTGCTGCTCGAATGCACGATGGCCGGCATCGCGACGTGTCCACTCACTCACCTCGTCGAACTCGACGACAGCCGAGACGTCGTCCGCGCGCTCGTTGGCGGACAACGAGAACCGCAGGTGCTGATCCGGGCAGGCATCGCACCGCTCATCGAAGATCTGCCCGCCGCCACACCCAGGCGACCGCTCGACGCAGTTCTTGAATTCGGTTGAGCCAGGCCACCTCGAA
The DNA here is from genome assembly GCA_049589475.1 of Mycobacterium sp. Lineage (GTDB taxonomy): Bacteria > Actinomycetota > Actinomycetes > Mycobacteriales > Mycobacteriaceae > Mycobacterium. Next base: position 11,503 of record JBAWAV010000251.1, read on the forward strand.
GGTGGTTCACAGGGGCCGAAAGTCACTCGACATTGCGTCCGTCGGCTTCTATCAGATCACCCCGGCCGTTGCGACGATGGCGGCGTGCGAAGCCAACACAGCGATTGGGTCGCGCCGTCCGCGCTCGATCCTGAGGAGGCGGCAGATCGGCTGTTACGCGATTTGCGCAGCGACCGCGAGGGCCTGTCCGGGACTGAGGCGGATCGGCGCCTGCTGCAATACGGGCCGAATGAGTTGCGGCGTCGGACCGGCCCGCAGTGGCCGAAGGCGTTGGTACGTCAGTTAACTCATCCACTGGCGCTGCTGCTGTGGCTGGCGGCAGGGCTGTTGGTGATCGTCGGATCGCACGTGTTGGCAATCGCGGTGGTGCTGATCATCATGCTGAACGCTGCGTTCTCCTTCGTGCAGGAATTGCAGGCGGAGCGGGCGGTGGAAGCGCTGGCCAAATACTTGCCACAGAAGGCGAAAGTCAAGCGCGGCGGCGTCATCACCGAAATCGACGCTTCGCGCATCGTGCCTGGCGACGTCGTCGTCATCGAGGAGGGCGACCGCGTCGCCGCCGACATCCGACTGCTGGCCGGCGCCATCGAAGTTGACATGTCGGCGCTGACCGGCGAGTCCGTGCCTGCGCTGCGCTCGGCGGCGATGGTTGACGTGAATGTGCCGTTACTGACCGCGCATGATCTGGTTTTCAGCGGCACCAGCTGTACCGGTGGGCATGCCCGGGGACTCGCCTTCGCCACCGGCATGGGTACCGAAATCGGCCGGATCGCGACGTTATCCGAACGCGTCAAAGCTGATCCCAGCCCGTTGGAGCGACAGGTCAGGCGGGCGGCCTGGCTGATCGCCGCCGTATCGGTGATGCTGGGATTGTCATTCATCCCGGTCGCAACCTTGGTGGCGCACCTGACCCTGATCAACTCGTTGATCTTCGCGGCGGGACTGCTGGCAGGCATGGTGCCGGAGGGGTTACTGCCCGTGATCACCCTTGCACTGGCGGTCGCGGTGCGGGATCTGGCGGGTCGTGGCGCGCTCGTGAAACGCCTCTCTGCCGTCGAAACCCTCGGTTCCACCGATGTGATCTGCACCGACAAGACCGGCACGCTGACCCAGAACCGAATGACACCCGTCGCCGTATGGACCACCGCCGGCCACGTTGACCTCGATCCCGAGCTTCCCGACAGCCTCGCGGGTACGCCGGAATCGCCGTCCCCCCTTGCTCCGCTGGGCCGCATTGCCGCCAAGTGTAATAACGCCCGGTTGGACGACTCCGCGGGCGCGATGGGTGATCCGACTGAAGTCGCGGTGCTCGTAGCTGCACGGATTCTCGGGGCCGAGACTGACCCGGCGATACGGGAAGCCAACCGCCGCTGGCAGTTTCATTTCGACCCCGAGCTGAAGCTGATGTCGACCATCGACCGGTCCGAAGACGGGTCTCCGGTCGTGCACACCAAAGGAGCACCGGAGGCGCTGCTCACGCGGTGCAGCCACATCCTCGACGCCGATGGTCAACTGCTACCGCTCGATTCGCTGGAGCGACGCCAAGCCGAAGAAGCGATCGACGACTTTGCCGCGCAGGGTTTACGCGTGCTCGCCTTCGCGCAGCGGCAGCTGCCGCCGAAAAAGCGGCCGCCGCATCGTCGGGTCACCGCTGAGCAGGATTTGTGTTTTGTGGGATTGATCGCCCTGCTTGATCCGCCGAGGGCAGGCGTTGTCGAGGCCGTCGCGACATGCCAGACCGCGGGCATCCGCATCATCGTGATCACCGGCGATCACCCGCTGACCGCCGCCGCGACCGCAGAGCGCATCGGCATCACCGGCTCGTACCCAAAAGTCGTTGCCGCCGCGGACTTTGAGCAACTCGACGAAAACAAGCTCGCCGCACTCATCCGCGAGTACCCGGAGATAATCTTCGCTCGTGCGTCGCCGGAGGCCAAGTTGCACATCGCCGAGGCGCTGCGCCGCGATGGTCATGTCGTTGCGATGACCGGTGACGGCGTGAACGACGCTCCGGCGTTGCGTCGTGCCGACATCGGTGTTGCGATGGGCCTCTCCGGCACCGATGTCGCGCGGGAAGCGGCGACGATGGTTCTCACCGACGACGATTTCGGCTCGATCGTCACCGCGATCGAGGCCGGCCGTCGCATCTACGACAATGTTCGGAAATTCATTGTCTACATCTTCGCCCACGCCGTACCGGAAGTCGTTCCGTTCTTGCTGTTTGCGATCAGCGGTGGCGCGATCCCATTACCGTTGACCATCATGCAGATCCTGGCTTTTGACGTCGGAAGTGAAACGCTTCCGGCGCTGTCGCTGAGTCGCGAACCAGCGGAGCCGGGCATCATGCAGCGCGCACCACGGCCCCGTGATGAAGGAGTCATCCGGGTCCCAATGTTATTGCGTGCGTGGCTTTTCCTCGGCCTGATGGTCGCAACTCTGGCAGCGGGCGGCTACTTCTGGGTAATGCTCAGGGCAGGGTGGCGGCCCGGGTTCTCGGTCGAGGCCGGCAGTCCGCTGTATCACGCCTACCGACAGGCGACCACGATGACGCTGCTGGGCATGATCACCGGCCAAATCGGCACGGCCTTCGCGGTGCGCACCCAGCGGGCTTCGTTGTGGTCGGTGGGGGTCTTCAGCAACCGATTTCTGATCGCGGGTGTCGTTGCAGAGCTTGCTCTGGCGGCCGTGTTCGTCTACGTACCGTTGTTTCAATCGCTACTCGGCACCGAGGCGCTGCCGCCATCGGATCTGCTGATACTGCTGCCGTTCCCGTTCATTGTGTGGGGCGCCGACGAACTTCGCCGATACCTGATGCGGCGCTGGAGCGATCGTCACCACCGCGGTGATGATCGACCGCTTGTCAGTGACCTTCGGCCCTAGGTCACCCATCCGCAGCGGCGTAGGAACTGAATTATGCGATACGGAAACAATTTACCGGTAGCTTTCGACATCGACGTGACGACTCAGGGTCAGCTACCCGGTATCGACGACTACGTACGGGAGAAGATCGGCGGGCTCAGCCGGTTCACGCACCAACCAGTGCTCCACGCTCGGGTCAGGTTGAGTAGGCACGCCGACCCGGCGGTGGCTCGCCCGGTGATCGCTCAGGCAAACCTCGACGTCAACGGCCGGCCCGTCCGGGCCCAGGTGCACGGAGAGAACGCTCGAGAGGCGGTCGATCGACTCGAGGCACGTCTATGGCATCGCCTCGAACGCATTGCCAGCCGATCAGAAGACAAAAGCGGCAACAAATCTCAAGCTGAACCACACGAATGGCACCACAGTTCTGAGCGCACAGATCGACCGAGCTACTACCCCCGGCCAGTCGATGAGCGTCGGGTAATTCGGCGAAAGTCCTTCACGCTGGGCACCTGTACGGTCGACGAAGCCGCGCAAGAGATGGAGTTACTCGACAACGACTTTCATCTGTTCACCGAGAAGGGAACAGGCCAAGCCAGCGTGCTGTACAGAACAGACTCGGCCGGATACCGCATGGCTCAGGTCATGCCATTGCCGGGTGAACTCGCGCCGCACGAGCTGCCGGTGAGCGTCAGCCCGCAACCGGCTCCTCGACTCACGATCGGGCGCGCGAAGGAGCGGCTCGCCCTGCTGCGGCTGCCGTTCCTGTTCTTCGTCGATGTGGACCAAGGTCGAGCAGGCGTGCTGTATCACCGCTACGACGGCCACTACGGACTGATCTCGCCCGCCGGTTGACAGAGAGTCGGCATGACCACCGCCGTTTCTCAAATGTCCTGCCGCGCAACGAACGTTGCCGCGCTGTTGATCGAACGGGTCGAGGCCACTCCGGACAAGGAAGCATTTCGCCACCAGCGGGGCGGCGAGTGGATCTCGGTGACCTGGCGAGAGACCGCCGCCAGGGTGGAGTCGCTGGCGGCCGGGCTACTGGCGCTGGGCATCGAGCCGGAACAGCGGGTCGGTATCGCGTCCAGCACCAGATATGAGTGGATCTTGGCAGATCTGGCGATCATGTCCGCTGGGGCAGCAACCACAACTGTGTACGCGAACACCAACGAGGCGGATACCGCCTTTATCCTGGCCGACTCCGAATCCCGGATCGTATTCGCCGAAGATGCTGAGCAATTGGCCAAGCTGACCGCGCGCCGCGCCGATGTGCCCGCCTTGACCAGGGTGGTGACCTTCGATGGCCCGGGCGACGGAGAGTGGGTGTTGACGCTTGACGAGCTCGGCGAGATCGGGGAGAAGTATCTGGCCGACCATCCTGAGTGTGTACGCCGGACCGTCGCCGCGATCACCCCGGAGCGGTTGGCGACGCTCATCTACACCTCCGGAACAACGGGTCGGCCCAAGGGTGTTCGGCTGGACCACAAAGCCTGGGTGTTCGAGGGCGCGGCAGTAGCCGCCCTGGATGTGATCGGCGAGGACGACCTGCAGCTGCTGTGGTTACCGCTGGCCCACTCGTTCGGGAAAGTCTTGCTTGCTGCTCAATTGGCGTGCGGGTTCGTCAGCGCGGTGGACGGCCGGATCGACAGGATCGTGGAGAACGCCGCCGTGGTCAAACCGACGTTCATGGCCGCTGCCCCCAGGATTTTTGAAAAGGCGCACGCACGCATCGTCGTCACAACGCGGCGGGAAGGCGGGATCAAGGCCAAGCTTTTCGAGAGGGCCTTCGCACTGGGCCTTGACGTGGACCGGCGCCGGCGGGCGGGTGAGAATCCAAGTGCGCTGAAGCGGCTGCGCCACAGGCTGTTTAACCGCCTCGTGTTCAGCAAGGTGCGCGAGGTCTTCGGCGGTCGTATTCGCTTTTTCGTGTCCGGCTCGGCGCCGTTGAACCGCGAAATCGGCGAATGGTTCCACGCGGCGGGTCTGCTCATCCTGGAGGGCTACGGACTCACCGAAACAGCGGGCGGCAGCACCATCAATCGGCCGGATCAGTTCAAGCTCGGCACCGTTGGTCTGCCCTTCGAGGGCGTCGACGTGCGGATCGGCGAGGACCGGGAAGTCCAGCTTCGCGGCCACAACATCATGTCGGGCTACCACCACCTGGCTGAATCCACTGCGGTGGCCTTCACCGAAGACGGGTGGCTGCGTACCGGCGACGAGGGCCGGCTGGACGCCGATGGCTTCCTGACCATCACGGGGCGCATCAAGGACATGTTCAAAACCTCCGGCGGGAAATACATTGTGCCACCGGCCATCGAAGAGAAATTCATTGCGATGTGTCCGTACGCCAGCCAGTTCCTGGTATTCGGAGAAGCCCGCAACTTCTGCGTCGCTTTGATCTCACTGGATGCCGACCTGACGGCCGGCTGGGCCGCCGAGCAAGGGCTACCCGCGGAGTCATACGACGAGCTGGTCAGGCTGCGGGAAGTCCGCGACCTGATCGACGAGCACATCGGTCGACTCAATGCCGACCTCAACCGGTGGGAAACGATCAAGAAGTGGGCCTTGCTCGAGCGTGATCTGAGCGTCGAGGGCGGCGAACTCACCCCGTCCCTCAAAGTGAAGCGAGCCATCGTCGCCGAGCGCAACAAAGAACTTCTGGACTCGCTTTACACGTAGCCGCGCTCAGCGAGCGACCAAAACGGCGAAGTCGCTCCGCTCCAACGCACGGTCTGCGGCCGGGCTCGAAAGCTGTTGCAACTCAATGGCTTGGGTTGCTCCGATGACTACCAGTTGAGCTGTTTCCGCACGATCGGCTAGGTAGTTGAGGAACGGGCCATATGCAACCACGGTGTCCACGGTCACGGCAGGATAATGCGGAGTCCACAGTGCGGCATAGCGATCGAGCACGGCGCGCATCAGGCGTTCCTGCTCCTTGAGAAGGCGATCGGGCTGCAGGTTGTCGAATTCAGACCGCCACGCCGTCATCACGACCAGCGGAGCCTTCCTGCGGTCGGCCTCCTCGAAGGCGCGCTCCAGGACGAGTTCGTCGTCGACCGAGCCGACAACGTGGGCCACTATCGATCGGCCCCGGGTTGGCCTGGCCACGTGGCTGCCTCTGACGATGGCCACCGAACAGTGCGCAGAACGCATCAACGCGGCTGCGGTGGAACCGAAGCCGGCGGGCGAGGACTGGCCTGCTCCGGTGTCGCCGACGCACAGCAGCGGAGTCGATTCCGAAGCCTGGATCAGCGTCGGCAGCGGGCAGCCCTCGATGATCTCCATCTCGACCTTCACCGGTTTGCCCGCTTCATTGATCGCGTGATACGCGTCGTGTACCGCCTCTTCCGCCCGCTCCATGACCGCTCGGGTTTCAGCCTGGCCGGCCGCACTGCTCAATTCTCGGATATAGAGAAGCCGCAACGGGATATCTGTGCCGGCTACTTCGTCGACGGCCCAGAATGCGGCCCGGAGAGCGGCTGGCGACCCGTCGATGCCAACGACGACTGACTTCGGGGGAAAGGGTTCTAGCATCTGCACTCCTGAGTACGGGCAGTCTGAGACAGCTATCGGGAAACGCTATCGCTTGCGTCGCAAGTGATCAGGAGGCGATAGTCCTCGGTTGCGGGGTCCGTTGTTCCCTTTCCGGTCGGTCCGCCGTGTCAGGCGCCTCAGCATGGCGAAATCGGCTCTCACCAGGGACCAATGGCCCTGGCGACGGGTCCCTGAGCTGCGCAGACTGGCGTCATGATGCACGCGTCAAAGCGGGTGACCGAGATGGCGGGGCTTGTCGCGGTCCTGTATGCCGCACGCCGGTATTACCGCAATTGGGGCACCAGCAAAGGGGAATGCCAGACACGACTGCCGGGCGATGAGTTGATCGGCGACCCGGTCATCCAGGTCACCGAGGCGGTGTGGATCGATTCCCCGCCATCGGTCACCTGGCCATGGCTCCTGCAGATGGGTCAAGACCGCGGCGGGCCCTACAGCCGCCGGGCGCTGGAGAATGTCGTCGGTCTGCGGATGCACAATCCCGATGGTCTCAATCCGGAATGGAAACAGCTCGCCGCCGGAGATACTTTGCAGCTCAAGCCGAAAGGCTGGATGGGGCTGCGCGACGGACTGTCGTTCAACGTCGACGCGATCACGCCCGAACGCAGCATCGTGCTGCGGGCTACGTCGCCTGATCTGCCAAGTGTGGTCTGGTCATTTCACCTACAGCCCCATTGGGCGACCCATACCCGGCTCCTCGCGCGGGTGCGGATCGGCTTGCGGCACCCAGGCGAGGTGGTCGCCGTCGAGTTGGTGAGGCCCGTCATCGCGTTCGTACTGCGAAAAGTATTGCTGGACATCAAGCGTCGGGTTCAGTGGCACACGAATGAATTCACGACAGCGGATTTCGCTCAGTGATGCGCACATGGCGTCGACGCGGCATGAACTCCAGCGAGAGCAGCACCACCAGCGCGATGGGTATGTGGCGTAGCGAAAGCAGGACGTAGCGGCGTTCGCCGAATGCGTGGAACTTGCGAAGGTATCGGTAGAGCGGCTCCAGCTTGATCAGCGAGTGACCCAGGTGGATGAGCACATAGTAGATACCTTCGATCAGGCCGCGGTTGTTGTTGTCGAAGAGTTCAGGGAAAGCGCCGAACGCCAACGAAAGCCGCCGGCCACCAGAATTTTTACAGTCTTCGATCATGTCGACGCTCAGTCGCTCATCGATTCCGTTCGGCGCGCCGGGGCGCCGCCACGGGACGTCGAGAGTCACGTCGGAGCCCCCGCCGGATGACGCGTATCGCTGAAAGCCCTGAATGCGCCCACTACTGTCGCGCGCGATGATCAGCCGAACACCGGGATAGCGGCCCTCGAGCGCATGGTCGAGAATCATCGAAAATCCGCGTTGGACACGCGCGCCGCGGTGCGACGTGTAGAGCACTTCCGCCAGCTCGTCGGTGAGCGTCTCGTCCAATTGCTGTTCGTCCACCACCTCGGTGGTGATCCCGGCATTGTGGGTGCGTTGCACTGCCTGGCGGAGGTTACGGTACTGCCGCCCTGCCATCGTGAAGCGGCCTACGTCGATGACGACGTCGCGCCCGATGGGTATCGGTCGCAGCGATTGGCCGACGATCGCGCGATCGCGCCACAGCCCAAGACACTGCTCACCGCAACCCAGCACCACGATGCGCCAGCCGCGGCTGCGACACATCGTCGCGAATTCGGCTGAGAGTTCAGGAAATAGAGTGCGCTGGCCGATGGGGTCGCCGCTGACGACCGCGAGACCGAGCCGCGCGCAATAAGCGATCGCCGCGGTGCCATCGGCGCTGAAGTAGTAGCTCTTCAACGATTGCATGGCGAATGGGGCGAGCGGATCGTCATGGGTTGCCTCGACCAGCGCCCACACGCGTTCCAGCGCAGCGGGGTCTCGCCGCGACGGCACCGGCCAGGTCAGCGCGAGGCCGGCACACGCGACGAGCGCGTCGCCGGGCAACGGAAACGACAGCAGGTGGGTGGTCAAGCCGGTCGCGGCGAGCACCGCCGCGACGCCGGCATGGCCGACAGTGACGGGTCGCCCCAGCAGAATTCCGCGCGCGACGAGCAGCACGGCCAGCGAAAGTGACAGCGACAAAGTCAACCGGCCCGTCGCATACCAATCGGAAGCATCCTGAGCGTGCCCCACCAGCAGGATCATCCCACCGAACGCGCCGGTTAGGGCCAATAGGCCTATGTGACGGGCGCGTTGTGATTCGGAACTGATGACCACGCGGTCACGGATGTCGGCGCTGGCGATGCTTGTCGTCTCATTCACCGCGGCTCTTTTCGCTGTTGCCGGCGGTCAGACTTCAGCGCTGTGTGGCGTGGGTAAGCGCCTCGGGTGTATGGCCGTTGGGCTGGGTGGCTGTCGCGGCCGACTCACGGGTGAGGAATCCGGTGAGCTCGCCGATCGCGCTCATCAGCGGGGCGGGGAAGACGATGGTCGTGTTCTTCTCCACTCCCAGTTCTGCCAGCGTCTGAAGATTCCTGAGCTGCAAGGCCAGCGGATGCTTCATCATGGTGTCGGAGGCATCCCCGAGCGCCGCGGCTGCGCGCGCTTCGCCCTCGGCGGCAATGATTTTTGCCCGCTTTTCGCGCTCTGCCTCGGCTTCTCGGGCCATAGCCCGCTTCATGCTGTCGGGAAGCTGGATATCCTTCAACTCCACCAGAGTGACTTCGACGCCCCAGTCGACCGTGGTGGTGTCGAGGATCTGACGGATGCTGGCGTTGATTTTCTCCGTCTGGGCGAGCACCTCGTCAAGCGAATGTTGCCCGACGACGTTGCGCAAAGTGGTTTGGGCGATTTGATCGATCGCGGACCGGACATTCTCGATGACGACGACGGACTTGCGGGCGTCCATCACGCGGAAGTACGCGACGGCAGCGATGTCGACGCTGACGTTGTCGCGAGTGATAATCCCTTGCGACTGAATCGGCATGGTCACGATACGCATCGAGACGCGCCACAATCGGTCGATGACCGGGATGATCAATCGCAGGCCCGGCTCACGCACGGCGACAACCCGACCGAGCCGGAAGTGCACACCACGCTCGTACTGCCAGACCACCCGGATCGAGGCGATCAATATCAGTAACGCCAGAACGACAGCGAAAAGCACAGCCGATATTGCGCTTTGGTTCATGATGAGATCTCCGATCCTCTGACCGCGTCAACCGTTGTCGCCGGCGGGTGGGTTGTCGGCATCCAGCCGACGTAGGTCAGGTACAGGCCGATCGCGGCGAAGACCATACAGGTCGCGCGCCATAGATCACCCATCTCGATCACCCAGCGAGCCATCGACATGAAGGCGGTGGGAAAGGCCAGCAGCAGCAGCCCGCGCAGCGCTATGAGCCAACCGGAGATGGACACCACGATGGCGGGCGCACCATGCCAGTTCGAGTGGAGCGCAACGATAATGAGGCCGCCGACGAGCACCAACGGACCCGCCGACCATGACCACGACGTGTTCGCGGCGAAATCCGACAGGAGCGATGACATCTCGGTTGTGTGTGCTGCCGCAGCGATGGAGACGATGGCGAAGAATGGGCCAAGAACCCGCGCGAACATGCGCGTCGTCGTCTGCGGCTGTTCAGAAGAACTCACCAGCGCACCTCCAGTTAGCGTCGCCACGTCTTGCAGTCATCCGACCATCACGGACGCCCCGACGATAGGGACGGAAGTCCCGGATCCTCACGTCGTTTGTCCACCGGCAGTGGGATGGTTACCGTCGCCGTGCCACGATCACTGGCGTGTGGACGGACTGAACGACGGCATTGCCGACCGAACCCAAGAGTGCGCCGGCGAATACACCTCGTCCGTGACTCCCGAGGACGACAAGCTGTGCAGCCTCGGATGTTTCGACGAGCACGCGGGCCGGCCGGTCGCAGACCAGAAGCCGGTGCACAGTCACGTCGGGGTAGCGCTCCTGCCAACCCGCCAACTGCTCGGCCAGTAGGCGTTCCTCTTCGGCCTTCACCGCCGACCAATCCAGACCCGGCAAATCGACGATCTCGGTATCACTCCAGGCATGCACGGCCACCAGGTTGACGCGGCGCCGCGATGCCTCGTCGAACGCGATCTGGGTAGCGAGTTCAGAAGCGGGCGAGCCGTCGATCCCGACGAGCACCGGCGCTTCGTCGGCGGGGCTCGGGGTGCGGGTCTGCTCGTCGCAGATCACGGCGACCGGGCAATGCGCGTGCCGCACCAGACTCGAGCTGACCGAACCGAGCAAGCCGCGAGCCCATGCTCCTCGTCCGTGGTTGCCCACAACGATCAGCTCGGCTTTTTTGGACAGATCGACGAAAGTCGGAATCGTTGCCGATGAATACATTTCGCAGTCGACCGACACGGCGGGATTGCCTCCTGCGGCGTCTCGCGCGATCTTCGACGCATCGGTCAGGATCCGGCGTCCCTCGTTCTCTTGCCATACCCCAACTCCGTCCGGCAGCGGCCCGTGCGGCCACTGCGTAACCGCGGGGTTGATCACGTAAACCACCGTCAAGCTGACATGACGCAAGGCAGCATCCTCTGCGGCCCAACGGATCGCCGCATCAGAGGCGGGTGACCCATCGGCGCCGACGATGATGCCCTGGCCCTTGGCGTGTGCTGGCATCGTTCGTCCTCCTCTTACCCGGGATCAACGCTAAGCCGTTTCGCGTCGTAGGTCCGGGGGCCTTGGTCCTCTAACGCACGGCCGTAGGACTCTCTGCGCCATCGGGACCAACGGCTGCAGGGGTCGGCCGGACGTATGGTCGAATTCGACTAGCGCGCTCGCCTATTCGCACTCAGCCCAGGACCGGGAATCGACGCTCGCGGGCAAGACGGTCGAGGGCGGCCTGCATCACCGAGCGAACGTGAGAGTCGACCTCGGCGACGTCAGGCTTTTTGCCGAAGAGGGCGAAGACGTCGATCGGTTCGAGTGCCTGGTTGACGATCTTGGTGGGCAGTGGGAAGTTTGCCGGAAAGAAAACTGTCATGCCGAACGGCAAACCGATTGTGATGGGCAGGATATCGAGCCGGATACGATGCAGGCCCAGCCGCTTTGCGAGTTGATCACCGCGGCTGAGAAACAGCTGGGTTTCCTGTGCCCCGATCGACACCACGGGCACGATCGGCACACCGGTTTCGATGGCGATCCTGACGTACCCCGTGCGACCGTTGAAATCAATGATGTTCTGGCTGAGCGTCGGCCGGTACGCGTCGTAGTCCCCGCCGGGATACACCAGAACGGCCGCTCCGGAGCGCAGCGCCTTGGCCGCGTTCTCGGGGTGCGCATGGACAGCTCCGAGCCGGCCGAGATAGCCGCGCAAGGGCGTGAAGAACACCCCGTAGTGGGCCAATATGTAGAGCGGGCGGTGGTAGCCGAACGTGTTGTAGAAGGCCGGCAGGAATACCAGGGGATCGGGCGTCAGCGCCCCACCGGAGTGGTTGGACACCAACAACACCCCGCTGTCGGGTGGAATGGCTCGCAAGCCACGCATCTCGACGCGAAACCAGCCGTTGATGATCGGCGCGACGAGTTTCAGGGCCCGCGCGATGAATGCGGGATCCCAGCTATTGAGCTCCGAGGTATCGATTATACTGTCGCTCATACGTTTTCCTAATTCAGAGGAAACGGCATGACAACAATCTGCGGCAGGGCCGGAAGTCCTCGACGTTCGGGACGAAAGACGCTTCAGGACTGCTGCGGGCCGTTGTAGCGTCGGATGCGTGAGCGAACATGCGGCTACCACCGGCGCGAAGTCGGCCGGTGGAACGATATCGGAGAGCGGTCCGCCGGTCGGCGTTCTGTCGGCCAGCGAGAGCTGGGACCTACTTGCCGGCGTCTCGATCGGGCGACTCGTCACAAGCGTCGACGGTCAACCCGAGATCTTTCCGATCAATTTCGTCGTCCAGGACCGCACGGTGCTCTTCCGCACTGCGGAGGGCACCAAGTTGGTGAGCGCAGCAATCAACAATCACGTTCTCTTCGAGGCCGACGATCACACCGTGGCCGAAGGCTGGAGCGTCATCGTGAAGGGCATGGCCCGCACGCTTCGCACCGCCGAAGAGCTGGCGAGGGCTGAGCGGGCACAGTTGCTGCCATGGATCCCGACGCTGAAGCAGCATTACGTTCGCATCAAACCGATTTCGGTCACCGGCCGCCGGTTTCGGTTCGGCCCGGAGCCGGAGCCGGAATCCTCGTTTGCCTGACGGGCGCCATCCAGCGTCATGTCTCTGCCCGGCGCCACAGCCGCGGCCGTCCCTCGCCGGCCGATTCGCGCAACCACCACAAGGCTTCGACGATCGCCGCACCGAACGCACCGACTGCCAAGGCGGTGGCAGTCAACGCCACGTTGGAGGGATCGAGCATGAACCGTTCGCACGCGAGCGGGATGCTGAAGATCGCGACATAGGCGCCGCCGGACAAAGCGACCAGGATTACCCGCCACCAGGTGTACGGTCTGGCGACGACCGCCAGCACCCATAC
>JBAWAV010000252.1:0-5573 GCA_049589475.1 Mycobacterium sp.
GACGCCGTGGCCGGACTGATGCTGCCGGCCGAGCTGGAAACCGCCGCCCAGGTCAACTTCGAACGCTACGGCGGATTCAACAAGGGCCGCGGCGTGGAGCCGGTAGCGCTGCGTGCCGGCACGCCGTCGGTGGTCGATCCGCTCTATCCGTTGCCGAGCTTCGGGGCCGGCGGCAACATGGCCTTCCGGACCGAACGGCTGCGCGCGATCGGCGGCTTCGACAACCGGCTCGGCGCCGGGACCTTGACCCATGGCGGGGAGGAGACGCGGGCCCTGTCGCTTCTGCTGGAGCACGGCTCGATGATCCTGCATTGGCCGCCGGCGATTACCTGGCACTACCACCGCCGCACCGATGAGGCCCTGGAAAAGCAGTTCTTCGGGTATTCCGCTGGTCTGACAGCGTTTTTCATGAGCATGATCCTGACGTCGCCGAAATACCTCTGGCGGATCTACCGGTTCATTCCGCGGGGAGTCAAACGAATGCTGGCCAATCGCGATTCCGGGCAACAGGATTCGCCCACCGGGGGCGTTCCGGATCATCTCCTGCGGGCCGGCCGCAAGGGCCTCCTACAGGGCGGGTGGCTGTACTTGCGCGAAGTTCGGCGTCAACGCCGCGCGGAGCCGGTCTGTTGAAAATTTCGGTAATCGGATGCGGCTACGTCGGCCTGGTGACGGGTGCCTGTCTAGCGGACAGCGGTAATGACGTGGTGTGCGTTGACATCGATCAGTCCAAAGTAGACCAGCTTCTCGGGGGAGCGCCCCCCTTCTATGAGCCCGGCCTGGCCGAACTCATCGAAAGGAACCGCGAGAACGGGTGCATCGATTTCACGACGGACAGGCGATACGGAATCGAGCACGGAGACGTGATATTCATCGCCGTCGCTACGCCGATGCGCGAGAGCGGCGAGGCCGACCTCTCCTTCGTGTACTCCGTGGCAGATGACATCGGGTCGCATATGGATCGCTACAAGGTCGTGGTCAACAAGTCGACCGTCCCGGTCGGCACCGCTGACGAGGTTCGAGCGATCATCCATAAGAAGGCCAAGCACGAGTTCGACGTCGTATCGAACCCCGAATTCATGAAGGAGGGCACCGCAATTGCCGACTTCACGAAACCCGACCGGGTCGTGATCGGCAGCGACTCGAAGCGCGCCCTCGACATCATGCGAGAGGTCTACGAGCCGTACCTGCGCACCTTCAACCCCTTGATCACCATGGACATCAGAAGTGCCGAGATGACGAAATACGCGGCCAACTGTTTCCTCGCAACCAAAATTTCCTTCATCAACGAGATCTCGAACTTGTGCGATAAGGCCGGCGCTGATATCGCGGCCGTGCGTGAGGCCATCGGTGCGGACAGGCGCATTCGCTATGACTTCCTGTTCCCGGGGGTAGGCTATGGCGGCTCCTGTTTGCCGAAAGACGTTCAGGCGCTCATACACTCGGCTTCGCGCCTGGGCGCCGACATGCATCTGCTACGTGCGGTCGACCACGTCAACAGCGGGCAAAGAGCCGCGTTGGTTGCTAAGGTCCTTGCCTATTTCGGAGGCCTCCAGGGGCCCGCGGCGAATCTGGACGGCCTGCGCTTCGGGCTCTGGGGCCTCAGCTTCAAGCCGCAAACCGACGACATGCGCGAGGCCCCGTCCATTGTCACCGCGAGGAGGCTTGTCGAGCTTGGGGCGACAGTGCGAGCCTATGACCCCGAAGCGACCGCGCAGGCCAAGAAGGTGCTCGGAGATTCGATCGAATACGCCGGGAACATGTACGAAGCGGTCGAGGATGCCGATGGTTTGCTTCTCGTCACCGAGTGGAGGCAATTCCAGCGGCCATCGTGGCAGCGCCTCAAGTCGGTCATGCGAGGCTACGTGGTGTTTGACGGCCGAAACATTTACGAGCCAAAGCGCGTGCGGGCCGAGGGTTTCGAGTACCACGGCTTAGGCCGGAATTAGGACTTGGGAGAAACATGAGAGTCCTCGTCGCCGGCGCCGCCGGCTTTCTCGGGTCCCACCTCTGCGACCGTCTTCGCCGCGACGACGTCGAGGTTCTGGGGCTCGACAACTTCTGTACTGGCCGGCGCGAGAACATCATTCACCTCAAGAATGACCCGGATTTTGACCTCGTCGAGCACGACATCACGCAGCCGATCGACGCGGTCGCGGCGGGCCCGCTGGACGTCATCTTCAACTTGGCCTGTCCCGCAGCACCGCGCACCTATCAGCGCGACCCGCTGTTCACCCTCGAGACGAACTACGGCGGGGTGCGGAACCTCCTGGAACTGGCGCGCGAAAAGGACGCGACAATCCTTCAAGCATCCACCAGCGAGGTCTATGGGAATCCAACCCGCCATCCCCAAGTCGAGGATTATTGGGGCAACGTCAACTGCTTCGGCGTACGGAGCTGCTATGACGAGGGCAAGCGAGTAGCGGAGACACTGATGCTGGAATACGCGCGCCGCTACGGGATCCCAATCAAAGTCGTCCGCATCTTCAACACCTACGGCCCAAGGATGGACCCTGAGGATGGCCGAATCATCGCCACCTTCATCGTTCAGGCACTGAAAGGTCAGCCGATCACCATCTTCGGGGACGGTAGCCAGACCCGATCCTTCTGCTATGTCGACGACCTTGTCGACGGTCTCGTGAGGATGGCCGCGAGCGAACCCTCGTTCACAGGACCCGTCAACCTTGGTAACCCGGCCGAGTTCACCGTCCTGGAGGCTGCCAGGCTCATCAAGAGCATGACTGGATCTTCCTCGCCGACCGTCAATGAGAGCCTTCCTCCGGATGATCCAACGCAGCGCAAGCCAGACATCAGCCTTGCCGAATCCAAGCTCGGCTGGCGTCCCCGAGTCCCTTTCGACCAGGGGGTCGCGCGGACTGTCGAATATTTCAGGGAAATGATCGGTTCGAGTCCAGACCTTCATAGGCGTCTATCCGCGGCAAACGGGCCCTCCGATCCCGATTCGTTCAGACGGGCCGAGCATTCGGCCGTCGTGCACTGAGAAGGTCGACTTTGGCTGCCCGAGGATTGACCGCGCGCGAGGCCGAACGCGTTGAGTGGGACGTGATCGTCGTGGGCACCGGCATGGGCGGCGGCATGCTGGGCTACTCGCTGGCCCGCTCAGGCCGCGAAGTGCTGTTCGTCGAAAAGGGACATTCGACACTGCCCGGAACACCGGGAACGATTCGCTCCGCGATACCCGAAAAAGCCGAACCGCGAGCCTACCGTTCCGCGGCGACCTACTACGACGCCTTGGCCCGGGCCGGTCGCTCAACCGACGAGATCGAGGACATCAGCGGGCGCTTCTCGAAGCGGTTTGTGCCGTTCATCGGCAGCGGCACGGGCGGGTCCTCGGCCCTGTATGGCATGGTCTGTGAACGATTTTTCGTGCGCGATTTCACTCCCCGGCAAGACTTCCGCAACCCCGGCGATTCCACCGTGCCCGAGGCTTGGCCGGTCAGCTATGACCAGATGGCGCCCTGGTACGCCGAGGCCGAGAAGCTGTTGGGGGTTCGCGGACAGCCCGATCCGCTGCGGCCGGAGGCCGCCGGGGTCGGTTTGCCTGCAGCGCCGCCGTTTTCGCCAGACAACCAGCCCTTGGTCGACTATCTGGCAGGTCGCGGACTGCATCCCTACCGCCTGCCGATGGCTTGTGACTACACCGAGGGTTGTGGCATCTGTCAGGACTTTCTCTGCGCCAAGTCGTGCAAGAACGATGCCGGCCGCAATGGCGTGCTGCCGGCCGTTGCCGAGCACGGCGCCCAGCTGCTGGACGAGTGCCGGGTGGTGCGCCTCGAAGCCGACCGCACCCGGGTCCGGGAAGTGATCTGTGAGCATCGTTCCGGCACGCTGGCCCTCAAGGCGAAGGTGGTGGTGCTCGCCGCCGGTGCCCTGGTCACCCCGGTGCTGTTGCTCAATTCGCGTTCGGGTGACTGGCCGGGCGGGTTGGCCAACGGCTCGGACTGGGTGGGGCGCAACTTGATGCGTCATCTGCTGGACCCGATCGAAATCTGGCCACACCCCGACTCCAAGATCACGGCTGCAAACAAGGAGATCGGGCTCAACGACTTCTATTTCGCCGACGGGCAGAAGTACGGCACCGTGCAGTCATTCGGCCCGGTACCGCCCGTGGAGTGGCTGACCAACCGTCCCGACCGGCGGGGCAAGGCGCTGCGCTTGATGAGGCCGGCGGTGCGCCAAATGTACAAGCGGTTGTTAACTGGCGGGCTCCAGCTGGGCGCGATGATGGAAGACCTGCCCTATCTGGACAACCGCGTTCTACCCTACGACCGGCCCAGCTCGGACGGCCGTCAGCGGCTGCGAATGCAGTACCGCTTGCACCCCAGTGAGATCGAACGCCGCGCAGTGTTTTTGCGGCAACTCAAAGAGGTGTTTCAGCCGTTTCGCACCAGGTTCCTGAGCAGTGGCGAAAGCAACGCGAACCTGGGTCACGTCTGCGGGACGTGCCGGTTCGGCACCGATCCGCAAACCAGCGTGCTGGACCCCGAAAACCGGGCGCACGAAGTCGACAACCTCTACGTGGTGGACGCCTCATTCTTCCCCTCCAGCGCCGGTTTGAACCCCAGTTTGACGGTCGCGGCCAACGCGTTACGGGTGGCCGCACACATCAACCAAACCGAATTCACGACCTGATCGATCGTTGGCCGTGCTGTCCGAATCACCCACTGCGCGAACGGAATTGGCCTAGGTTCGCGGCGTTAACGGGGAGCGGTATGTCGACTGGAGGCAGCCGGTTTGCTAGCTCGTCAACACCTTCGCCTTTGTACCGGGGATGATCACGTCGTCGGTTACTGCCATACTCGCCAGGGCGGGCTTCCGCTGTCCCAGAGGTTATTCAGCATCTGTGATTCCCGGAAGGTATCCATGGGCTGCCAGAACCCGTGGTGAGAAAATGCGGCGATCTGGCCGTCTTTAGCGAGCTTGAGCAGCGGTTGGTCCTCCAGCACGGTCTCGTCGCCGTCCAAGTAGTCGAAGACTCCCGGCTCGAAGATGAAGTAGCCGATGTTGATCCAGTCTTCGGTTTTCGGCTTCTCCCGGAAAGTGGCAACGACACCGTCCTCCTGCAGGTCTATGACCCCGAACCGGCTCATCGGCTGGGTGGCTGTCACAGTGGCGAGCTTGCCGTGTGAGCGGTGGAAGTCCAGCAATTCGGCGATGTTGACGTCGGCGATGCCGTCGCCGTAGGTGCACAGGAAAGTCTCATCGCCTACGTACTTCTGGATGCGTTTGATCCGGCCGCCCGTCATCGTGTCCAGGCCGGTGTCCGCAACGGTTACCCGCCAATTGAATTCGTCGTGCGAGCCGTGGTGGCGGATGCTCGACTGGTCACCCAGAGTGAGGGTGAAGTCCAGATTGGACACCCCATAGTTGCAGAAGTAGTTCTTGATGTATTCGCTCTTGTAGCCGGTGCACACAACGAAGTCGGAAAAGTCGTAGTGGCCAAGAATTTTCATGATGTGCCACAGCACTGGCCGGCCACCTACCTCGACCATCGGCTTGGGGCGGAACTCGGTCTCCTCACGCATACGCGTGCCGAGACCACCTGCCAGCAG
>JBAWAV010000253.1:0-20475 GCA_049589475.1 Mycobacterium sp.
ACCGATTCAACGACCTCTACACCGAGACGAAGGTGGTCGCTGAGCGATTTGTGCTGTCCCAGAACGGGGTTGACGGTCTGCTGACCTGCTCGATACGCCCGAGCGGAATCTGGGGCCGCGGCGATCAGACGATGTTCCGCAAAGTGTTCGAATCCGTGCTGGCCGGCCACGTCAAGGTGCTGGTCGGCCGCAAGGCCGCCCGCTTGGATAACTCCTACGTGCACAACCTGATTCACGGCTTCATCCTGGCCGCCGAACACCTGGTCCCGGGTGGAACCGCGCCGGGCCAGGCGTACTTCATCAACGACGCCGAACCGGTCAACATGTTCGAGTTCGCCCGCCCGGTGATCGAGGCGTGTGGCGAGCGTCTGCCCCGGCTGCGGATATCCGGCGCCGCAGTCCGCGCGGTGATGTTGGGTTGGCAGCGGCTGCATTTCCGCTTCGGGTTTCCGCAGCCGCCACTGGAACCGCTGGCCGTCGAGCGGCTGTACCTGGACAACTACTTCTCGGTGGCCAAGGCCACCCGCGACCTCGGCTACCGGCCGTTGTTCACCACCGAGCAGGCGATGAAGGAATGTCTGCCGTACTACATCGAGTTGTTCGACCAGATGAAAGCCACCGCCGATCCGCACCCGGTAGCTGTTGTCGCACCGGCCATCGCCGAGTAGCCGAGACATTCCGCGTCGACGTGTAGCGTAATCCGCCATGCGAGCCGGCGGCGATGCAGAGCGAAGCGATGAGAAGGAGCGGCGCCGATGACGGACACCGTGCTGGTCACCGGCGCGTTCGGACTCGTCGGCTCGGCGACCGTGCGACAGCTGCTGGCCGACGGCCGGCACGTCGTCGCCACCGACCTCGATGTGCCCGCCAACCGCAAAGCGGCCGCCGCCCTACCGACGGACACCGTGCGCTGGGCCGACCTCACCGATCCGAATGCGGTCGGCGAGCTACTGCACGCGGTCTCCCCTGCGGCGATCATCCACCTCGCCGCGATCATTCCGCCGGCCTGCTACGCCCGGCCCGCTCTGGCCCGCCGCGTCAACGTCGACGCGACCGGATACCTGCTGGAGGCCGCCGCTGCGCTGCAGGAGCCGCCGCGCTTCGTCCAAGCGTCCAGCGTCGCCACCTACGGCGCCCGTAACCCGCACCGCATCAGCGACGCGCTCACCGCCGACACCCCACTGCGGCCGTCCGACATCTACGGCACCCACAAGGTGGAGGCCGAGCAGCTGGTGCGCGGATCCGGGCTGGACTGGGTGATACTGCGGCTGGGCGGCGTGCTCACCGCCGAGCCGCGGTTAGACCTGGACTTGGACACCATTTACTTCGAGGCGTCGCTGCCCGCCGACGGCCGCATCCAGACCGTCGACGTGCGCGACGTCGCGCGCGCTTTTGTCGCGGCTACCACCGCGCCGGTGATCGGCGAGACACTGCTGATCGGTGGTGACGACTCGCACCGGATGGTCCAGAGCGACATCACCCAGTCGATGTCCGCCGCGATGGGATTGGTCGGCGGGATACCCGTTGGCCGCAAAGGCAACCCGGACAGCGACGTCGACTGGTTCGGCACCGACTGGATGGATACTAAACATTCGGTGGAAGCGCTTGACTTCCAACGGGTTTCGTGGCCGCAGTTGCTCGCCGAGACCGCCGATCGGATGGGATGGCGTCGCTACCCGGCACGGCTGATCGCACCGCTGGCCCACGCCCTGCTCAAGCGCCGCTCGCCGTACTACCGCTACCCCGGTCGCTACGCCGACCCGTGGGGCGTGATCGATGCCAAATGGGAAGGTGCCAAACAGGAATGACCGAACACTCCGCTGTCGTCATCGGCGGCGCCTCGGGCATTGGCAAGGCAGTCGCCAATGCGTTGGCCAAAGACGGCCGCCGGGTGATCGTCGCCGACCGTAACGCCGACGGCGCCCGCGCCGTTGCCGCAGACCTCGGCGAACCGCACAGCGCCGCCACGGTCGAGGTCACCGACGAGCAGTCGGTGCGGGCCCTGTTCGACGGCGCGGGTGTGCTCGACGTCGTCGTCAACACCGCCGGCTACAGCACGCTCGGGTTGATCACCGACCTGTCCGTCGACGATTTCCGTTCGGTCGTCGATGTGTGCCTCACCGGCAGCTTTCTGGTGATCAAGCACGCCTCACCGCAACTGCGCGACGGCGGGGCGCTGGTGTCCATCAGCTCGCTCAACGGCCGTCAGCCCGCCGCGGCGATGAGCGCCTACTGCTCGGCGAAAGCCGGCCTGTCGATGTTGACGCAGGTCGCCGCGCTCGAACTCGCGCCACGGGGAATTAGGGTCAACGCCGTCGCACCCGGGTTCGTGCACACCCCGCTGACCGAGGCGGCCACCCACATTCCCGGGGTGGTCGAAGAATACGTGGAGAACACGCCGCTGGGCCGGGCCGGAACTCCCCAGGACATCGCCGATGCCGTGCTATTCCTGTGCAAGGCGCCGTGGCTGACCGGTGAAGTGCTCGACCTCAACGGCGGCGCACACATGAAGCGCTATCCCGACATCTTGAGCCACGTCATGAAGCTGGCCGCGCAATGAATTTCACCGGTAAGCAGGCGATCGTCACCGGAGCAGGCTCGGGCATCGGCGCCGCCCTGTGCCGGGCCCTGGTCGCCGCCGGCGCCGACGTGTTATGCACCGACGTCGACGGCGCCGCAGCGGCCCGCACCGCCGAAAGCCTGCACGGTCCAGGTACTGCGACGTCGGCCACGCTCGACGTCACCGACCCGGACGCGGTCAAGGCGGCCGTCGACGCCGTCGTCGAGCGCACCGGAAGGCTTGACCTGATGTTCAACAACGCCGGAATCGCTTGGGGTGGCGACACCGAACTGCTGACGCTGGAGCAGTGGAACGCGATCATCGACGTCAACATCCGCGGCGTCGTACATGGCGTGACCGCCGCCTACCCGGTAATGCTGCGGCAGGGCCACGGGCACATCGTCAACACCGCGTCGATGGCTGGGCTGGCGGCTGCTGGTCAGATCACCAGTTACGTGATGACCAAGCACGCGATCGTGGGGCTGTCGCTGGCGCTGCGCTCAGAGGCTGTGTCTCGCGGCATCGGTGTGCTGGCAGTGTGTCCGGGCGCTGTCGAGACGCCGATCCTGGACAAGGGGGCGGTCGGCGGTTTCGTCGGCCGCGACTACTACCTGCGCGGGCAGGGCATGAAAAGCGCCTACAGCGCCGAACGGCTGGCCCGCGACACGTTGAAGGCGATCGGTCGCAACAAGGCGCTGCTAGTGAAGCCGAGGCAGGCGTATGCGTCCTGGGTGTTCGCTCGGTTGGCGCCAAATCTACTGCAGCGTATGTCGATTCGGTTCATCGCCGACCAGCGAAGGCGGCAGGCCGCTAACGCAGCCGCTCGTTGAGGAACTCGACGACCCGCTTGCGCGCCTCGTAGGCCGGGTGACCGTCGACCTCACGGACCTCGTCGGTCAGCACCGAGTGCGCCACCCGGGAGAAACCATGCTCATTGCCTGGACGCGAGTCGATTTCGATTACCTCGAACGCATCGCCGAGTCGCTCTTTGAGGGTGGTGAACCGCTCGCCGGGCGACATCTTGTCCTCGCTGAACCGCAGGCCGATCGCGCACAGTCCCTCGCTGGCGGCGCGGTCTTTGAACGCGTTCAACTCCAAGTCGCTGACTCCGGGATCACGCCGTTGGCGCGGCGTCAGCGGAAAGGGCACCGACGGTTGGCTGAGCACCGGCGCGAGCACGCTGTCGTCGACCGCGGCGGCCAACGCGAAGCCGCCGGTGAAGCAATGGCCGATCACCCCGACGCCCTTACCCGGCGTCGCCTTGTTGAGGTCACGGGCCAATGCCCGCAAGAAGACCGACACCGGCCGCTGCTTGTTGGTCGCCAAAGCCGCGAATTCCCTTGCCACACACGCCCGAGCGATAGTCGAGATCACGTAGCCGGGGTCTTTGCCACGACCGGGCTCGCCGAACAGCGACGGGATCGCCACGGTGAAACCGTTGTCCACCAAGTGGTTTCCCAGGCCCAGCACGCCGGGGTGGATGCCCGGGATCTCCGGGATCAACACCACGCCGGGCCCTTCGCCCTTGCGGTACACGTCGTGGGTGTAGCCGCCGCCGGTGAACGGTGCGACTGACCAGCCGGTGAGGTCGGCTTCGGGTGCGCCCATGCTTGTCCTTCTACCTGTGCGCCGGCAACGGCGGCTGCGATTGAGTGGCCGCTGCCAGCGTACGGAACTCGTCCGGGCTGCCGGCCCCGGTGACTGCGACCTGAGCGGGCCCGGCCGGGCTGTTCAGCCGCGCCGTCCACACCGGCTCGGTGCCGTCACCCTGGTAGGTGATCCACCGGGTGCCGTCTACGTCGACGGTCCCGCTCGGATACATCGAAGCGTGGATCGAGTTGACCAGCTTGTCCTCATCGGCGTTGCTCTGCGAGAGGCTCACGTACATGCCGCCGGGGCTGATGTAGCCGACGGTCGAGATGGCGGCGTGCAGCCGTTGGCGGGTCGAAGGGTCGGTCCGGCCTTCCGGGATACCGCCGCGACCGCCGGAGTTGGCATGCCAGCCATCGGGCAGCTTCGGCAACCGGACCGGGAAGCCCAGCGTCAGCGCATCGGCCCGCAGCGCACTCGCCGCGTTGTAGGACGGCACCGGCCCGCGATTGACGCCGCCCGGGGAAAACGAGCACATCCCGACCACGCCGGCCAAAATGATGCAGGCCGCAACCAGCGGTGCGATCGACCAGAACATGTCCCGGCCGTCTTGAAGCAGCCGGGGCTTGGCCGGTCTGGCGGTCGGCTCTGGCTGCGTCGTCACTGCACCAGTATCCCAGCTCCCGAGCGATAACCCGCCTCTGGGACAATCGGCAACCATGACTGCAGGCTCTCGTCGCGAAGCCCCGGACCGCAACCTTGCCCTTGAGCTCGTCCGGGTCACCGAGGCCGGCGCCATGGCCGCGGGTCGCTGGGTCGGTCGCGGCGACAAAGAGGGCGGCGACGGCGCTGCCGTCGACGCCATCCGCCAGCTGGTCAACTCGGTGTCGATGCGCGGTGTCGTGGTGATCGGCGAGGGCGAGAAAGACCACGCGCCGATGCTCTACAACGGTGAAGAAGTCGGCAACGGCGACGGCCCGGACTGCGACTTCGCCGTCGACCCGATCGACGGCACCACGCTGATGAGCAAGGGCATGCCCAACGCCATCTCGGTGCTCGCGGTGGCCGACCGCGGGGCGATGTTCGACCCGTCGGCGGTGTTCTACATGGACAAGATCGCGGTGGGGCCCGACGCGGCGCACGTCCTCGACATCACCGCGCCGATCGCCGAGAACATCCGGTCGGTCGCCAAAGTCAAAGGCTTGTCCATCCCTGACATGACCGTCGTCATCCTGGACCGGCCGCGGCACGCTCAACTGATCCAGGATGTGCGCGACACCGGCGCCCGGATCCGGCTGATCACCGACGGCGACGTAGCGGGAGCGATCGCCGCCTGCCGACCTGGCTCGGGCACCGACATGCTGGCGGGCATCGGCGGCACCCCCGAAGGCATCATCACCGCCGCAGCGCTGCGCTGCATGGGCGGCGAGATCCAGGCGCAGCTCGCGCCCAAGGACGACGAAGAACGACAGAAAGCCCTCGACGCCGGCTACGACCTCGACGCCGTCCTCACCACTTATGACCTGGTGTCGGGCGACAACGTCTTCTTCTGCGCAACCGGCGTCACCGACGGCGATCTGCTCAAGGGCGTCCGCTACGAGCCCGGTGGCTGCACCACCCAGTCGATCGTCATGCGATCGAAGTCTGGCACGCTGCGGATGGTCGAGGGCTTTCACCGGCTGACCAAGCTCAACGAATACTCGGCGATCGACTTCACCGGCGACAGCAACGCCGCGTACCCACTGCCGTAACCACTACCAGCGAGGGACTTTGCCGATGGCAGACACCGAGTACCGCATCGAACACGACACCATGGGCGAAGTCCGGGTGCCGGCAAAAGCGCTGTGGCGGGCACAAACTCAGCGTGCCGTGGAGAACTTTCCGATCTCGGGCCGTGGCTTGGAGCGCACCCAGATCCGCGCGCTGGGCCTGCTCAAGAGTGCCTGCGCGCAGGTCAACAAGGACCTCGGGCTGCTGGCCGCCGACAAGGCCGACGCGATCATCGCCGCGGCCGCCGAGATCGCCGACGGCAAGCACGACGACCAGTTCCCCATCGACGTCTTCCAGACCGGTTCGGGCACCAGCTCGAACATGAACACCAACGAGGTGATCGCCAGCATCGCGGCCGCCAACGGTGTAATCGTGCACCCTAACGACGACGTCAACATGTCGCAGTCGTCGAACGACACCTTCCCCACCGCAACCCACATCGCCGCCACCGAAGCCGCTGTGCGCCAACTCATCCCGGCGCTGCAGGTGCTGCACGACGCACTGGCCGGTAAGGCCCGCGAATGGCACACCGTGGTCAAATCCGGCCGCACGCACCTGATGGATGCCGTCCCGGTGACGCTGGGCCAGGAGTTCTCCGGCTACGCCCGGCAGATCGAGGCCGGCATAGAGCGGGTCACAGCGACTCTGCCCCGGCTGGGCGAGCTGGCGATCGGCGGCACTGCGGTCGGCACCGGCCTTAACGCCCCCGACGGCTTCGGCGCCAAGGTGGTCCAGGTATTGGTCGCCGACACTGGTTTGAACGAATTGCGCACGGCGACCAGCTCTTTCGAAGCCCAGGCCGCCCGCGACGGGCTGGTCGAGGCGTCCGGCGCGCTGCGCACCATCGCGGTGTCGCTGACCAAGATCGCCAACGACGTGCGCTGGATGGGTTCCGGGCCGCTGACCGGCCTGGCCGAGATCCAGTTGCCGGACCTGCAGCCGGGTAGCTCGATCATGCCGGGCAAGGTGAATCCCGTTCTGCCCGAGGCGGTTACCCAGGTCGCCGCACAAGTGATCGGCAACGACGCCGCGGTCACCGTCGGCGGCCTGTCGGGCGCATTCGAGCTCAACGTCTACATTCCGATGATGGCGCGCAACGTCCTCGAGTCGTTCAAGCTGCTGACCAACGTCTCGACGCTGTTCGCCGAGCGGTGCATCACCGGGCTGAAGGCCAACGTGCAGCACCTGCGCGAGCTGGCCGAGTCGTCGCCGTCGATCGTCACGCCGCTGAACTCGGCGATCGGTTACGAAGAGGCGGCCGCAGTGGCCAAGCAAGCACTCAAGGAACGCAAGACGATTCGGCAGACGGTGATCGACCGCGGGCTGATCGGCGACAAGCTGTCCGAAGAAGAACTCGACCGTCGTCTGGACGTACTCGCCATGGCCAAGGTCACTGAGGAGTAATCATGCTTGACGACGGACTCCGCCAACGGCGCCTCGCGCTCATCGAAGAGCACATGAACACGGAGGTGACCAAGGAGTTCGATCGGACCCTGGCCACATTCAACGGGCACCCCCGCTACGAGATCATGGCCACCGGGCAGGTTTTCGACGGCGACGACGAGGTGATGAACTACTACCTCACCACCAGAACCGCATTCCCCGACCAGCGTCACGACAATGTGCGCTACCACTTCAGCGACGACGCGGTGATCACCGAATTCGATCTTCTGGGAACCAATCTCGGCGAGTTCTACGGGATGCCGCCGACCGGTAAGGCGTTTCGGGTGCCTATCATCGCCGTGTTCTTCTTCGACGGCGAGCGAATCATCAACGAGCGCATCTACTTTGACAGCGCCAGCCTGGTGACGCAGATCGGCCGTGGCGAGCTGCTGACTCTCGCCGCGTCCGGCGAGCTGCCAGGACAGAGGTAGCGCCCGCATACCGGTTCGCCCGGGAGATTCCTGTGGCGCCCGTCAGCCGGTCCGTTCGGATTTGACCGGGACTACCGGGACGGCCAACAGCGGGAACAACGCACACACCACGAAAGCGACCGGATAACCGACCGCGGTGATCAGCGCGCCGAACGCCGGTGGCGTCGCAGCTGCCATCATTCGTTGCGCCGTGTTCTGTACGCCCAGCGCGCGTCCACTCCAGAACGGTCCGGCGTACTCGGTGATCGCGGTCGCCGCTAAGCCGTTGTAACCCACCGCGATCACGGTCGCGACGACCATGGCGGCCTCGGCGAGCGGCGACGTCAGGTAATCGGTGAAGGCCAGTACCAGCAGCGCCACACCACAGGCGACGGCGACAGTCCGGTTGGGTCGCAGCCGTGAACCGGCGAGATCCGACCACCGCCCCACGGCGATGCGGCCCAGCGCACCGATCAACTGCGCCACGGTCACCAGCACACTGGCAGCCGGGACCGACCAGTGATGGTCGACGATCAGCCAGACCAGCATGAAGGTCACCGTCATCGACTGCGGCACCATCAACAGCGCCGACGCCAAGTGGATGCGCCGCAGCACATTTGAGCCTCGGTAGGGACTGGCCAGCTGTTCCGCGGTCGCCGCCGCAGGGGCCGGCCGGGGCGGATCGGTCAAGAAGATGAAGCTGACCACCGCCGCCATCGCGCAGGCGATCGCCGGATACAGCAGTGCGGCGAAGAAACCGTTCTCGATCTCGGTCAGCTCCGGCATCGCCACGGCGCCGATCGCAACCCCTAGCGGCTGCGCAGTCTGGCGGATTCCCATCGCCAAGCCCCGCTGGTGCGACGGGAACGACCCGGATACCAGCCGGCCGCCGGCGACATTGCTGCTGGCAGCAGCCATTCCGCCGACGAACAGCAATGCGCCGATCGCCGACAGCGAGTGCAGCGGCGCCGCGGCGAAGGCCGCGACGCCGGCCAACCCGGTTCCCAGCGCGAGCGTGATTCGCTCACCCAGCCGGTCCACCAGGTGACCCCAGGCGACCAATGTCAGCACCATGCCGAAGCTGGGCATCGCCGACAACAGGCCGGCCGCCGTGAGTGAAGTGTGGCGGGCGGTTTCCAGCGCCGGGATCAAGAACACCCCGCAGTTGATGAACAGGAAGGAACACGACGTCGCGGCCACACTGACCGCCAATGTCAGCCAGCGACGCGGCATCGTGCTAGCTGCCGTTGGTCGGTCCGCCCGGGTTCTGGCCGGCGACATCGGTGATCGGGAAGTTGGGCATCGGTGCCGGCGACGGTGTGTTGGGCAACGACGGAATCTCCGACGCTGGAATGTCGTGCAGGTCGTTGGCCGGGGGCCCGTTGTCGCGACTGCCGTAGACGCTGCCCGGGGCGCGCTGTCCGAGCAGCTGGCTGACCGTCACCAGGTGGTAGCCGTTGGCTTTGAGCACCGGAATGAACTGGTACACCAGATCGACTGTGCTGGAGTAGGTGTCGTGCAGTAACACCACCGAGCCGGGTTTGATCTGGCTCATCAGCAGCGCCCTGCTGGCCGCGGTGTTGGAGTCGTTGATCCAGTCGAAAGGGATGACGTCCCAAAGGATTCCGGCCAGACCGGCTTTCGCGGCCTGCTCGTTGACGGCCCCGTCGGTGAGGCCGCCCGGCGGTCGCCATAGTTTAGGCGTCACACCGGTCGCGGCGACGATAGCGTCGCCGGCCCGCGAGAACTGCGCCGGGACGTCTGCCGGCGGCAGCGTGGTCATGTTCGGGTGTTCCCAGGTGTGGTTGCCCAGTTCCATGCCCGCGTCGACGACACGTTTCGCGCCGGCCGGGTTGGCGGCGACCTTGTTGCCGATCTCGAAGAATGTCGCCTTGGCGTTGTTGGCGGTCAGGATGCCCAGCAGGCGGTCGGTGAAGGGCGTCGGACCATCGTCGAAGGTCAACGCCACACACTTCACTTGCGCACAGTCGACGACCTCGTTGGCGTGCGCGAACCGGACATGCCCGGTGAATGCGCCGATCGCGACGATGACGGCTGCTGCCGCCGCGCCGGCGACGGTACGCCAGTACCGCCACACCTGATTGTCTGGTCGTCTCGGCACGGCGACAGCCTACGCACTGGGCCTACGGGGTCTGGCTGATCTCCTCGAGCATCTCGGTGACCAGCGCCGCGATCGGCGAGCGCTCGCTGCGCAGCAGGGTGATGTGCGCGAACAGCGGGTGTCCCTTCAGCTTTTCGACGACGGCCGCGACACCGTCGTGGCGGCCGACCCGCAGGTTGTCACGCTGGGCGACGTCGTGGGTGAGCACCACCCGCGAACCCGCGCCCAGCCGCGACAGCACGGTCAGCAGCACGTTGCGCTCCAGCGACTGCGCCTCGTCGACGATGACGAAGGAGTCGTGCAGCGACCGGCCGCGGATGTGGGTCAGCGGGAGCACCTCGAGCATGCCGCGGGAGAGCACTTCTTCGAGCACGGCGGGGCTGGCCAGCCCTTCGAGGGTGTCGAAGACGGCTTGGGCCCACGGGCCCATCTTCTCGCTCTCGCTGCCGGGCAGGTAGCCCAGCTCCTGGCCGCCGACTGCGTAGAGCGGGCGGAACACGACCACCTTGCGCTGGGTGCGTCGCTCCAGCACGGCTTCCAGACCGGCGCACAGCGCCAGCGCCGACTTGCCGGTGCCTGCCTTGCCACCCAGCGACACGATGCCGACCGACTCGTCGAGCAGCAGATCCAGGGCCACCCGCTGCTCGGCGGAGCGACCGCGCAGCCCGAAGACCTCGCGATCGCCGCGGACCAATTGCACCTGTTTGTGGGCGTTGACCCGGCCCAGCGCGTGGGAGCTGCCCGCCAGCAACCGAATACCGGTGTGGCAGGGCAGGTCTCGTGCCGCGGCCAGGTCCACTTCACCGTCGGCGAACAACGCGTCGACGTCGTCGGTGGTGGCTTCCATCTCCGTCATCCCGGTCCAGCCGGAGGTGATGACGTCCTGCGCGTGGTACTCGTCGGCGGGCAGGCCCACCGCACCCGCCTTGACGCGCAGCGGAATGTCCTTGCTCACCAGCGTCACCCGCTTGCCTTCGGCGGCGAGGTTGGCGGCGCAGCACAGGATGCGCGAGTCGTTGGAGTCGGTCCGGAAGCCAGCGGGCAGCACGGCCGGGTCGCTGTGGTTGAGCTCGACATGCAGCGTACCGCCCTGTGTCCCAACGGGAATGGGCTGATCCAGCCGCCCGTGCAGGAGCCTCAGGTCGTCGAACAAGCGCAGGGCCTGACGGGCGAACCAGCCCAGCTCGTGATGGTGGCGCTTGGCCTCCAACTCGCTGATCACCACCAACGGCACCACCACTTCGTGTTCGGCGAAGCGGGAGCAGGCCCACGGGTCGGACAGCAACACCGACGTGTCCAGCACGTAGGTCCTGATGGTGTCCTGGGAAACCGCCGGGGAATCAGTCACGAAGGGCTCCTCGATCTCATCGCCGGGTCGCTGACGCACGCGCAGACAGGACGACAACCGGACTGGATTGAATGAACCGGCTTTCAGCTGCCAGATAGACAAACCGAATTGTCGCCGGGTGGAAACCCGTGCGGCCCGCACGGTCGAATCGGCGGGGGCCGCGGCGCCAGGACCGGGGCCGGCGGTCCTGTCGTAGTAGTTACGAGAGGCGCCGCCCGGATAGCAGAGCATGTCGCTAGCCATCGAAAGCGACGCTACTCCCGTGTGCGCATGTCCGCCGCGCAGGCGCGCCGACGCTAGCTGATGACGAGCTGACGCAACGCGGGTTCGTCAGCGACGCCCCACGCGGTGATGCGGTCCGAGATGACCCGACGCAGTTGGTCCGGGCCGAAAACGCCTGCCTCGGCGATCCTTCGAACCTTGTCCTGGTAGGCGTCGATGTCAGCGCCGATGACGTCGAGCTCAGCCGCGCGGGCGGCGATGGCGGCGATCGTCTCGTCGCGGGTGAAGGTCAGGCAGTGCGCGACGAGGTTGGCGAAGAACTCCTCGTGCCGCGCTTCATCGCGGGCGATGTGGGTGATCAGTCCGGCCAGCACCGGCTCTTCGATCTTGGCGGCGAGGTTGTCGCAGTACGCGGCGTGGGCAGCCTCGAAGAACGCCATGAACACCAGGGTCTCGACCTGTGAGTACTGGTCGGCGCGATACCCCTTGGTCGACACATGCTCGAAGCGGACCTGCTCGTTGGCGGTCGGGTCGATCTCGCGGGTGACGACGAAGTATTCGCGCAACGCGATCGCGTGCAGATGTTCCTCGGCGGTCCACCGGCCCAGCCACTGGGCCCAGTTGTCCTCGAGGATGAAGTGCTCGACGAGTTCGCGGTGGTAGCCGGCAACGTTGTCTTTGGTGATGAGCAGGATCTCGCACGCGTCTGTGATGGTCTTCGGCAGCGTCACCTGGGACGGATCCCAGTCCCGCCCACCGAGGAAGGCGTAGTTCTCGCCCTGCTCGAACGGCACGAAGTCGTGTGCGTACCAGAGCTGCTCGGTACCCAGGTGGCGGTCGAGATTCTCGCCGACAACCGGGTCGAGTTCGAGGATCAGCGCATTAGGGACAGTTTTCTGTGCCATGCGGTTACTGTAACCCGTAGACACAGGTTCCGTAAAATCTGACGCGCGGTCAGATCAGCGACCAGTCCTCCAGGCCGTCGTACAGCGGAAATTCCCGGGCAAGTCGCGTCACCCGCTCGCGCAGCGCTGACACATCGGCGCCGGTGCCCGCCGCCAATGCGGTGGCGATGATGTCGGCGACCTCGGTGAACTCGGCGTCGCCGAAGCCCCGGGTGGCCAGCGCCGGGGTCCCGACCCGCAGGCCGGACGTCACCATCGGGGGCCGCGGGTCGTTGGGAACCGCGTTGCGGTTGACGGTGATGCCGACGTCGTGCAGCAGGTCCTCGGCGGCCTGTCCGTCCAGCGGCGAGTCACGCAGGTCGACCAGGACCAGGTGGACGTCGGTGCCGCCACTGACCACCGAGACGCCCGCCTTCGCGACGTCGGGAGCCAGCAGGCGTTCGGCGATGATCCGGGCGCCCGACAGCGTGCGCTGCTGCCGGTCGACGAATTCCGGGGTGCCCGCGATCTTGAGAGCGACGGCCTTGGCGGCGATCACGTGCATCAGTGGTCCGCCCTGCTGGCCGGGGAACACCGCCGAATTGATCGACTTGGCGTACTCCTGCTTGCCGATGATCAGACCGGACCTCGGGCCGCCGAGCGTCTTGTGCACCGTGGTCGAGACGATGTCGGCGTGCGGCACCGGCGACGGGTGCAGGCCCGCGGCGACCAGGCCCGCGAAATGCGCCATGTCCACCCACAGCTTGGCGTCGACCTCGTCGGCGATCGACTCGAACGCGGCGAAGTCCAGGATTCGCGGGTAGGCCGACCATCCGGCGATCAGCACCTTGGGCCGAAACTCCAACGCTTTGGCCCGCACCGCATCCATGTCGACGAGGTGCGTCGTGGGGTCTACGCCGTAGAAGCCGGCGTCATACAGCTTGCCGGAGAAGTTCAATTTCATGCCGTGCGTCAGGTGACCGCCGTTGGCCAGGTCCAGGCCCAGTAGGTGCTCCCCCGGCGACATCAGCGCATGCAAAACCGCGGCGTTGGCCTGTGCGCCCGAATGCGGTTGCACGTTGGCAAAGTCGGCGCCGAACAGTGCCTTGGCCCGGTCGCGGGCGATGTTCTCCACCACGTCGACGTACTCGCAGCCGCCGTAGTAGCGCCGACCGGGCAGACCCTCGGCGTACTTGTTGGTCAGCACGCTGCCCTGTGCCTGCAGCACCGCGCGCGGCACGAAGTTCTCCGAGGCGATCATCTCGAGGGTGTCGCGTTGGCGGCCAAGCTCTTTGCCCAGCAGTTCGGCGATGTCGGGGTCGACCTCGGCCAACGGAGCCGACATCACGGAGGACGTTGTACGGGCGTCTGGTGCAGCAGTCACCCGGCCAGTCTATCGAGAGGGCACGTCGTATCGGATCACTCGGGCAGCGCCGAGGGCTTAGGCTGAATTTCCCGGCTCCTCCCCATCGCGCTGCGCGCTCTGGATCGTCGACGGGATCAAAGGTTCGTCGAGCAGCCGACCGAACCGCTCGGTAACGCTCACCCCGGCCGGCCGATCGTCCAGCCAGCCCCGCAGCAGTCGATATCCCTCGACATACGTGCTGGTGTACGCGCGCCACAGCGGTGACGACAGAAACCTCAGCATCTGCTTGGCGCGGCTGTCGTCGACCAGCAGCCAGCGCCGCAGGAAGTCCGCCACCGCGTCGGCGTCGCGATGCTCGTCGTGCAGCATCAACGCCGCGTCCTGGCGCACTCCGGCCAGCGCCGCCGACGCCTCGGACACCGCCTCGGCCCGCTCGCCGTCGAACCGCAGGCCCAGATCGGCATAGATCTCGGTGGCCCAGCGTCCCCAGTTCGGGCCGATCGCCGCGTACAGCGCCAGGTCGGCCAGGCCCTCGGCGAGCAGGCACTGCGGGGTGTTCACCAGGAAGATGGTCTGCTCGGCGTGGCCTTTGCCGTTGACCAGCCCGACCTCTTTGCGGCAGTGCTCGGTGTGGTGACCCGGATAGGACTCATGCGCCACCAGCCGCGGCAGGTTCGACGTCAACTGCTTGATATCGGCATTGACGGCCACTGTCGAGCGGTAGTCGCCCAGGTAGTAGTTGAAGCCCGACCAGGGTTTGTCGGTCACCACTTGATACTCGACGGTTTCACCGTCGGGAAGCGGATACTCGGCGCGGACCCGGTCGCGCAGCGCGCTGGAGAACGCCTCGATGCATTCCGCCAGCCGGTCCGGCGGAATCTCCTCGCCCCGGCGATGCGCCGCCATCCGGTCGGCGAGCGGGCCGGTGCCACCCAGGGCCTCGTCGAGCCGCACGTGTGCCTGGCGGTACGTCTCGTCGTCGCCCCTGCTGATGCCTACGTCGAAGTAGGCGTGCACCTCGTCGACGAAGCCGATGTGTTCGCCGGCGAACTTACGGCCGGCGCATTCCAGTGCGCGCAGATGAGCGCCCACATAGTCGGCGCGTTGCCGATCAAAACCGTTGCGGTGCGGCACATCTGACAATGAGTCGATCAGGCGGCGGGCTTGGCGAGCCAAGTCGGCCGGGTCGGGCGCGGGCTCGGCGGCCACCGTGTGGCGCAGCGTCGGATCGCCGGTGAAGGCGTCGACATACCCCGATTCGATCCGGTCGAAGCGCAAACCGAGCAGCAGGTACTCGCGGATCAGCGCAGCAGGTTCCACGACGATCAACGCTATCTGGTCGCCCCAGCCGCCCACAGCGTGCCAAAGGCTGCCACACTGACTGTCATGCCGCGACTCAGCGAGCCGAGCCCCTATGTGGAGTTCGATCGACGTCAGTGGCGCGCGCTACGTATGTCGACACCGCAGCCGCTGACCGAAGAAGAAGTCGTCGGCTTGCGAGGCCTGGGTGAGCAGATCAACCTGCTCGAGGTCGAAGAGGTCTATCTGCCGCTGGCCCGGCTCCTGCATCTGCAAGTCGCCGCCAGGCAAGGATTGTTTTCGGCCACTGCCGAATTCCTCGGCGAGCCACAACAACACCCGGATCGTCCGGTGCCGTTCATCATCGGGGTGGCCGGCAGCGTCGCGGTCGGCAAGTCGACGACGGCCCGCGTGCTGCAGGCGCTGCTGGCCCGCTGGGACCATCACCCGCGCGTCGACCTGGTCACCACCGACGGCTTCCTCTATCCCAACGCGGAGCTGAGCCGTCGAAACTTGATGCACCGCAAGGGCTTTCCGGAAAGCTATGACCGACGGGCGTTGATGCGGTTCGTCACGTCGGTCAAGTCGGGCTCGGACTACGTGTGCGCGCCGGTGTACTCCCACCTGCACTACGACCGGGTGCACGGCGCCAAGCAGATTGTCCGCCACCCCGACATCCTGATCCTCGAGGGCCTCAACGTACTGCAGACCGGGCCCACCTTGATGGTGTCGGACCTGTTCGACTTCTCGCTCTACGTCGACGCCCGCATCGAAGACATCGAGCAGTGGTACGTCTCCCGATTCCTGGCGATGCGCTCGACGTCATTCGCCAACCCGGCGTCGCACTTCCACCACTATGCGGGGCTGACCGACCAGCAGGCCAACGTCGCCGCGCGTGACATCTGGCGTTCGATCAACCGGCCGAATCTGATCGAGAACATTCTTCCCACCCGCCCGCGCGCCACCCTGGTGCTGCGCAAGGACGCCGATCACTCCATCAACCGGCTTCGGCTACGCAAGCTCTGACAGCTGAACATCCGGGCAGGCCGATGCGGAGACGCACACCGCAACCTCTGACAGTGGCGCCCCGCACCGGCGGGATGGGAGTCACACCGGCAGGCGGCGCACTCCGAGGTATTGCAGGTAGCCGATCGCAGCGGTGTAGCAGCCGCTGGCCAGCATCACGCTGACACCCGTCTCGGTCAGCGGCAGCGCGTCCGCGGCGACCGCCACAACCGCCGCCACGGTGAAGACGACGTTGGCGATGACGACGGCGATACCGGCCCGGCGCAGGTCGGGTGCTGCGGCCATGCCGAACACGGCCAGCCCATAAGCCACGAAGAACGCGCCGAAGCCATACTCGGCCAGCGAGCTCATGCCGGTCAACGACGAGAGCGGGTCGGCGACGACGGCGATGAACAGTCCGGTCAGGCCGGTCAGCGTTGCGTCGAGCCGCATGACGAAGCGCAACAGCGAGTCGGTCGAATCGGCGAAGGGTCGGGTGGACAGTCCGGTGACGACGGTCATGTCGGAACTCCTTGCGGTATCGGGTCGAACACTTCTGAGCGTGCCGTTCCGGAGCTGCCAGATCGACGCGAAGCACTGCCAAGCACTGCCATCCGCTGGTCAACGACGTGATCTAGACCACGTATTCCGTGGCTAGCTGAGCTAAGTCTTAATGCCCGACTCCTCCTCACGCCGCATGGCGGCGCGCATCGTCGTCGGGCCCTAGCTCGAGACCGTCACCCGGCCGCGCAAGTCGGCGGCGATCAGCCGGGCCGCGGTGGTCTGCCAGTTGTGCAGCGAACGCTGCGGCACCTCGGTGACGAACCATTGCCACGCCTGCCTGGCGGTCGGGTCGAGGCCGGCCGCGGTGGCGTTCTGGGCGTAGGCGCGCACGCCCACGACGTAGGGGAAGTACAGCGCGTTGTAATGGCGCCACTGCTCGGTGGTGCCGAAGTCGCCGCCGTCACGCGGCTTGAGTTGCGCGATGCGTTCTGCGAGTAGAGCTTTGAGCTCGATCGCGCGTTCCAGCGGCTGATCCGGGGCACCGCGGGCGGCCAGCCGCTCGTCGATGGCCGGCAGCGCCGTCAACGGGTTGGCGACCAGCTTGGACAGGTCGCCGTAATGGCCCAACGCACGGCGGGTCAACCGGGCGAACGTCTCGTCGTCGAAGTCGTCGAGCGGATCGGCCGATCGCAGCGGCAGCGCGGATTCGGTGCGCCGCAACGTCGCCCGGTAGGCGCGCAGCAGCGGCGCCCGCGAGAACACCATCCGGTCCAGCAGCCCGGCCAGCGGGTCGGCCAGCACCTGCACCGACGCCGCGATCGCCAGGCTGGTGAAAAGCAGCACCGTCAGGGCCGTCTGCGCGGTGGGCTGGTGGCGGGTCAAGGCGATGCCGACCAGCATCTGGCCGCCGAGCAGCGCAACGACCATGCCGGTGCCGGTGAACGAGCGCAGCATGTCGGCCCGCAACGCCTGACCCTCGTCGAACGCATCCCACAGCGCTACTGCCACACCAAGTCCCAGCACGTCGCAACTGGTCGACGCCAACGCCAGCCAGCTCGGCACCACGCCCAGCGGAATGATCAGGATGGCGTTCGCGAGCGCAAAGAAGAGCGTCGCCGTGATGATCAGCCCGACCAGTGGGATCTTCTGCGCACGCCGTCGCAGCGCCGCCACCATCGCGCCCAGGGTGGATGTCGAGATCACCGCGCACATCACCACGTGACCGAGCCGCAGCGGCCCCTCGACCGTCCCGGCCAGCGCAGCGCCGACCAACGTCAACGCGCCGGCTCCCCCGACCAGCAGCGCCTCGCCGGCGCGTGACCGCCCGTTGTCCCCCGCCCTGGCTATCTCGAGGAGCACCGCGAACCAGGCGACACCGGGGACGGCGACCAGGTAGATCTCGACGTGGCCCAGCAGCGCCGAATGCGTCACGGTCCGCACCGCATCCAGCGCCACCGCCGTCGCGAAACTGCACAGGCCGATCGCGGAGAAGACGAGCACCAGCTTGCGCGGGTTGCGGGCCAACAGATACAGCCCCAGCCACCAGCTCAGCGAAAACACCAACGCCGAAAGCGCAGCCATGTTTTCAGTGTGGCATGCCGCTGAATCATTTGCGGCGACCCGCCAAATCCAGCTAGGCGCCGTAGCGGCGGTGGCGCTGGCTGTAATCCCGCAGCGCGCGCAGGAAGTCGACGCGGCGGAACGCGGGCCAGTGCGCCTCGGTGAACCACATCTCCGAATAAGCGCTCTGCCACAGCAGGAAACCGGACAGCCGCTGCTCCCCCGATGTCCGGATGACCAGATCGGGGTCGGGCTGCCCGGAGGTGTACAGGTTCTGCGAGATCGCCTCGACCGTGACGGACTCGATGAGTTCCTCGCCGCTGACGCCGTTGGCCAGTTCCTTGGCCAGCAGGGCCCGCACCGCGCCGGCGATCTCCTGGCGGCCGCCGTAACCGACGGCGACGTTGACATGGAAGTCACCATTGCCGGTCGAAGCAGTGCCCTGCACCGCCTCACGCAATCGTCGCGCGGGCTCCGGGCCGATCAGCTCCAGGTCGCCGACCGTGCGCACACTCCACTGGTTGGCAGGCGCGCAGATCTCCTCGACGACATCGGTGATGATCTCGATGAGCGCTGCCAGCTCGGCCGGATCACGGCGCAGATTTTCGGTGGAAAGCAAATAGACAGTGGCCATTTCGATGCCGGCTTCCTCACACCAGCGCAGCATCTCGGCGATCTTGGCGGCACCCATCCGGTAGCCGTAGCTGACGTCGTCGTGGCCGGCGTCGCGCGCCCAGCGCCGGTTACCGTCACACAGCACCGCGATGTGTCGCGGCAGCGCGGATTTCGACGCGGCAAGCCCTTGCCGCAGCCGCAACTCATAAACCCGATACAGAGGTTCCTTTAAGCGCGGCGGAATGATCTCCACAGGGACCAAGATTACTGTGGACGCAACTGGTGATCGGCGGTCCTGCCGTAAAGGCCAGCAGGGACGAGGAGCGATCTTGAGTCGCGAGACCGATGTGGCCACCAAGGACGGAGCGGCCGACACAGTCGGAGACGTCGCCGAGCCCATCGTCGACGGCGTCAAGGACACCGCCCAGGCACTGGTCAAGCCGAGGGCGCGCGGCTGGATTCACCTGGTGTCGGCGGTCGTCGCGGTGGCCGCCGGCGCCTCGCTGATCGCAGTGTCCTGGCCACTGGCCGGGCTCAACGCAGGCCTGGCGACCTTTGTCTACACCGGCGCGGTGGTCGGCATGTTCACCGTGAGCGCCACCTACCACCGGGTGCACTGGAAATCAGTCAAGGCCCGGACATGGATGAAGCGGCTCGATCACTCGATGATCTTCGTGCTGATCGCCGGCACCTATACGCCGTTCGCGCTGCTGGCGATGCCGCACAAGCAGGGGATGGTCGTGCTGTACATCGTCTGGGGCGGCGCGCTCGCCGGAGTGCTGCTCAAGCTGTGCTGGCCGACCGCACCACGCTGGGTCGGCGTTCCGCTGTACCTGATCCTCGGCTGGGTGTCGGCGTTCTACATCGCGGTGATCCTGCACAACGCCGGGGTGGCCGCGATGGTGTTGCTGGCTGTCGGCGGCGCCCTGTACAGCATCGGCGGCATTCTCTATGCCCTGCGCTGGCCAGACCCGTGGCCCAACACATTCGGCTATCACGAGTTCTTCCACGCCTGCACCGTGGTGGCCGCGATCTGCCACTACATCGCGATCTGGTTCGCGGTGTTCTGAGCCGGCTCAGGCTGACTACGTGTCTTTCCCCCGCAGGCGGGAGGTGCCCCCACCTCGGGCCGCTGCACGGCCCGCATCGTCAGCGCCCTAGAGCTGCGTGACGTTGTCGGGCGACCAATACGCCTTCATCGCTGCGACTTTGCCCTCGTCGTTGAACGCCATCACTACGATCGGCTCGATGGCCATCCCGCTGCCGGCCGCCTTCACCGTCAACCGGAATCCGAACGCGGCCTCGTTGCCGGCCACCCGCAGCAACGTCAGCTCGTTGTCGCGTTCCATGTTCTCGAAGGTGGAGTAGAAGCCGTGAATCGCCTGCCGGCCGATGTGAATTTCCGCGCCGACCGGATCCTCGACGGTGGCATCGTCGGCGTACAACTCGACGATGTCGTCCGCGGTCCCCTTGGCAACCAGGCTGATGTAGCGGTTGACGGTTTCGGTGATGTGTTCAGCGCTGGGCATGGGAGGCACGCTACCGCTCCAGGGTGGCCGCGAGGGCTTCGGCGCTCGTGACCGGCAGGTCGCACACCCGGCCGCGGCATACGTAGGCCGCGTCGGCACCATCGATTCGGTCCCGGCCGACCAGCAGCTCCGAAGAGTCCACGGCACCGCCGACGACGATCGCCCCGCCGGGCGCGAGCCGGCGGGCCTCGACCAACAGCGGCGAGCCCGGCCCGGCGCACGCGACAGCGATCTGCAGCGGCCCGCGC
>JBAWAV010000254.1:0-20095 GCA_049589475.1 Mycobacterium sp.
GGGCAGCCAGCTGACCATCACGTCGTTGTCGACGTCGTACTCGGCACCGATGAACATGGCCTCGGCGTTCGAGTAGATGTTGCGGTGCGTGATCTGGACCGCTTTAGGAGATCCGGTGGACCCAGACGTCAACTGCATCAACGCCAAGTCGCCTTCGTCGGTCTCGACCGGATCGATCGGCTCGCCGTCGAGCAGGTCGCCGATCGTGAGCACCGTGATGCCCTTCTCCTCGAGCACCGGAATGGCGACGAGGAACGGCTCCGAGACGATGACGGCACTCGCCTCGATCATCGAGATGACGTTCATGGTGTCCTCGGCCCAGACGGCGAGGTCGGTGCGCGGCGTCGGCTGGTGCAGCATCGTCAGGCTGGCGCCACGCATCCAGAGGGCCTGCGCGGTCGGCGCGATCTCCACCGGGAACCCGGCCAGCACGCCGACTGCGTCGCCGTGTCCGATGCCCGCGGCGGCCAGTCCGCCGGCGATGCGGCGCGCCCGCTCGTGCACTTCAAGCCAGGTGTGCCGGACCGGCTCGTGCGGCTCGCCGGTAACCATGCCCCGCGAACTCTGGTGAGCATTGCGGAACATGTTCTCGGTAAACCTGCTCACGATTGCCTCCTCGGGTCCGGCATCATCGCCCAGCGTTTAATGTTGCCCCTGCTCAACCGCACTTTGGGACAACCGCGCGCCCACAATTGGGCAGCAATTTGATCTCGAATCGATGGTGACGCAATACCCTCCCGCAACGTAGCCACGCCGGAACCGACACACCCGCCGGCGTAGTCGGCGGGCGGAGGAACCAGGCGCAGTGTCTGACCGGTATTCATCACCGTCGAACATCTTAAACTCCTCTTAGAGAAGTGCCAAACCGTGGCGCGAAATTCGATGTCGTGTCATGCACCGGCGGCCGGCGTGGGCACCACCCGGGCGCCGTGCACCGGGCCGCTGGCCACCCGCACCGTGCGGCATACCCCGGCCCCCGAGAGCTCGGTGCCGACGTCGACCGCCGAGGGCGCCGAGCGGCACAGAAATGTGCAGGTCGGCCCGGAACCCGACACGATGCCGGCCAGCGCGCCGGCCTCGACGCCGGCCCGCAAGACCCGGCGCAACGCCGGTTTCATGCTCAGCGCGGCCGGTTGTAGTTCATTGCCCAACAACGGCGCCAGCTGCTCGGGGTCGCCGGTGGCCAGCGCCGCCACCACCGGCTCGGCTTCCTCGAGCCGGGGCGGCGTCCCGACCTCTCTGAGCCGGTCCAGCTCACTGAACACCGCGGGCGTGGACAGTCCACCGTCGGCGAAGGCCAGTACCCAGTGAAAGGTGTTGCGGCCCAACACCGTTGCCAGCTCCTCACCGCGACCGGTACCCAGCGCGGTGCCACCGTGCAGCGCGAACGGCACGTCGCTGCCAAGCTTTGCCGCCAGCGTGTGCAAATCGCGACGGGGTACGCCGAGTTCCCACAATGAGTTCAGCGCGACCAGAACCGCCGCCGCGTCGGCGCTGCCGCCGGCCATTCCGCCGGCCACCGGAATGCATTTGTCGATCGTGATCGACACGTCTGGCGCCCGGCCGACGTGCTCGGCCATCAGTTCGGCCGCCTGCCACGCCAGATTGCGTTCGTCGAGCGGAAGCTGGTCGGCGCCCTCGCCGCCGATCTCGAGGGAAAGCACATCGGCGTTGCGGACGGTGATCTCGTCGACGAGGGAGACGGCGTGAAATACCGTGGTCAGGTCGTGATAGCCGTTATCCCGACGATCCCCGACCGCCAGATAGAGGTTGATCTTGCCGGGTGCGCGGACGGTCACCGACCCACTGGGCACCCATTCGGCAGCGGTGTTCGGGTCCGTCGGCACCGCACGAGACTAGCTCGCTGAGGCGTGCCGTTGCGACATACCGTCGCCCTCCGGGTTGGCGTCGCCGACGTCGCCCGAACGCTGATACAGCCGGACGAATTCGTCGATGGTCAGCGTCTCACCGCGGCGGGCCGGATCGATGCTCGCGGCGAGCAGGCGACTCGCCGATTCGTTGCCCGAGCCCGCCCATTCGATGAATGCATTGCGAGATGTCTTGCGCCGCTGGGCAAATGCGACGTCGATGAGCTTGAACACGTTCGTGCGGAAAGTCGGGTCGGTCGGCCACGGCGAGGTCGCATAGCGGTCGATGCGTACCAGCCCGGAGTAGACGCGCGGGATGGGCCAGAAGACGGTCGGCGACACCATGCCGTGCCGGCGGACCTGGCCGTAGTAGCGCACCTTGGCGCTGGGTATGCCGTATTCCTTACCGCCCGGTTCGGCAGCCAGTCGCTCGGCCACCTCGGCCTGCACCATCACCGTCACCGTGCGCAGCGACGGGAATTCGGCGAGCAGGTGCAGCAGCGCGGGAACCGCGACGTTGTAAGGCAGGTTCGCCACCACCGCGGTCGGTTCGGCCGCCAGGTCGTCGGGTCGCAGCGTCAACA
Organism: Mycobacterium sp.; assembly: GCA_049589475.1. Taxonomy (GTDB): domain Bacteria; phylum Actinomycetota; class Actinomycetes; order Mycobacteriales; family Mycobacteriaceae; genus Mycobacterium. Next base: position 2,453 of record JBAWAV010000254.1, read on the forward strand.
CGTCGCGGTTCAGCACAGTCAGACGCTGACTTTCACTGTGCGAGTGCTCGGCAACGGTCTGCGGCAGCCGGCCGGCCAGCACCGGATCGATCTCGACGGCGCTTACGGTGGCGCCACGGTCCAGCAGTGCCAGGGTGAGCGAACCGAGGCCAGGGCCGACTTCCAATACGTGGTCGTGCCGGGTGATGCCGGACGCCGAGACTATCCGGCGCACAGTGTTCGCGTCGTGAACGAAGTTCTGCCCCAACGATTTACGCGGCCGGAACTCGAGTTCTTTGGCTAACCGTCGGATTTCGGTCCGCCCAAGTAACTGGATGGTCAGCGCGCACCCGCTCTGCCGCTGCAGACCGGCCATGCACCCCAGCCCTGACGGGCCCGCGTCACCTCGGCGACGGCGATCTGCTCTTCCCGAGTGGCCAGGTCGGCACGCGGGGCGAACCGCGTACCACCGTTGCGCTCCCAGGTGTTCTGGTCGAATTGGACGCCGCCGTAGTAGCCGTTGCCGGTGTTGATCGCCCAGTTTCCGCCGGCTTCGCAGCGCGAGATGGCATCCCAGATCTCGCCGTTGCCGACTGCCGGAACGTCAGTGCCGGGCTTGGTGCCAACCCGCACGATCGCTTCGCGGGCGGGTGTGATCACGTGGCTGGCGACCGGTAACCGGCCGGTCTCGACGCCGTTGACCTTCGACACCGAGAACGTCACGTCCTGCGTGCCCGCCGTGCCCTGGTCCTCGACGATCTCGCGGCTGACGTTCATCTGCGGGTCTTCGATGCGGCGCCGCGGCGGAACCAGCGGCACCCGCTCGGTGATCTTCTCGATCCGGTTGCGGGTCACCTGGACGTGCATGCCGTCGATCACCGGCGCAGCGGCGCCCGGCGTGACCTGGTCGCTCTGCTCCAAGGGGGACCCCACGCCGGCCAGCAGGTCGCCGACCCGGGCCGCGGCGAAGTGGACGTTGCGCACCACACCGCCGTCGTCGAGCTCGACCGTCTTGGCGCTGACCACCGGCAAGGCCATCCCGGCCAGCGGCACCCGACTGCCGCGCGACGCCGCCGCCGGGGCCGTGTCGGTCATCGCCAGCTGGGCCAGCGCCTCGTCGACCGTGGAGGCCGTCGTCCACACCTGCTTGGTGTTCTGACCGTCCAGCGAGATCTGCAGCGGACGGCTGCGACGTAGCACGATGTTCGCGGCGTTGGGAACTCGTTCACCGGCGGCCGGATAGAGGTCATCGCGGTCGCTGACGGCGAACCCGTTCTCCTTGATGATGTCGATCACCCGGGACTTCATGGTGGTCACCGTCATTTCGGTGCCGTCGACGCTGAGCGTCACCGTCTTGTAGTCGGCGACCGCGTAGCAGCCGGCGAATGCCAGGACGACCAACAAACCGGCGACGAGAAGCCGCAGAGCGGGTGAGGGAGCCTGATGGAGTTTCGTGAGTATGTTCAACGCGCGCGTATCCCTGACCTCAATAAATCACTGGTGTAACAAATAAAAGGGGGGCGCGAGGCCCCCACCCGTTCGATCACAAGACGGTAACGAACAGGCCCACAGTAGAGCAACTTGGGCGGATGCGCATTAACCGATTTTTAACGCCGTGCCGTCAGCCCGTAGACCCGGCGGGCGTTGTCTGTGGTGACCTGGGCCAACTCCTCGGCGGGCCGATCGATCAGTTCGGCCAATGCCCGCACGGTGTAGGGCAGGCAGTACGGCTCGTTGGGTGCGCCGCGGTACGGGTGCGGTGTCAGGAACGGCGCATCGGTCTCGACCAGCAACTGCTCGGGGGGGATGAGCGGGACGGCGTCGCGCAGCTCACGAGCGTTGCGAAAACTCACCGTCCCGGACAGGCTGACCAGCCAGCCGGCGTCGACGCAGGCGCGGGCCAGGTCCGCGCCCGACGAGAAGCAATGAAAGATCACGGTGGCCGGCGCGCCCTCGGCCCGCAGCACGTCGAGCACCTCGTCGTCGGCGTCGCGGTTGTGGATCATCAGCGGTTTGCCGATGCGCTTGGCCAGATCGATGTGCCACACGAAGGCCTCCCGCTGCACGGCCGGGTCCGCGCAGCCGTCCAACCGGCCCGGCCAGTACATATCCATGCCGGTCTCGCCGATCGCCACCACCCGGGGATGGGCGGCCAGGTGTTCGATCTCGGTGCGCGCCGCATCGGTGAGCGCGTCGGCGCGGGTGGGGTGCAGTGCCACCGCGGCGTAGACGCGCGAGTCCCAGTCGGCGGCCCGGGTCGCCCAGCGGGCCGAGGCCAGGTCGTCGGCGATGGTGACCACCGCGGTCACACCTACGGCCGCGGCGCGATCGACGATCGCGCGCACGTCGTTGGCATCGGTGGCCCCGCAGGCATCCAGATGGGTGTGGGCGTCGACCAGCGGGCTCAACGGTTGCGGAGCGGGTGGCGGCTCACGTTTGGAACTCACGCGCACACCATATGGTGCCCGACAATAAGGTGAGGGGCGATGAAGCCGTACTACGTCACCACCGCGATCACCTACCCGAACGGCGACCCGCACGTCGGGCACGCCTACGAGTACATCGCCACCGACGCGATCGCCCGGTTCAAGCGGCTCGACGGTTTCGACGTCCGCTTTCTGACCGGCACCGACGAGCACGGCCTGAAAATGGTTGAAACCGCAGCGGCAGAAGGTATTCCGACCGCCGAGTTGGCCCGGCGCAACTCCGACGTGTTCCAGGGTCTGCAGAAGAAGCTGAACATCTCCTTCGACCGGTTCATCCGCACCACCGACGCCGACCACCACGAGGCGTCCACGGAGATCTGGCGCCGCATGGAGGCCGCCGGCGACATCTACCTCGACACCTACTCCGGCTGGTACTCGGTGCGCGACGAACGGTTCTTCGTCGAATCCGAGACCGCGGTCGTCGACGGGACCCGGATCGCCATCGAGACCGGCACCCCGGTGACGTGGACCGAGGAGCAGACCTACTTCTTCCGGCTCTCGGCCTACGCCGAGAAGTTGCTGGCCCACTATGAGGCCAATCCGGATTTCATCGCACCCGAGGTGCGCCGCAACGAGGTGGTCAGCTTCGTGTCCGGCGGTCTGCGTGACCTGTCCATCTCGCGCACTTCGTTCGACTGGGGTGTGAAGGTTCCCGAGCATCCCGATCACATCATGTACGTCTGGGTGGACGCGCTGACCAACTATCTGACCGGCGTGGGCTTCCCGGATACGAAATCCGAGTTGTTCCAGCGCTATTGGCCGGCCGATCTGCACATGATCGGCAAGGACATCATCCGGTTTCACACCGTCTACTGGCCGGCGTTCTTGATGTCAGCCGGAATCGACTTGCCGCGAAGAGTTTTCGCGCACGGCTTCCTGCTGAACAAGGGCGAGAAGATGAGCAAGTCGGTGGGCAACATCGTCGACCCGGTGACCCTGATCGACACCTTCGGCGTCGACCAGGTGCGCTACTTCCTCCTGCGCGAGGTCCCGTTCGGCCAGGACGGCAGCTACAGCGAAGACGCGATCGTCACCCGGATCAACACCGACCTGGCCAACGAACTGGGCAACCTGGCTCAGCGATCGCTGTCGATGGTGGCCAAGAATCTCGACGGAATCGTCCCGACGCCCGGCGACTTCACCGCCGAGGACACCGAGATGCTGGCGCTCGCCGACGGTCTGCTCGACAGGGTTCGCCTCGAGTTCGACAGTCAGGCAATGCATGTGGCGCTGGAGGCGATCTGGCTGATGCTCGGCGCGGCGAACAGGTACTTCTCGGCGCAGCAGCCGTGGGTTTTGCGCAAAAGCGATTCGGAGGCCGACCACGTCCGCTTCGGGACCGTGCTGTACACCACCTGTGAAGCGGTTCGCATCGCGGCGCTGCTTATTCAGCCGGTGATGCCCGAGTCGGCCGGCAAGTTGTTGGACTTGCTGGGTCAGCCGGCCGAGCAACGGAGCTTTGCCGCGATCCACACGCGACTGGCGCCGGGCACGCCGCTGCCCGCACCCACCGGGGTGTTCCCGCGCTACCAGGTCGACTAGCTGCCGCCCAGTAGCACGTGAACGGTGACGCGCCCGTTGTCGTCGCGGCGGGCGATGCCGTGCCCGGCGTGCTCCACTCCGTCGAGCGTCACCGATAGCGGGGCGCCGTCGCCGAGGAAGTTGCGCCACCACGTCTTGGCGTCAGGCATGTTTGCGGCGATCTCGATGTCGTCGCCGCTGCGGCGGTAGGCCACCGGGATGCTGAACGTTCGTCCCGACCGTCGCCCGGTGTAACTGATGGTCGCGATGCTGCGTCGCAGTATCGCGCCGAAGCGCGGCGAGGCTGCCAGCGCCGAGATCGGCGCGTTGAAGAGCGGAGCCGCCCGCATCAGAAGGCGTCCGAAGTTCGTGGTCATCGTGTCGATCCTTTCCAGTGTCAAATCAGCAGCGCTGCGCACAACGCCGTCACGGCCAAGCCTTGCAGGACGGCGCGGATGGTGATCACCTTGTCCCAATCATGTTGCAGCGCTCTGGTGTTCGCTGACGTGCCGGGCTGGTCTGCCGCGGCGGTGAGCCGGCGGTTGATCGGCGCGCTCACCGACAGGTACAGCGTCAGCCACGCCACCAGCAGGCCGACCGCGACACCGGCGGCGATCGCCGGCGCCCATCGCCCGGACGCAGCCGCGATCACCGCGCTGATGGCGGCCGCCCCGAGCCCGAGCGCACCGGGCACCGGCATCCGCCGGTCACCGTAGCGGTGCACGTTACCCATCACCGCGACCAGCGCCCAGTCGTCGACGTGCGCCAGCGCGGGCCGTTGCACCATCGCACAGAACACATCGGTGCCGTAGACCACGGCGGTGCCCAGCACCGCGATCAACGCGAAGATCTTGGCCATGTCGCCCTCCTTGGTGTTAGCGACGCTAACCCTGCGTCCGGTCGCTGTCAATAGCGATGCTATTTTTTGTATCGGCGCTAACATTCAACGATGGCCATCGAAGACCGCCGCGCGCGCGAACGCGCTGCCCGCCGTCAACTGATCACCAGCACGGCTCGCACGCTGGCCGAACGGGAGGGTTGGGACGCCGTCACCACTCGGCGACTGTCTACCGAGATCGAGTACAGCCAGCCGGTGCTCTACAAGCACTTCTCCGGTATGGAAGACATCGTCGCCTCGGTGGCCGTCCAGGGATTCGCCGAACTCGGTGACGTCTTGTCCTCGGCGCGTAGCGGTGCGGTCGACGGTCGCGACGCCGTGGCGCGAGTTGCCCACGCGTTCATCGGGTTTGCGCACGACAACCCGGTGCTGTTCGACGCGATGTTCATCCGTGCGACGACCTTGCGGTTCGCCGCCGACGACACCCCCACGGAGTTGACGACGGCATTCGACGAACTGCGGGCGGCCGTCGACATGGTCGCGGGCGGGCGCGATCCCGACACACTGACCGAGGTGGTGTGGGCCGCACTGCACGGGCTGGTCACCCTCGACCGCAGCGGCCGGCTCCGCCCGGATCACCGGACCGCCCGAATCGATCTGCTGATCACCTGCATCGTCGCGCGCTAGTGAGCCTGGTCACAGCGAGTCACACCTGACGCTGCCGCGGTGTCTTGGGGGCAGAGAACATCCCCGAGAACAGGAGACACCCATGACCGCCCAGCGCACTCACATCGTCGTGATCGGCGGCGGATACGCCGGCACACTGGCCGCCAACCATCTGCGCCTGCGCGCCGATGTCGACATCACGGTGGTCAACCCGCGACCGGTCTTCGTCGAACGAATCCGGTTGCACCAGATGATTGCCGGCAGCGGCAGCGCCGCCGTCGACTACGGAACCCTGCTCGGCGAGGGCATCCGACTAGTGGTCGACGGTGCCGAGCGGATCGACACCGCCGCGCGCACCATCGACCTGACATCGGGCACGAAACTGCACTACGACTACGTCATCTACGCGGTTGGCAGCACCGGCGTCATCCCGGCCTCGATACCCGGTGCGACTGAATTCGCTTATTCGGTCGCAGAATTCGAGCACGCCGAGCGGCTGCGCGATGCGCTGGACGAACTGCATCCCGACGCGCCCGTCGTCGTCGTCGGCGCCGGACTGACCGGCATCGAGACAGCATCGGAGTTGGCCGAGCAGGGCAGGCGGGTGAGCCTGGTCTGCGGCGGGACGCTGGGGCCGTCGCTGAGCAAACCCGGACGGCGTTCGGTGGCCAAGTGGCTGCGCCGCCTCGGGGTCGACGTGCTCGAAACCGCGACGGCCGCCGAGGTCCACCGCGACGCGGTGTCCCTGGCTGATGGCGCGTTACTGCCCAGCGCCGCGACGGTGTGGACTGCGGGCTTCGGGGTGCCGGATCTGGCCGCCCGCAGCGGGCTTCGCACCGATCCGCTGGGCCGGTTGCTCACCGATGAGACACTGACCAGCGTGGACGATCCCCGCGTCGTGGCGGCCGGTGATGCCGCCGCGCCCTCGAACCAGCCGTTGCGGATGAGCTGCCAGGCCGCGATCCCGCTCGGCGCACAGGCAGCCAACACGGTGCTCAGCCGCATCGCGGGGACTCCGGCGGCCGCGATCAACCAGGCTTTCACCGGGCAGTGCATCAGCCTCGGCCGCAGCTACGCCACCGTCCAGTTCTCCCGCCCAGACGACACCCCGTTGAACTTGTTCATCGGCGGCCGACTCGCCGCGTCGATCAAGGAAGCGGTCTGCAAGGGCACGGTGTGGGGCCTTCGCCGCGAAGCCGCTAAGCCGGGCTGGTACCGCTGGCTCAAAGGCGGCAAGCGGGCCGAGAAACTCGCAGCCGAGGTGGTCACGGTCTCGTGACCACCTCCGACGACCACGCCGAACGTTTCATGCTGCTGCGGCCGCTGCTCTTCACCATTGCCTACGAAATCATCGGCTCCACAACAGAATCCGACGACGTATTACAGGACAGCTACCTGCGCTGGGCGCAGGTAGATCTGTCAACTATCCACGATACGAAGTCGTATCTGACCCGGCTCGTGACCCGTCAGGCGCTCAACACACTGCGCGCCGGCGCCCGGCGTCGAGAGGACTATGTGGGGCCGTGGCTGCCCGAGCCGCTGTTGCTCGACGAGCAGGATCCGTCGGCCGATGTCGTTCTGGCCGAATCGGTTTCGATGGCAATGCTGGTGCTGCTTGAGACGTTGAGCCCGGACGAACGCGCGGTGTTCGTACTGCGCGAGGTGTTCGGCTTCGACTACGACGAAATCGCCTCTGCGGTCGACAAATCGGTGCCTGCCGTGCGGCAGGTCGCCCACCGGGCCCGTGAACACGTGCACGCCAGACGCAAACGCTTCAGCCCGGTCGACCCCGAGCAGAATGCGCGGATCACCGCCGAATTCATGGCCGCTGCTGCGGGCGGCGACGTGCAGGCGGTGATGTCGATGCTGGCCCCCGACGTGGTGTGGACCGCCGACAGCGGCGGCAAGGCCAGCGCGGCCCGCCGACCGGTGATCGGTGCCGACAAGGTCGCCAGGGCGGTCGTCGGTCTGGTGAGCAAGGGAATGCAGGTTCCCGGTGTCCGGGTGGAGCTGGTCACTTGCAACGCCGCGCCGGCGATCGCCATCTACGTCGGCGACTATCTCGAGGGCCTTTTCACCGTCGAGATCGTCGACGGCAAGATCACCAACTTCTACGCGATGCGCAATCCCGACAAGCTCGCGGCGGCGGCGACCGTACGCAAAATCAGCCGCGGCTGAGATTTCTGCAAAGCTGGAGGCGTGCGAATCGACCGGCTCGGTGATCTTGGCAGCGCTCCCGAGGTGCTGCGCGCCGTCGGCGATGCCGCGAACCGGTGGGAATTGCCGCCGCCGGCGGCGCTGACCGGCGGCTGGTTCGGCGCGTCGGCGTTGATCGTGCCGAGCGTCGATATCCGGCCCGTCAGCGCCGAAGACGCGTTTGACGTGCCGCCGGGTTCGCACAGCACCGCGGTCGGCGGTGGCTGGGTCGGCTACCTGTCCTACCCCGATCCGGGTTCGGCGGGGCGGCCCGCCCGGATCCCGGAAGCCGCCGGCGGCTGGACGGACTGCGTGCTGCGTTGCGACCGCGAGCGGCAGTGGTGGTACGAGAGCCTGTCCGGTGCACCGATGCCCGACTGGCTGGCAGAAGCACTGACAGCCCCGACACCGGCACGGGCCTACCAGATCGACTGGGACGCGGCCGACCGTGAAGCGCATCGCGACGGCGTGCTGGCCTGCTTGGAAGCGATCCGGGCCGGCGAGGTGTATCAGGCCTGCGTGTGCACGCAGTTCACCGGCACCATCGCCGGGGAGCCGCTCGATTTCTTCATCGACGGCGTTGCGCGCACCGCGCCGGCGCGGGCGGCCTACGTCGCCGGGTGCTGGGGTGCGGTGGCGTCGCTGTCGCCGGAGCTCTTCCTATGCCGCCGCGGCGATGTCGTCACGTCGAGTCCGATCAAGGGCACAGTGCCGCTGACCGCTCCCCCGTCGTCGCTGCGAGCCTCGAGTAAGGACGTCGCCGAGAACGTAATGATCGTCGACCTGGTCCGCAATGACCTGAGCAGGGTCGCCGTCACCGGATCGGTGACGGTGCCCGAGTTGCTCGTGGTGCGCCCGGCGCCCGGCGTCTGGCACCTGGTGTCGACGGTGTCGGCGCAGGTGCCCGTCGAGCTGCCGATGTCGGCGCTGCTCGACGCGGCGTTTCCGCCCGCCTCGGTCACCGGTACACCTAAACTCCGCGCGCGACAACTGATTTCACAATGGGAGCAGTCGAGGCGCGGAGTCTACTGCGGCACAGTCGGTTTGGCGTCGCCGATAGCCGGCTGCGAGCTCAACGTGGCGATCAGGACCGTGGAGTTCGACGCCACAGGTAATGCGGTGCTGGGTTCCGGCGGCGGGATCACCGCCGACTCCGACGTCGACGCCGAGTGGGAGGAATGTCTGCACAAGGCGGCGCCGATCATCGGCGCGGGCGCCGCCTCAGCCGCGCGTGGGGCCGATTGCCCGGCTCCTCAGCCCGCCGCCTCAGCCGCGCGATCGCAGCACCGCGTCGTAGAGCTCACGCCGTGACGATGCTCCCGGCGTAGCCGCAATCACCTGCGCGCAAGCGTCTTTCACGCCCATCCCGGCATCAACCAGAGCATTGACCTCGACCACCAGCGTGGGAAGGTCAGCGCGAACGACCTCGCCGGCCAACACGACGGTGATCTCACCCAGCACACCGTCGGCGGCCCACGCGGCCAACTCGTCCAGCGACCCGCGCGCGACTTCCTCGTGGACCTTGGTCAGCTCCCGGCACACCGCGGCCTGGCGGTCCCCGCCGAGCACCTCGACCGCGTCCTGCAGGCACGCCGGCAGCCGCCGCGGCGATTCGAAGAACACCGCCGTGCGCTGCTCGGCAGCCAGCGACGCCAGCCAGTTTCGCCGAGCGGCCTGTTTGCGTGGCGCGAAACCCTCGAAGCAGAACCGCTCCGACGGCAGGCCGGACACCGCCAACGCGGTCGTCACCGCCGACGGGCCGGGCAGGCATTGCACTGGCAGACCCGCGTCCAGGCAGGCCGCGACCAGCCGGTGGCCGGGGTCGCTGATCAGCGGCATCCCGGCATCGCTGACCACCAACACGGTCGCGCCCGCGGCGATCTGCTCGACCAGAGCGGGCACCCGCGCCGCCTCGACGTGGTCGAAAAAACTGACGACCTTGCCGCCGATCACGACATCGAGCGCCTTGGCCAGCGTCCGCACCCGGCGGGTGTCCTCGGCGGCGACGACGTCCGCCGACGACAGCGCCGCGATCAGCCGCGTTGACGCATCGGCGGGCTGACCCAACGGCGTCGCGGCCAGCAGCAATCGGCCTTCCGTCATGGCGCACAGCCTACGATCGTGTCTGATGACAACCACTGCCCTGCCCGATGAACTCGTCGCTGAGGACGAGGCGGTCCCGGTGATCAGCCCCGGGCCCGTGGGGCCGCCGCCTGACTTCGGACCGGTCGACCGGTTGCAGGGCTGGGCGGTGACCGCCGTCGTGACCGCGCTGGCGGCGGTGACCAGAACGGTCAATCTGGGGTCGCCAACCGATGCCGGCACACCGATTTTCGACGAAAAGCATTACGCCCCGCAGGCGTGGCAGATGCTGCACAACCACGGCGTGGAGGACAACCCCGGCTACGGCCTGGTCGTGCATCCGCCGGTGGGCAAGCAGCTGATCGCGATCGGCGAGGCGCTGTTCGGCTACAACGGGCTGGGCTGGCGCTTCACCAGCGCGGTCCTCGGCGTCATCATGGTGGCCTTGGTCGTCCGGATCGTGCGCCGGATCAGCCGGTCGACATTGGTCGGCGGGATCGCCGGAATGTTGTTGATCGCCGACGGGGTCAGTTTTGTGGTGGCCCGCACGGCGCTGCTCGACGGGTTCCTGGCGTTCCTGGTGGTCGCCGCGTTCGGCGCGCTGATCGTCGACCGGGATCAGGTACGTGAGCGCATGTACGTCGCGCTGACCGAAGGCCGCATCGCCGAGACGATCTGGGGTCCACGGCTGGGTGTGCGATGGTGGCGGTTCGGCGCCGGGGTGCTGCTCGGATTGGCTTGCGGGACAAAGTGGTCCGGGTTGTATTTCGTGTTGTTCTTCGCCTTGATGTCGCTGGGGTTCGATATCGCGGCACGCAGGCAATGCCGGGTGCTGCGACCGTGGCTGGGGACGATCCGCCGGGATCTGATTCCCACCGGTTACGCGTTGCTGCTCATCCCATTTGGCGTATACCTGGCCAGCTACGCGCCGTGGTTCGCCTCCGAGACCGCCATCGACCGGCACGAGGTCGGCCAATCGATCGGATCGCAGTCGAAATTCCCGCTGCCCGATGCGATCCGCTCGCTGTGGCATTACACCGCCAAGGCCTACGAGTTTCACGCCGGCCTCACGAATTCCGCGGGTAACCACCATCCGTGGGAATCCAAGCCGTGGGCGTGGCCGATGTCGCTGCGGCCGGTGCTCTACGCCATCGATCAGCAGAACGTTCCCGGCTGCGGCGCGCAATCATGCGTCAAGGCGGTGATGCTGGTCGGCACACCGGCGATGTGGTGGCTGGCGGTGCCCGTGCTGGGCTACGCGTGCTGGCGGATGTTCGTGCGCCGCGACTGGCGTTACGCCGCGGTGCTGGTTGGCTATTGCGCCGGCTGGCTGCCGTGGTTCGCCGACATCGACCGGCAGATGTACTTCTTTTATGCGGCCACCATGGGTCCGTTCCTGGCGATGGCGATCGCGCTGATTCTCGGCGACATCCTGTACAAGCCGCCTCGCAAGAACGCCGAACGTCGTACCCTCGGGCTTATCGCGGTGTCCTGTTACGTCGCACTGGTTTTGACGAATTTCGCCTGGCTCTTCCCGGTGCTCACCGGCCAGCCGATCTCGCAGACCACCTGGAACATGGAGATCTGGCTACCCAGCTGGCGTTAGTATGCGGATATCGTCTAGCGGCCCAGGGTGCACGACTCTTTGAGCTTCGGCGCGTAGGTCACGTCGCCACATTCGCATTCCCATGTCGTGTGTCGTCCCCGACGGCAGGAGCACGACATGCTTCCGGCCATCATGCGGTCCGGCAGCAACCAGTGGCCGCGCCCGCAGCGGTAAGGCTGCGACTCGGTGAAGGGCACGCGGTCGGCATCAATAGTCACGACCACCACGCTGACAGGTTCCGCGTGACAACGGCAACCCGGATGCCGGATCGTTACCGTCCGGTGTCCCGCAGCGCGCGTGTCGGTTATCGAATCGCAATCAACAACGCAGGCCCGTAACGTGTTACAGCGGATCGCGGGCGGCGGGGCAGGACATGCACCGCGGGCCGCCGCGTCCGGTACCCAGTTCGGACGCGGCGATCGTCAGCACCTCGACGCCGGCATCTTCCAGGCGAGCGTTGGTTCGCGAGTTGCGCTCATAGGCGACGACGACACCCGGGGCCAATGCCAACGTGTTGTTGCCGTCGTCCCACTGTTCTCGTTCGGCGACAAGGGGATCGCGTCCGGTGTCGATGACGCGTAGCTTCTCGATTCCCAGCGCGTCGGCCGCGGCGTCGACGAACGGCGCTTCATCGGAAATCCGAACCCCGTCCGGCGTGCGCGCGATGGTGAACGCGGACAACGTGTCGACGACGTTGGCGTACATCACCACCGCATCGGTGTCCACCATCGTGCACACGGTGTCCAGGTGCATCTGCGCGCGTCGCTGAGCCAACGGCACCGCCAGCACCGTTTCGGCCAAGCCGTCGTCGAACAGGCTGCGCGCCAAGGCTTCTGCGCCTGCCGGGGTGGTGCGCTCACCCACGCCGACGGCGAGCACTCCCGGAGCGAGCAGCAACACGTCGCCACCTTCGACCGGCGCGGTGCGCGACTCGTAGGCGCGCCGCACGCCGGTGAATCGCGGATGGTGTGCATAGATCAGGTCGGTCAACGACGCCTCGCGGGCTCGTGCCCGCAGCGCCAGCGACGGGATGATGACCCGGGGACCGACCCAGATCGACGAGTCGCGGGTGAAGACCAGGTTCGGCAACGGCTCGATGACGAAGTCGGTGCCACGATGCATCCGGCGGACCAGCGAGCCATCCGGGCGCGCGTCGGACGGCAGTTCGTCGAACGTCATCCCGGCCGTCAGCACATTCGCCAGGCTGGCCGGGTCGATTCCGCGCAAGTGGGCCGAAAGCTCCTGCGCGAGAGGCGATCCTAGGCGCTGGCTATTCACCGCGGCCGCGATGCCCTGCATCCTGGCAGCGCCGCTGGCCAGCGCCTCGTTCAGCAAGTCCGACAGCAAGAGCACCTCGACGCCGCGCGAGCGGAGTAGTTCGGCGAACTCGTCGTGCTCCTCCTGCGCCCGAGCGACCCAGGGCAGTCCGTCGAACAGCAGATCGTCGTTGTTCCGCGGCGTCAGTCGGCGCAGCTCGGCACCGGGCCGGTGCACGATCACCACCCGCAGCACTCCCACTTCGGAATCCGAGCCGAGCCGGCTGCCAGTCACATCTAGCACGGTAACGCGGAAAGCGACCTCAAGTATCGTTCAGGTTGTGGACGGCCAAGAGCTGCTTCCCGGCGAACTCGCCCGCCGCGCCGGCGTGGCGATCTCGGCTCTGCACTTCTACGAGCGGCAGGGGCTGATCACCAGCAGGCGCACGTCGGGTAATCAGCGCCGGTACAGCCGCGACACGCTGCGCCGCGTCGCATTCATCAAAATGTCGCATCGCCTGGGCATTCCGCTGGCCCGCGTCCGCGCGGCGCTGGCCACGCTGCCCGCCGAACGGGTGCCGACCAGCCGGGATTGGGCGAGGCTGTCGGCGGGTTGGCGCGCCGATCTCGACGATCGGATCCTGCATCTGCAGCGATTGCGGGACAACCTCGCCGACTGCATCGGTTGTGGCTGCTTGAGCCTGCGCAGTTGTGCGCTGTTCAATCCCGATGACGTGCTGGCCGACAGCGGTCCAGGTGCGGCGCGCCTATAGCCTGATTGCGCGGCCCCTCAACGGCCGCTACTCGGACGCATCGTCGCCCGCGAAAATCGAACAGTTGTGCGATAGACTCGCCGCCGTGGCGATTGCGGTACAGGAGTCGTTGTTCGAAGCCAACGACCGCAGGCTGCTCGGCAACGGAGCGTGGATCGACATCCGCTCCGGATGGTTGACCGGCGCCGACGAGTTGTTGGGCGAGCTGCTGGAGGCGGTTCCGTGGCGCGCCGAGCGTCGCCAGATGTATGACCGCATGCTGGACGTCCCACGCCTGGTGAGTTTCCACGATTTCGCCGTCGCCGATCCGCCGCATGCCGGACTGGCCCGGCTTCGCCGCCGGCTCAACGACATCTACGCCGGCGAGCTCGGCGAGCCGTTCACCACCGCGGGCTTGTGTTGGTATCGCGACGGCTCCGACAGCGTGGCCTGGCACGGCGACACGATCGGCCGAAGCAGGACCCAGGACACCATGGTCGCGATCGTCAGTCTCGGCGCCACGCGCACCTTCGCGTTGCGGCCCCGCGGCGGTGGCCCGTCGCTGCGGTTGCCGCAGGCGCACGGCGATCTGCTGGTAATGGGCGGCTCGTGCCAGCGCACCTGGGAGCACTCGGTCCCGAAGACGTCGGCTTGCCTCGGGCCGCGAGTCAGTATCCAGTTCCGGCCCAGAGACGTTCGCTAGTCGTCAGCCCTTCGTCGCAGCGACCGACTTGACGAGCAGGTCGCAAGCCCGCTTGGTGTCGACGGGTGTGGAGGGCTGACCGGGAACCGTGACCGAGTTCGCGGTGATGATCACCTGATAGTCGCCGAAATGCGCGGTGTAGTTGTACAGTTCGCCGCTGCGCGGCTTTCCCTGCACGACGGTCTGGATGACGCGGTGCACTCCTAGAGTGTGCGTCCCGTCGATGTGCGGGGTGTCGACGACTTCGATGAGACCCCGGACGCGGCCCCCTTGGAACGCCACCTTCTGGCAGTTGCGGCCCGGTTCGCTAAACGGGACCGGGGCGGAGGTCTGCACCGCCATCGCGATGTAGCGGTTTCCGTGGCCTTCGGCCTCCACCGCGGCCATGTTGCCCTGCAGGCCCGCAGGCATGTCCTCGCCCACCACGAACGACGAGCAGTCGGGTGGGTCGAACGTCAGGCCCGGCGGAAGTTTGTGCGTGGACAGCACCTTGGGATCGATGGCGGTCTTCGGGACGTCCTTGACTTTGTAGTCCGGGCCGAAGAACGACTTCACCTGCGAGATCTTGGTGATGTCAGCAGTTACGGTCTCGGTAGATCCGTGCGATGAACATGCCGCCACGAGGCAGATACTTCCGATAGCTGCAGCCGTCCGCATCATTGGGCTCAATCTAACGCACCGCTATCGGCCGCGTAAGGCCGACACGGTTTTCACCAGCAGGTCGGCGGTGAACTGCGGAGTCAACGCCGGATTCGGCGATCCCGGGTCGCTGATCAGCGTTGTGAACGCGTAGTAGTCGCCCAGATATGCGGTGAATGTGCTTGCCCGGGAGCTGATTTCATTACCACCCTCGACTGACGTGGTGATTTCGGCTGCCATACCAAGGGTTTCGGCACCGTCGATGTGCGGCGGATAGACGAGGTGGACACGCGCGCCGGCACGCTTGCCGGTCATGTTCCACTGTCGGCATTGGCCGGTCAGCGACTGATCTAACCCCACCGCGCCCGTGGGCGCGGCCACGACCATTGCGTAGATCGTGCCACCGGCGCCCGAACCTGAGATGCCCTGGGCGGATCGACCTCGACCGCCCGCCGGGTCGGCCAGTGCAGCGCAGCGCGCCGGACTCGCCGCACCATCTGCACCGATACCCCAGATCACCTGCGGCGCAGTCACTCCGGGCACCGCGCGCACCTCGTAGCCGGGCGGCAGGTCGCGCCGCACCCGCCTGATGTTGTCGGGGTCCACGTGACGAGTCGGCGGATTTGTCGACGGCGCGGGTGCGCGCTCTGCAGGGTGAGCACACCCGGCGAGCAGCAGGACCGCTGCCGCCACGACCGACCGTCGCATGCTAGTTGACGGCCTGAATAACTTGGCGCGCAGTGTGTTTGATCTTGACGGTCATGTCGCTGCTTAACGGCGGGCGATGCGGATCGGGAACGTCGGCGACGAAGGTGACCACACCGACGTCGTCGCGCTGCCAGACCGCGCCGTAGTGATCGATGATCGTGCGCATCGCGACGTTGTCGGCAAGCATGCGGCCGGTGAACTTTTCGATTCCGGCGACCCGCGCCGCGATGGAGAGGGCATCGATCAAAAAGGAGCCGATCCCGCGGCCCTGGTAGTCGTCGGCGACGGTGAACGCGATCTCGGCGACGCCGGGATCGTGATCGTCTCGCACGAAACGAGCATCCGCCATCGGGTAGCCGTCTTGATCGGTCATCACCCAGACGAAGTGGTCGACGTAGTCGACCTCGGCCAGGTAGTCCATCAGCGCGGTGCTCGGCACGCGCGCCGACATGAACCGCCGATATAGCGTGTCGCTGGAAAACCGGACATGCCCCTGCAGAGTGCGCGCGCTGTCACCGGGCAGCACCGGCCGGAGCAGCAATTCCGTTCCGTCGCGAACCCGCACCGGAATCGGCGTGATGAACGCCGCGAGCCGCTGACGGACCGTGCGCACCAACCGGCTCATGATGCCGGGGATGTGCACCAGTCGGGCGAACGCGTCGGTGTCACCGATCCACCCGATCAGCGGTTCGGTGGTGGTGACCGTCGCGGTCCGCGGAATATGCCGCAGCAATGCGATCTCACCGACGATCATCCCGTCGGATACCTGCTCGACGGTCACTACATCGTCGTCAGCGACATGCCTGATCTCCGCGGTGCCCGACGAGATCAACAGGAAGGACACCGCCTGCTCGCCCTGCTGCATCAGGATCTGATCGGCAACGGCCTCCAGCGGCTGCAGGCTGGCCGCCAGTGGCATCAAGTCCTCGGCGGGACATCCCTTGAAGATGTCCAGTGCCGCGAGTTCCACGGCGCGTAGCGCGGTCAGTTCGGTCACCAACTCCGCCCCTGTCCGGTCGCCGTCCGATGGTGCCCAGGTTATGGGTTTCGGTCACGTTGCAGCAAGGATGCGACCCGAATGCGTACCGGAACCGGCCGCGGGTCACACTCACGGCATGGGTAGCACCGCAGATCCAATCGAGATAACCCGCGATTTGCTCGACCGCCAGGCCACCGTGCGGCACGGCTTCCTCGACGTGCTCGGCGAGGCCGAGCCCTCCGAGGTGAACAGACCCTCGACGCTGGCGCAGCGCGCGATGAACAGCCCGGTGGTCGCTACCGTCTACGAGCGGTTGTGGCGCCCGGTGGCGTTCTATGTCGCCAGCGGCGTCACCACCGGCGCTGAGCAACGCCGCGCGGCCGAGGCGCTGAGGCTCTCCCGCGCCCACCTGCTACTCGATATCGCTTGTGGACCAGGCAATTTCACTGGCCAACTGGCGAAACGACTGCCAGACGGCGGGTTGGCGGTCGGGCTCGACATCTCGGTGCCGATGCTGACCCGCGCCGTGCTGGACAACAGCGGATCACGCACCTGCTACGTCCGCGGTGACGCGGGAACGCTGCCTTTCAACGACGAAACCTTCGACGCCGTTTGCTGTTTCGGCGCGCTGTATCTGATGCCCGAACCGTTCCGGGTGGCCCACGAGATGGTCAGGGTGCTGCGGCCCGGCGGCCGGGTGGCGATATTGACCAGCTACGCCGGGCAGCCACCGCCCGTGCGTCAGGCGATGAACGCGGGCGCCCGCGTGATCGGGTTGCAGATGTTCGAGCGGCACGCGTTCACCGACCTGTTCACGTCGTCGGGTCTCGTCGACGTGCAGCAGCAGACCCAGCGCTCACTGCAGTTCGTCACCGCCGCCAAGCCCGGGTGACGGTCAGGCCATCGAGTAGAAACTTTCGTCAGCCGGTTGGTCGGCGATCGCTTCGCCAGCGGCCATGGCGTGCGATTTGAACACCTGGGCGGCGGCGCTCGGCCGGTGTCGGACCGGGATGTACTTGCAGTTCAGGCTCGGCGGGTGGTCTGGGCCCCAGAGCAGCACCTCGGTCGCGGCGTCGACGCCCGCCGCCAGAACCTGCCGGCGAACGGCGTCACTGTTCACGATCACGTCGCCCGCGACCGCGAGCAACTGCGGCGCCCGCAGCACGGCTGCGCGCTGCGGCCCGGGCGGCACGACCGTGACCCGGGCGCCCAGGATCCGGACGGGCCGGTCA
>JBAWAV010000255.1:0-12585 GCA_049589475.1 Mycobacterium sp.
CGACAGCGATCTGCAGCGGCCCGCGCACTGCGGCTTCGGCGACGGCGAGCCAGTGCCCGGCCGAGCGCGGCGCACGGGCCAGCAGCACGGAGTGTGCCTGAAGCGTCGCGGTGGCCGTTTGCGCATAGCGCTCTACGCCGGTCAGATGTGCCGCGGTCAGCAGCGCCTCCGCGATCGACGAGGCACCCGACGGGGTGGCGCCGTCATACGGGTCGGCCGGCCGCAGCACCAGCTGCTCGGCGTCGTCGGCGCTGTCGAACCAGCGACCCGGCCGGTTTCGATCGGCGAAGTGCGCCAACGCAATATCGAGCAATGCGGTGGCGGCGGTCAGCCAGGCTCTCTCGGCGGTCAGCTGGTAGAGCGCGAGCAACCCGGTGGCAAGCGTCGCGTGGTCTTCCAGGATCGCGGTGCTCTCGCCGACCCGTCCGCCCAGGCTGGCTCGGCGCAGCCGGCCGCCCACTAGGTGCAGCCGCAACAGTGCCGTCGCGCAATGCGCTGCGGCGGCCGCCAATTCGGGTGCGGCCAACGCGACACTGGCCTCGGCCAGCGCGGTGATCGCCAACCCATTCCAGGCGGTGACAACCTTGTCATCGCGAGCAGGTTGCGGTCGCGCCCGCCGGGCCGTCAGCAGCGCCGTCCGGACGCGCCCGAAGCGATGCAGGTCGCCGGGATCGCCACGGAGCTGCGGCACCGACGCGCCCGCTTCGAAGGTGCCCGCCTCTGTCACGCCGAAAACCGAAGCGGTCCAACGCCCGTCGTCGCCGCCGAGCACTTCGGTCAGCTGTGCGGGCGTCCACAGGTAGGTCGAACCTTCGCTGCCGTCGGCGTCGGCGTCCAGCGAGGAGATGAACATGTCGCCCGCGCGCAACTCGGCGAGCAAGAAGCCCGCGGTCTCACCGGCGACACGGCGCGCCAGCGGATCACCGGTTCGACGGGCCCAGTGCGCGTAGGCCCGCAACAACAGCGCGTTGTCGTACAGCATCTTCTCGAAATGCGGTACCACCCAGTCATCGTCGACGCTGTAGCGGGCGAAGCCGCCGGCCAGCTGGTCATACATTCCGCCGCGGGCCATGGCGGCGCCGGTGCGGCCGACCGCATTCAGCGCCTGCGGTGAGCCGGTCCGCTCCCAGTGCCGCAGCAGGGCTTCCAGCAGCGCCGACGGCGGGAATTTCGGTGCGCCGCCGAAGCCGCCGCGAGCGGTGTCCTCGTCCTGCAGGACCGCGGCAACGGCGTGGTCGCACAGCGCGGGGTTCAGCTGAGGGCCGCCGGACAATCCGGAGGCCGTCGAGCGCAGTTCGCCGGCGATCTGGTCAGAATACTGCTCGACCTCTTCACGACGATCCCGCCACGTGCTGGATACTGCCGAAAGTAGCTGCAGGAAGCTGTCTTTCGGATAGAACGTGCCACAGAAGAACGGCCGCCCGTCGGGCGTCAGGAAGCACGTCATGGGCCAACCGCCTTGCCCGGTGAGCGCGACGGTGGCGGCCATGTAGACCGCGTCGATGTCGGGCCGTTCCTCACGATCGACTTTGACGCAGACGAAGCCGGCGTTCATCGCCGCGGCGACCTCGTCGTCCTCGAACGACTCGTGCGCCATCACGTGGCACCAGTGGCATGCGGCGTAGCCGATCGACAACAAGATCGGCACGTCGCGTTCCTCGGCCTCGGTCAGCGCCTGCGGCGACCACTGCCGCCAGTGCACCGGGTTGTCGGCGTGCTGGCGAAGGTAAGGGCTGGCCGCCCCGGCGAGCTGGTTACGCGCCTGCCTCACGGGCGCTGCTCCTTCCTGCGATTTTCCGATCGCACTGCTCTGGTGATCGTCGTCAGCGCGGCTCATGCGGCGGTTGGTCGATCGTCCCGTCGTCGACCGCCTGATCGGGTTCGGGGTGTTGCGGATCGAAGGAGTCCGGCAGCTTCCTGAGGTGCCGGTTCATCGAGCGCACCAGAAACAGCACGCTGATCAGGAGCAGCACCACCACGAGCAACCCGAACGGGCTGGCTTTGCCGAAGTCCGGTCCACTGTTGTGCGGGCCGTCGGCGAGCAGCACGACCGCTGCCGAGGGAAGTTGCAAGATGGCTACCACGGCTAAGCCTCGATTCCGGTGAACAGATCGGACTCCGGCAGACGCACCGGAATCCGCGAGCGCGCCAGCTCGAACTCCTCAGTCGGCCACAGCCGCTGCTGCCATTCGATCGGTGCGGCGAAGAAATCACCCTTGGGATCGATCTGGGTCGCGTGCGCCCGCAACGCGTCGTCACGTTGACTGAAGTACGCCGAGCACTCGATCTTGGTCGTCACCCGGCCGGCGAAGACGTCGTGCGACGGATCCCAATGCTTGAGCCATTTTTCGAACGGCCCGGTCTGCCCGCGCTTGGCGAACTCGTCCTGCAGCATCTGCATCCGCTGACGCAGGAATCCGTGGTTGTAGTACAGCTTGGCGACCGGCCACACCGGACCGGCGTCCGGGAAGCGCCGGTGGTCGGCGGCCGCCTCATACGCCGCAACCGACACCTGATGGCAGCGGATGTGATCGGGGTGTGGGTACCCGCCGTTCTCGTCATAGGTCGTCATCACGTGCGGCCGGAATTCGCGCACCACCTTCACCAGCGCCTCGGTGGAGACCTCCAACGGCGTCAGCGCGAAGCAGTCCTCCGGCAGCGGCGGGGGCGGATCTCCCATCGGGAGCCCGGAATCGACGAAGCCCAACCAGGCGTGTTCGACGCCGAGAATCTCGGCGGCCTTGGCCATCTCGTCACGGCGGACAGCGGCGATGCGCCCGTGCACTTCCGGTAGGTCCATTGCCGGGTTGAGGATGTCGCCGCGTTCGCCACCGGTCAGGGTGACCACCAGCACGCGGTGGCCCTCGTCCGAGTAGCGGGCAAGGGTCGCGGCGCCCTTGCTGGACTCGTCGTCTGGGTGGGCGTGCACCGCCATCAACCGCAGCTCGCTCACGTGCTCCCTGACTATCCGCTGTTCTTGGGCCCTATAGTTCCAGGTCTAATAGTTCCATCCCGGCCGCCGGGTCCCGAAAGCCCCGGCACCGACCCCACCACACCATGACTGAACCGTCGCCGCCGCCGTCGCGCTACGGGCGTGGGCGGCTACCCCGCCCGTCCCGGCGCTGGTTCATCGCGCTGTCTGTCACGGCGGTCGCGGTCGGCGTCACACTCGCTGTCATCGGTTATCGATTGCTGGGCCGCAGCGACGTCGAGGGCACGCTGGCCGGCTATCGGTTGGTCGACAGCCAGACCGTGTCAGTAACGATCAGCGTGACCCGAATTGACCCGTCACGACCGGTGGACTGCATCGTGCGGGTACGCGCGAAAGACGGCAGCGAAACGGGTCGACGCGAAGTGCTGGTTCCGCCGGCGAGTCAGGCAACAGTGCAGGTGACGGCGATCGTGAAGTCCAACAAGCCGCCGGCAGTCGGCGATATCTATGGCTGCGGCACCGACGTGCCCGGCTACCTTCGCGCGCCCTGAAGCGCGCGGGCGCCGGCAAACGCAGGACTGCGGAAAATGTCCTCGGCATCCACAGCAGCGGTGTAGAATCGTCGGATGCACGGTTCCGGCTGGGACCGTGTATTGCTGCATTAGCGGCCAGATGCGCCGTGCAGGGGGTACACCCGACTACTGGGGTCGGCAGTACAGGTGTGGAACCGCCCGGCAGCAACCCGACAACTGCCGCGGCGGATACCGCCCGACCGACACCACAAGGAGCACGACGAGATGACGGACACCCAAGCTACCTGGTTGACCGAGGAATCACACGACCGACTGAAGGCTGAGCTCGATCAATTGATCGCGAATCGTCCGGTCATCGCCGCGGAGATCAACGACCGCCGCGAGGAGGGCGACCTCCGCGAGAACGGTGGCTACCACGCAGCCCGCGAAGAGCAGGGCCAGCAGGAGGCCCGCATCCGCCAGCTGCAGGACCTGCTGAACAACGCCAAGGTCGGCGAGGTGCCCAAGCAGTCCGGTATCGCGCTGCCCGGGTCGGTGGTGAAGGTCTACTACGACGGCGACAAGTCCGACACCGAGACGTTTCTGATCGGCACCCGCGAGCAGGCCGTCAACGACGGCAAGCTCGAGGTGTACTCACCCAACTCACCGCTGGGTGGTGCCTTGATCGACGCCAAAGAGGGTGAGACCCGCAGCTACACCGTGCCCAACGGCAACACTGTCAAGGTCACGCTGGTCAGCGCGGAGCCGTACCACTCCTGAGCCGGGCGTGTCGAATGTGAATTCAGCGAGGCCGTAACGGCATATCGCGTCGGGCAGATTCACTCACGACGAAAGTTCAGGGTCACGCTCAGGCGTTTGATGTCGGGATTAAGTAGTCCACTACTCACGCTTGCAGCGGAGCAGTCGTCCTAGGCTCGCGAAAATAACTCGCGCACACACCAGGAACCTGCAATGACCGCGATAATCAGCAACCCCGAAGCGACGCCCGCCAACACCGCCGAATTGTCGGGCGTCACCCCAGAGTTGCGCGCTCTGCTCACCGGCTACACCGATGCACTGGACAGTGTGAACAACGCAGCAATGGTTTCCTGGGTGAAGCCCGGAAAGCCGTGGCTGCCACACTGGCTGGCTTTTCCAACCCCGCGTTACTTAGTGTCGGCAATTTTCACGCGTTATCTGTATCGATGCGCTGACGCTCTCAAGTCCGGCGTGATGAGGCGCGACGTAGTGTCGGGCACCGGGGACGAACAAAATGGCGACCTGGCGATGCTCGAGCATTTTGAAGAGTCGCTGCCCCGCAGGCCCCGATTGGCATTGATCCTGCCGCTGGGATTAGTGGCCGTACTGTCTGTCGCCTATCTGCTGGCATGTTGGTGGCACGCCGGGTACCGGAACCTTCTCGGTGATCTCATGGCCGCCGCGATCACAGTGAACCGGACCGCCGCGATAGCTGCATTCCAAAACGCTGACCGCCTTGCGGTGTTACAGCACCCACGGGAAGCATACTTTTTCGCCGGTGCGGCAATGATTGTCGCCTGGTCGTCCATCGTGGCGATCGTGCCGCTACTCCCGGCGTTCGATGTCATCCGGCGCAAGCGAGCACAGTTGGCCGACGCGGAGGCGAAGGCGTTCGCCGCTCTGGGCGCTCGCACCGTTCATGAGATCGAACTCGACCTGGTTGTCCGACTGCTTCTGATAACGGCAGTCACTCTCCTTGGCATAGCCGCCGTGACGCAGGCCGTGACACAGTCAGTGAATATCGCCAATGCGGTGATTGGCACAACTTCGGTCGTGCTGACGTTCCTTGCAGTAATCGAGCTGGGTGCGTGCTATCGCGAACGCCGTAACGGCGCGGCGCGTTGCCGTAGTTTCGCGACGAAGGTTTCGTTTGCCATGGTGGCAGTGTTGTCGACGGGCCTGTTCTTCGGCCTACCGATCTGGGAGCGAAAATCCAATCTCGAGAACATCGTCTGGAATCGGCAGGTGGCGACCGACCCGCCCAAGCCCGACGACAGCGATGACGCTCGGGGTTGGCTCACCAATCAGCTGTCTTTCGTGGTGACGAAAATCCAGCAAAATGTGCAGTGCGTCGAGCCGCACGGCTTATTGATAAGTCATGCACAATATTTGCGGTTTGACCTCGAAGTGTGGTCGGACGTCGATCAGTTTGCCAACCCAACCACCGCGCAAGCGCTGGCTCTCCCCCATTGGAGTGTTCAAGACGGTAGCGGCAATTCCACCGGAAGCCTCTACATGCACGCAAAGTGCGGGCGGGGTACGCAAGCGATCTCCGAGCCGATCGTCCCGGGTGCTCATACGATCACCGATGTCGTCGTCAGCGCCCCCGAGAACCCCTCGATTCTGCAGCTCGACGTTCCCAGCTATCGCGGAGTGTGGCGGTGGCCTATTCCAGCTGCCGGAGCTTGACGCGAACGCGTTAGCTCAGCGCCTGCTCGAGATCGGCGATCAGGTCGGCGACGTCTTCGATGCCGACCGAGAGCCGGACCAGATCGTCGGGTACCTCCAACTGCGATCCGGCCGTCGACGCATGCGTCATCGCGCCCGGATACTCGATCAGCGACTCCACACCGCCAAGCGACTCGGCCAGGATGAACACCCGGGCGTTGGCGCATAGGGCTTCCGCGGCGCGCCGTCCACCCTTCATCCGCACTGACACCATGCCGCCGAAACCGCGCATCTGCCGCGCGGCGACCTGGTGACCGGGATGGCTGGGCAGACCCGGATACAGCACGGTGTGCACCGACGCATGCCCGGCAAGGAATTCGGCGACCGCAGCGGCGTTTTCGCTGTGCCGCTGCATCCGCAAGACCAGCGTCTTGAGGCCGCGCATGGTCAGGTAGGCGTCGAACGGCCCCGGCACCGCGCCGGCGCCGTTCTGCAGGAAGGCGAACGCCTCGTCCAGTTCGGCGTCGTTGGTGACCAGCGCGCCGCCGACCACGTCGGAATGTCCGCCGATGTACTTCGTCGTCGAGTGCAGCACGATGTCGGCGCCCAGCGTCAACGGCTGCTGCAGCGCAGGTGACGCAAACGTGTTGTCCACCAACACTTTTGCTTGCCTTTCCGCGCCGATATCGGCGATGCCGGCGATATCGGCGATCGACAGCAGCGGGTTGGTGGGCGTTTCCACCCAGATGAGCTTGGTGCTCGGGGTGACCGCCGCGCGGACCGCGTCGAGATCGGACAACGCCACCGGGGTGTGCTGCACACCCCACTGTGTGAAGACCTTGTCGATGAGCCGGAACGTTCCGCCGTAGGCGTCGTCCGGGATCACCACGTGGTCGCCGGGACGCAGCACCGCGCGCAGCACGCAGTCGCCGGCCGCCATGCCGGAGCTGAACGCCCGGCCGAAGCTGCCGTCTTCAACGGCCGCCAGCGCGGTTTCCAGCGCGGCCCGGGTCGGGTTGCCGGTGCGGGCGTATTCGAATCCGCCGCGCAGCCCGCCGACGCCGTCCTGAGCGAAGGTGCTGCTCGCGTAGATCGGCGTGTTGACAGCTCCGGTCTGCGGATCGGGCCGGTAGCCGGCGTGGATGGCCTTGGTGGCGAGCCCGGCTGCCTCGAAGTGTTCGCTCATCGCGGATCAGCCTAGCCACCGCGATCAGATCGCAGCGAACGCCGCAAAGTTGGGTCATTCGCCCCATGCGCACGCCGCGTGCGGGCGCGCAGAATCCCAGGTTTATGAAGCGATTGATTGTAGGTATGGCAGCGACTGTCCTGCTGTGCGGCAATGTCGCGGGGGTGGCTGGCCCCGTTACCGCCGGGGCCCGCCCCGGTCCGGCGCCCCAATCCTGGCCGGGCTGCCCGCCAGATCACCCGGAAGGACCGTGCCGCTGGTGCCCTGGCGATCCGCCGGTGCAGACCGGCAACCTCCGGGTCGACCCAGTGCGGTGGGACGCGAGCGTGTGCCACACCTACTGGTTCGTCGGCGGCGGGGGCAACGTCGCCCGGACCATCTGGGAGGGCGACCAGCCGCCACCGCCGGCTCCACCGCCGCCGGGCCTGAATTTCTGCCCGATCCCGCCGTGGTGTCCGTGATCTGACTACGCCTGGGCCGGCCGGTCGATCGGCAGGCACACCGTGGCCATGATCTTGTCGGCCAACGTCTGGCGCTTGGCGTCCCAGAGCGGAAACAGATACCCGACGTAGAAGATCGCGGCGTCGACCAGGTGGGTGATCTCGCGCAGCACCGACAACCCGAAACCGATCGGCTTACCGGTGTTCTCGCTGACGACTTTGAATCTGAGCACCGACTTGCCGATGCTGGATCCGGTGCTGCCCTGCCGGTAGCCGAGGTTCCAGATGATGAAGGCCAGCGCGAGCAACGTCGCACCCCACATCACCGCCACGCCCAGAGACGACGGGCCGACCGAGCAGATCTGGTTGACGGTGTTCGGGGTGATGTCCGTCAGGCAGGCGCTCTCGACGGAGTTCTGCAGGACGAGCCAGCCGACGCCGACGATGAGCATGACGGGCAGATGGTCGATGACGTACGCTGCGACCCGGGTGAGCCACGGCGTGTAGGACTCCTTCGTCAGACCCCGGAGCACCGGTCCGGGCGGCGGCGGCGCATATCCGCCCGAGGGTGGAGGCGGCGGCGGGTAGCCACCACCTCCCAGCGGTGGGGGCGGCGGGGGCGGCATCTGAGCCTCGCCAGGCGGTCGTGGGATGTGGTCGGTCATAAGCGGCTTTCCCTTTGCGCAGTATTTTTCGCTACCCGAACTAATTTGCCCGCAAGGCGTCCCGCTACTTGCGTAGCGCGCCATCGGACAGGAAGCCCAGCAAGTCGTACCGGGTGATCACCCCGACCGGTTTGCCTTCTTCGACAACCATCACGGCGTCCAAGTCCCGCAGCGTCTTGGCCAGCGCGCTGACCTGTTCACCGGCACCGATGATCGGCAGCGGCGGGCTCATGTGCATGCCTACGGCGTCGGCCAGGCTGGCGCGGCCCTCGAAGACAGCCGAAAGTAGTTCGCGCTCAGAGACACTTCCTGCCACCTCGCCGGCCATCACCGGCGGCTCGGCGCCGACGACGGGCATCTGCGACACCCCGTATTCGCGCAGGATGCCGATCGCGTCGCGGACCGTCTCCGACGGATGCGTGTGCACCAGGTCGGGTAGCTGACCGGACTTTCCGCGCAGCACGTCGCCGACCGTGGGCTGCTCGATCGAGCCGTCCAGCCTGGTGCGCAGGAACCCGTAGGACGACATCCAGGCATCGTTGAAGATCTTCGACAAATAGCCCCGACCGCCGTCGGGCAGCAGCACGACGACCAGCGCGTCGGGGCCGGCCTGCTCGGCCACCTTCAGTGCGGCCACCACCGCCATTCCGCACGAGCCGCCGACCAGCATGGCCTCTTCGCGGGCCAGTCGCCTGGTCATGTTGAACGAGTCGGAGTCGGTCACCGCAATGATCTCGTCGGGCACCGCCCGGTCGTAGGCCGCGGGCCAGAAATCCTCGCCGACGCCTTCCACCAGATAGGGCCGGCCGGTCCCGCCGGAGTACACCGATCCCTCCGGGTCGGCGCCGACGACCTTCACCCGGCCATTCGAGACGTCTTTCAAATAGCGGCCCGCGCCGGTGATCGTCCCGCCGGTGCCGATGCCGGCGACGAAGTGGGTGACCTGACCGTCGGTGTCGGCCCAGATCTCCGGTCCGGTGGTTTCGTAGTGGCTCGCCGGGCCCTGCGGGTTGGAGTACTGATCGGGCTTCCAGGCGCCGTCGATCTCGCTGACCAACCGGTCGGAGACGCTGTAGTAGCTGTCGGGGTGGTCCGGCGGCACCGCCGTCGGGCAGACCACGACCTCGGCGCCGTAGGCGCGCAGGACGTTCTGCTTGTCCTCGCTGACCTTGTCGGGGCAGACGAACACACACCGGTAGCCGCGGCGCTGGGCGACCAGGGCCAGGCCGACACCGGTGTTCCCCGACGTCGGTTCGACGATGGTGCCGCCCGGTTTGAGCTCCCCGCTGGCCTCGGCGGCGTCGATCATCTTCACCGCGATCCGGTCTTTGCTGCTCAATCCGGGGTTGAGGTATTCGACCTTCGCGACGACTCGGCCCGACCCAGGCGGCACGACCGAGTTCAGCTGAACCAACGGAGTATTTCCGATGATTTCACTGATGTGCTGCGCGATCCGCATGGGTAGATCGTCTCAGGTGCGCTGCGACCTCGCCTAGCCGGTGGCTTCGCGGATGTATTCGCCGATCTGGCGCAGCGACCGCTCGGCCTCGGGCACGATCGGCGCGGCGAGCTGGAAGTCGTGAATCTGCCCGGGCCAGACCCGCACCTCGGTGGGTACTCCGGCGGCCGCGAGCGCGCGGGCCGCCGCGCGTGCGTCATGCAGCAGCACCTCTGAGCCTGATACGTGGATCAAGGTCCGGGGCAGCCCCGGCTCGACATGGTCGAGCGGCTCGTAGAGCTGCTCCGGCTCTCCGTCGACCACATGTTTGCGCGCGGCCTTGGCGACCAAGGTGAACAACGCGTCAAATGCCTTGGCGGGGAACATCGCATCGGTCTTGATGTTCGGGTGCGCCTGCTTGGGCCCCTTGGCCAGTTGCAACAGCGGCGAGATCGCCACCAGCGCCGCCGGTTCCTCGTGGGCCTGCTGAAGCCGTTGCGCCAGAGCGAGAGCCAGATAACCGCCGGCCGAGTCACCCGCCAGCACAATCTGTTCCGGCTGATACCCGCGCAGCCGCAGCCAGCGGTAGGCATCGTGACAGTCGTCCAGCGCCATGCCGACGGAGTGCTTCGGGATCAGCCGGTAATTGACCACCAGCACCGGGGAGTCGGCGAACTTCGACAGCGCGTTGACGATTCGGCTGTGCGAGTTGACTCCACAGGTCAGGAAGGCGCCGCCGTGCAGATAGAGCACCACCCGCCGGTTGCCGTCCGCCGGCAGCACGCCGGGGGCACGCACCAGTTGCGCAGTGGCGTGCGGCAATCTGACGGTCTTGCGCACGGTGCCGGGGCCGGGCAGCAGCGCCCGGGCAGCGAAGTCGATGACGCCGAACGGAAAAGGGACGTGCGGGATGTGGCTGGCGATGCCCAGAGCCGGACGGATCGTCAGCCGGC
This sequence comes from Mycobacterium sp., assembly GCA_049589475.1. Taxonomy (GTDB): domain Bacteria; phylum Actinomycetota; class Actinomycetes; order Mycobacteriales; family Mycobacteriaceae; genus Mycobacterium. The sequence goes on from JBAWAV010000255.1 coordinate 10,554, forward strand.
AGGCCAGCGACGCGGCCATCCCGGCGATGCTGGGTCCGCTCTCGACGACCTCGACGGGCACGCCGTCGCTGGCGGGAAATCTGCGAGGGCGCAGCACATGGCGACTGCTGATTGCGGCCCGGGGCGAGCCCGAGACCTTGCTCGGTGCGGTCATGCCAACACTCCTACGTCGTTGTAGATCATGTCGGCGAGGCGTCCGGCTTTTCGCTCAGCCAACCTCGCGAACTTAGCTTGACACTTTAAAGAAGTTCAACAATCAAAGAGTCTCATTCGATACCCGATTTGTTCCGACCCGTGACCGCGTCGACGCCGGGCTGGCAGAGAGCGGCCGGTAGGCGACATAAACTGTTCGCGTGGTACGACGCGCACCGCGGGGTTCGATGGTCGCGCTGGCCGCGGCAGGCGCGCTGGCATCGACCGGCACCGCCTATGTGGGGGCGCGCAATCTGCTGATCAGCCAGGCCGCAAAGGCGCGCAGCCTCATCCCGAAATCGTGGGATGTCCCGCCCCGGGCCGACGGTGTCTACGTTCCCGGCGGCGGTCCGGCGCAACGCTGGCACCGCGGGGTGCCGGTCGACCTGCACCTGATGATCTTCGGTGACTCGACCGCGACCGGGTACGGCTGCCTCAGCGCCGACGAGGTCCCAGGGGTGCTGATCGCCCGCGGGCTGGCCGAACAGAGCGGCAAAAGTGTTCGGTTGAGCACCAAGGCGATCGTCGGCGCCACGTCCAAGGGGTTGTCCGGGCAGGTCGACGCGATGTTCGTAGCGGGGCCGCCGCCGGACGCCGCCGTCATTCTGATCGGTGCCAACGACGTCACCAAGCTGAACGGCATCAGCGCCTCGTCGCGCAGGCTGGGCGCCGCGGTGCGACGGTTGAAGGCCAGCGGCGCCGAGGTCGTCGTCGCGACCTGCCCCGATTTCGGTGTCGTCAAGGCAATACCGCAGCCGCTGCGATGGACGGTGCGCACCCTGGGACTGCGGCTCGCCCGCGCACAGGCCGGTGCCGTCAGGTCCGCCGGCGGCGTGCCGGTGCCGCTGGCCTCGCTGGTCAACGACGAGTTTCGGCATTCGCCGCATCTGATGCTGTCCGACGATCAGTTCCACCCGTCCGCTGCCGGATACGCGCTGGCCGCGAGCCAGCTGCTGCCGGCGTTGTGCAGCGCGCTCGGCGACTGGCCCGACGCTCCGACACCGGCGCTGCCGTCGTCATCGGCCACCGAGGCCGGCCCCGGTTTCACAGTGCTCAGAGTGATCTCCCGGCTGTGGCGACGTCCCACGACCGGGGTGCCCGCGCCGATCGTCATACCCGGCCCCGGCTAGGTCGCCGAGGCGCTGCGCGGCTAGATTCGGGGCCAGACCACACCACATCTGGATGGAGCCGTCATGCCGGAAGCCGTCATCGTTTCAACTGCCCGTTCGCCCATCGGGCGCGCCATGAAAGGGTCGCTGGTCACCATCCGGCCCGACGACCTCGCCGCGCAGATGGTGCGCGCCGCGCTCGACAAGGTGGACGCGCTCAACCCCCACCAGATCGACGACCTGATCCTGGGCTGCGGCCTGCCCGGTGGCGAGCAGGGTTTCAACATGGCCCGCGTGGTCGCCGTCGAACTCGGCTACGACTTCCTGCCCGGCACCACCGTCAACCGGTACTGTTCGTCGTCGCTGCAGACCATCCGGATGGCGTTCCACGCGATCAAGGCGGGCGAGGGCGACGCCTTCATCTCGGCCGGCGTCGAGACGGTGTCCCGCTTCGCCAAGGGCAACTCGGACTCGTTGCCCGACACCAAGAACCCGCTGTTCGACGAGGCCGCGCAGCGCACCGCGACCGCGGCCGAGGGTGCCGAGGATTGGCACGATCCCCGCAAAGACCACAACATCCCCGACGTCTACATCGCGATGGGTCAGACGGCCGAGAACGTCGCCATCTTGACCGGCATCAGCCGCGAGGACCAGGACCACTGGGGCGTGCGCAGCCAGAACCGCGCCGAGGACGCCATCAAGAGCGGCTTCTTCGAGCGCGAGATCGTGCC